>DASRIY010000030.1:0-5181 GCA_035649755.1 Candidatus Methylomirabilota bacterium
GGTGCGCCGCTACATGATGAGCCAGACCAGCTTCGAGGGCGACCGCTTGGCCTATCACGGCACGGGCCGGGAGCTCCTCAACGGCTTCTTCAGGGCCGGTCTCATCTTCGGTGTTCCGCTCACGGTGCTGTCGACGCTCGACGAGCTTGTCGGCGACCGGATGGTCCACGTCGGGATCCGATTCCTCTCATCGGTCCTGGTGTTCATCTTCTTTCCCGTGGCCATGGTCGGCGCGCGGCGCTATCGGCTCAGCCGCACCTCGTGGCGTGGAATCCGCTTCGCGTTCCGGGGGCGAGCCAGGGACTTCATCAACATCTTCGTGCGGGGCTCGCTGTTGAGCTCCCTGACGCTCTCGCTCTATTACCCGTTCTTCCAGGCGCGTCAGCAGCGCTTCATGATCTCGCACTCGTACTTCGGCCGCCGGCCGTTCCATTTCGACGGGCGCGGAAAGGACCTCTTCGGCTCGTATTGTGTGACCTTGCTGCTGCTCATCCCGACACTCGGGCTCTACTGGTTCTGGTTCTCGGCGAAGAAGACCCGCTACTTCTGGGAGCACACCTTCTTCGAGACCGCGCGCTTCCGCTGCTCGCTCACGGGCCGCCCGTTGATGACCTTCACGCTCACCAACTGGCTCATCCTGGTGGTCACGCTCGGCCTGGCGTGGCCCTGGGTGCTCGTGCGCAGCACGCGCTTCGTGTTCGCGTACCTGTCGATCGACGGTGCGCTCGATCTGGACGGGATCGTCCAGGAGCCGCAGCTCTCCACGGCCACCGGCGACGCGCTCTCGAGCATTCTCGGGACCGACGTCGACTTCGGCGCGTAGCGTCGCCGCATGCCGGGCGCGTTCCGGGCCAACTATCTCGACGGGAAGAGCGCCGCGCGCCGGCCGGCGTCGATCCGCATGGCCCAGACCGGGCTCGAGGTGTCGCTCGAGGACGGCGGGCGTCTCTGGTGGCCCCTCCGCGAGATTCGCCAGACCCAGGGGTCCTACGCCGGCGAGCAGATCCGCCTGGAGCGGGGCCAACCGTTCCCGGAAGTCCTCGTGATCGACGACCCGGCGTTCCTGACCGCGCTGCACGAGACGGCGCCCACCTTCGGGCGGCGCTTCCACGACCCGCGCAAGCGGCGCCGGCGCATTCTTCTCACGATCGTCGCCGCGCTGGTCTCCATCGTCGCGGGCGGGTCGCTGTACATGTGGGGCATCCCCACGGCCGCGGGCGTCCTGGCGGCCCGCGTGCCGGTGTCGTGGGAGGAGAAGCTCGGCAACGCGGCCATGGAGGAGATTGGACGCTCGGAGCGGCGCTGCGTGGACGCCGACCGCGAGGCGGCGATCATGGCGATCGTCAATCGGCTGCTGGAGCCGATGCCGAACGTGCCGTACAAGTTCCGCCTGACCGTCTTCAACGACTCGACGGTGAACGCGTTCGCGCTTCCCGGGGGTCAGATCGTCCTGCTGCGCGGCCTCATCGAGCGATCGAAGACCCCGGAGGAGCTGGCCGGCGTGCTGGCGCACGAGCTCCAGCACGTGCTCAAGCGCCACGCGACGCGCCTTCTCCTGCAGCACGCCTCCACCGGCCTCATGCTCGTGGCGGTGTCGGGCGATCTCACCGGCGTGATGGCCTACGGGCTCGAGAGCGCGCGCGTGCTGGGAACCCTGAGCTACAGCCGCGGGCTCGAGAGCGAAGCGGACAGCGAAGGCGTCCGGATGCTCATGGCGGCCGACATCGACCCGGCGGGCATGATCGACTTCTTCGAGAAGCTGCGCGCGTCCGAGGGCAATCTACAGTCGGCGACCCGCTACCTGAACTCCCACCCGCTCGCCGTAGACCGGGTCGACAACCTCAAGAAGCTGGTCGCGTCGATCCCGCACAAGACCCGGCCCGTGGAGCTGAACCGGGAGTGGGACGACGTCAGGAAGATCTGTCGAGGCTAGCTAGGCGCGCTCAGCGACGAGGGGCGTCGCCGAGGGCCACGACAACGAGCGAGCCGTACGCATCGACCGGCCGGACACCCCGCCCGTACCCCGCCACGTGGTCGCAGAGCCAGCCGACGCAGGGCGTGCGCGAGTCGATCTCGCTCTTGATGGCGGCCCACTCCTCGGCGGAGGCGCGTCCGAGCGCGCGGTGCCGCGCACTCGATTCGATCACCAGGACCAGCCGCGCGCCGTCACCCTCGAGCCGCTTCAAGGCCGTTCTCGTCGCCTCGACCGAGCCCTGGATGAGGGTTTCGGGATCGGGAGTGGCGTTGGGCTCGAAGCCCTCGGCGTAGCCCAGCCCGGTCGAGTAGGCCGCCTCCAGGCACGCGGCGCTGGCGAGCGGCTCCGAGGACGAGGTGCCGTAGACCACCGGCGACGACAGGACGCTACAGACCGTTCGCATCTTGGGGCCCATGAGGACCCGCCAGGGCTGCAGGAAGGCCTCTGCGGGCGCTCCGAAGCCCGGCTTCACGAACGCGAGGCCCAGACCCCGGGGATAACGCATTCTGAACGGCCAGCCGGCCAGGATGAGCCGGGCGGCGCCCTGCCCCGCGTCGGTCAGATCGCGGCCCCCGGCGGCGGCAACGCCGCTCACGGCCCCCTCACCGTTGGTGAGGCAGACCACGAGGGCCCCTGCCGTCACGGCCCCGTTGTGGGTCAGGATCGCGGAGGTGGCCCCGCCGGCGATGCCGACGGGACCGAGGACTCCCCGGATCATCGGGACCACGTCCTGAGCCGGTACGCCCGCAGTGACCAGGAGCACGAGGTCGGGTGACGTCCCGTGGAGGCCCGAGCGGGCCATCGCAGTGGCCCGTACGGCGGCCCAGATCGCATCCTGGTGCGAGGCGAAACCTATGCCGATCTGGAGTGTTCTGGACTCGGTCTCGACGGGAACGGTCACTTGCGTCGCTTGCATGGCCCGGTGGGTCTGCACCAGGGGTGCCAACCTGAAGACGCTTTAAGATCAGGGGGTTTCCGGCAGGATCGGCTGGGGAGGTGTCAGTTCGGCAACAGGTGCGTGCTATTTAGAGCATCCCGTACTCCTTCAGCCGGCGGTAGATCGTCCGTCGAGAGATCCCCAGCGCGCTGGCCGCCGCTTCCTTGTCGTCCTTGTAGAAGGCGAGGGCGCGCAGGATGAGGTCCTTCTCGACGTCGGCGAGGCGGGGCACCGTTCCGGTCTGCGGCGCGGCCACGGTCGACACCGAGCCGGTGCCGAGGGGCGGAAGATCGGTGAGGGTGATCTGCTCCCGCGCGCCCATCGCGAAGGCCCGCTCGACGACGTTCTCGAGCTCACGCACGTTGCCGGGGAAGTCATAGCTGCTGAGCGTGGCGAGCGCGTCGGGGGTGATCCCCTTCACGTCGCGACGGAAGCGTCGGTTGTAGCGCCGGAGGAAGTGGTTCACCAGCGCCGGAATGTCCTCGCGTCGCGAGCGCAACGGTGGCAGGCTCACGCGCACCACGTTCAGCCGGTAATAGAGATCCTGGCGGAAGCGCCCGTCGGCGATCGAGCGGTCGAGGTCGCGATTCGTGGCGGCGATGACGCGCACATCCACGGGATGCGCCTTGGTCGAGCCGACCGGCCGGACCTGCATCTCCTGCAGCACGCGCAGGAGCTTCACCTGAAGGCCCGGCGACAGCTCCGCGATCTCGTCCAGGAAAATCGTCCCATCGTTGGCGCCGCGGAACAGGCCGAGCGCGTCCGCCACCGCGCCCGAGAACGCGCCGCGCACGTGGCCGAAGAACTCGGACTCGAGCAGATCCTCGGGAATCGCGCTGCAGTTCACCGGAATGAACGGGCCCTTGTTGCGCGTCGAGAGCCGGTGAATCGCCGCCGCCACGAGCTCCTTGCCAGTTCCGCTCTCACCCTCGATGAGCACCGGCGAGTCCGTGGTGGCGACCTTGCCGATGATGTCCTTCACGCGCTGCATCGGCTGCGCGTTGCCCACCAGCTCGTTGACGGTGAGCTCCTCGCCCAGGCGCGTGCGCAGCGACTGCACCTCGCCCTTGAGGAAGCGCCGCTCGGTGACGCGCGCCATGAGGTGGCGCAGCTCGTCCAGGATGAGCGGCTTGGAGAGGTAGTCGTAGGCGCCTTCCTTCAGAGCCTCGACGGCGGAGGCGATCGTGGGATAGCCCGTCATCACGACGACCTCGATCGATTCGTCGTGGCGCTTGATCTCGCGGAGCAGATCGAGCCCGCTCATCTCGGGCATCCGGATATCGGTGATCGCCGCGTCGAAGAGCTCGGTCCGGATGGCCTCGAGGGCCTCCGCTCCGGTGCCGACGCATGCCACCTGGTAGCCCCACTGCGTGAGGGCTTCCTTCAGGAGCTTGAGGATTGACGGCTCGTCGTCGACTACGAGGATCTTTGCGACTTCCATGACTATTCATCGACTCTAGCACGATGGAGATGTCAAACTGACAAGCTATATGCGCGATTTCCGGATGCCTTTCCTTGCGCCGGGTGAGCGCCCATGTTAGCGTAGTGATTGACTTTTTACGGAGGAGACCCAGATGGCGAACACCGGGACGGTCCACTTGACCGAGGGAAATTTCGACGAAACGCTGAGCCGTGATACCGGAGTCATGATGGTCGACTTCTGGGCCGAATGGTGCGGCCCCTGTAAAGCCATCGCGCCCGTGCTCGAGGACATCGCCAAGGAGTCCGCGGGCAAGATCACGCTCGCCAAGGTCAACGTCGACGAGAACCCCGGTCTCGCCGCGCGCTACGGCATCCGCTCGATTCCGACGATTCTCCTCGTGAAGGGGGGCAAGGTCGCCGACCAGGTGATCGGCGCGGTGCCCCGCGCGAAGCTCCAAGCCAAGCTCGACGCGCTCGCTTAACACTCCCCGCGGGCGGGGATCGCATCAGCACCTCAGATAGACGACGCATCCCTTCTCGATGAGCGCTGCTCCTGCGACCGAGCGGCGTCTGATCGAGATCATCCGGCGGACGGCCCGGAAGGCGCCAGGGGTGCGGCTCGGCATCGGCGATGATTGCGCGATCCTCGAGCCCGAGCCCGGCCGGATGCTGCTGGCGACGACCGACCTCCTCATCGAGGACGTCCACTTCCGCCGGCGCTGGGCCACGCCCGAGGACATCGGATGGAAATCGCTCGCCGTGAACGTGTCGGACGTCGCGTCGATGGGCGGCCGGCCCCGGTGGGCGCTGATCGCGCTGGCCTGTCCCGAAGGCGTCGGTCTCGACG
>DASRIY010000031.1:0-2688 GCA_035649755.1 Candidatus Methylomirabilota bacterium
CACGACGTTCGAGGCGGACTTCCAGCTCGTCGCGCCTCGTGACGTCACCATCCACGGCCAACGCCTGTGGCTGACCAACGGCGACGAGGGCGCCGCCGGCATGGACCGGATGAACGCCGAGATCGAATCCGGCGCCAAGTATCTGGCCACCGCGAACGTCAATGTAGTGGCGTACGGCTGTACGACCGGCAGCTTTTACCGCGGACCCGGCTACGACCGCGACATGCTTCAGACGATCTCGAAGGCGGCGGGTGTGCCCGCCGTGGCCGCCGCCCCGGCCGTGGTGGACGCGCTCCGACACTTCGGTGCGCGCCGCGTGTCGGTCGCCACGCCATACCCCGATTGGAACAACCAACGACTGCGCGCCTACCTCGAGGCCTCGGGCTTCGAGGTGCTGAACGTCGAGGGCGAGCCCAAGGCCGCCGCCTCCGGTAACCAGGGCATCAACGACTCCGACCCCGAAGACGTCGTGGCCTTCGCCGCGCGCGTGTGCCGGCCCGATGCGGATGCGCTGCTCTGCTCGTGCACGGCGTGGCGCTCGGTCGAGGCCGTCGCCGAGCTGGAACGACGCACCGGCAGGCCCGTGGTCACATCGAATCAGGCCTGCATCTGGGCGTCGTTTCGCGCCCTCGGTCTCCGGCCGCCCCTGAACGGCTTCGGCCGTCTGCTACAGGACCTTGCAGCGTAGCCAAGCTTACCGCCCGCCCGTCACCGCCAGCGTGTGACCGGTCACGTAGCTGGCCTCGTCTGAGGCCAAGAAGAGAACGGCGTGAGCGACCTCGAGCGGCTGGCCGAGCCGCTTCAGCGGTGTCATGTGGTTGGGGCTGTACTCGACCGTTTCGTTCAGCTTCCGGAGCCCGGGGCCGAAGCGCTCGGTGTCGATGGGGCCGGGCGCTACCGCATTGACGGTAATGCCGTACTCGGCGAGCTCGAGCGCGACGTCGCGCACGAAGCCGTGCACACCGGCCTTGGCTGCGGAGTACGCCGAGCCGCCGGCGTAGTAGGCGGTCCACGGCGTGCCCTCGCGCGCGCCGGAGGACATGCAGATGATGCGGCCGCTGCGCCCGCGCATCATGTGCGGCACCGCCGCGCGCGTGCACAGGAAGGTCGGACGGAGATTCAGGCGTAGCACGAAGTCCCAGTCCTCCGCCTTCATCTCCCAGATCTTGGCGTTGCGGCTGCCGCCCACGTCGTTCACGAGGATGTCGATGCGTCCGAAGCGCTCGACGCACGCGGCGATCAGCTGGTTGGCCGGCGCCTCCTCGGTGAGATCTCCCGCGACGGCGACAGCAGCACCGCCGGCCGCGGTGATCGCCGCCGCGGTCTTGTCCAGCCCCGCGGCGTCGAGGTCGCCCAGAGCGACGCGCGCGCCCTCGCGCGCGAGCAGCAGCGCGATCTCGCGGCCCAGACCGTTGGCAGCTCCGGTAACGACGGCGACTCGGTCACGTACTCCTGGCATCGCGATCCTCCTGGACTGGGCCTGGCGCAGATCATCGCACGGCGAGGAGGCGGGCAGTGCGCGCCGGCGCGTAGAGAATGGCGCCGGCGCTGCTATGCTGTGGCGATGAGCCAAGGATCGGCCGTCGCAGTGCCGTCACGGTCGGTCACGCCCGCTGTCGGCGCGACCTTCACGATCATCCTGTCGCTGAGCTTCTGTCACATGCTCAACGACTTGATGCAGTCGCTGGTGCCCGCGCTCTATCCGATTCTCAAGAGCTCCTACGGGCTGAGCTTCGGCCAGGTTGGACTGATCACCCTGGCCTTTCAGTTCACGGCCTCCATGCTGCAGCCTGTAGTCGGCCTGTACACCGACCGGCACCCGCAGCCGTATTCGCTGACGGTCGGCATCGGCCTCACCCTCGTCGGCCTGCTCTTGATGTCTCGGGCCGCGACGTATCCCGCGATCCTGGTCGCGGCCACGTTGATCGGGATGGGCTCGGCAATCTTCCATCCCGAGGCCTCACGCGTGGCTCGCATGGCGGCCGGCGGACGGTATGGGCTTGCCCAATCCTTGTTCCAGGTGGGCGGAAACATTGGCTCGGCGTCGGGCCCGTTGCTCGCCGCATTCGTCGTCGTCCCCCACGGCCAGGCGAGCATCGCGTGGTTCTCTGCTTCGGCGTTGATCGCCATCTTCATCTTGCTGCAGGTCGGGAGCTGGTACGCGCACCGCACGCCGGCGCGCCCGGTCCCGCGAACCTCGGCGGTTGCCGTCGTCCCAGCCACAGCGCCGCGCAAGAGCGAGTTGCCGCGCCGGAAGGTCATCCAGGCGGTGGCGATCCTCGTGGCCCTGCTCTTCTCCAAGAACGTGTACAGCGCGAGCCTGAGCTCGTACTACACCTTCTATCTGATCGAAAGATTCCACCTGTCGATCCAGACGGCGCAGCTCTATCTGGTTGCCTTCCTCGTAGGCATCGTGGTGGGCACGATTGCCGGCGGAGCCGTCGGTGATCGCGTGGGACGCAAGCCCGTCATGTGGTTCTCGATCCTCGGGGCCCTGCCGTTCGCGCTGCTCTTGCCGTACGCCAACCTGTTGTGGACCGGCGTCTTGGCCGTGCTCATCGCTATGATCATGGCCTCGGCCTTCTCCGCGATCCTCGTCTATGCGCAAGAGCTCCTGCCGGGCCGAGTGGGTCTCGCGGCAGGGATGTTCTACGGCTTCTCGTTCGGTCTCGGCGGGCTCGGCGCCGC
>DASRIY010000032.1:0-12525 GCA_035649755.1 Candidatus Methylomirabilota bacterium
AGCTCCATCTTGAGGCGCGCCTGCTGCATGGCGCCGCCCAGCGCGATCCAGTTCAACGTCTCCGACCCGGCCGAATGCAGCCACTGGCGCGGGATCGCGCGCAGCGCGGGAGCGTCGTTGCGCTCGAGGGCGCCGAGCAAGGTGCGGTCGAGCCGCTCGTCGACGACGAAGTGGCTCAAGCCGCCCGAGGCGATCACAGCGACCGACGCGTCGCTCTTCCACTCGGCTACCGCGTCGGCGATCGCCTCGCCGGTCGCGAACGCGCGGCGCGGCGTCGGCTGGTTGGGCAGGTAGCAGGTGTTCTGGAAGACGGGCAGGATCGTGCCGGGCCTGTTGTCGAAGAGCCGCTTCACGATGAAGGCGAAGGCGTGCGGCAGCCCCTGCTCGCGCGGCGGTGTCTCGCGCACGTAGTCGAGCTCGCCCTGCCTCGTGGGATAGCGCCGCGCCACGCTGCCGCCGTAGGGCTGCTTGACGTAGCGCATGTGGGCAACGTCGAAGTCGTGCTCGATCAGGTATTCGATCAGGTAGCGGCCGAAACCGCTCGCCACCGGCACGTCCATGGGCACGTCGCCGTAGCCGCGGCGGATGGCCTCGATCACTTCGGCGTCGCGCGCGCCCGGCGGCATCGTGCGGGGGATCAACGGCGCGCTCTCGCCCCAGAACACGCAGAGGGCCGGCATGTTGTCGTCGAAGAACCACTCGTCCTGGTCGTCGCCGATGATCACGGTGATATCGGGGTTGACCGCGCGCAGCGTGGACGACAGCTCGTCGAGCGCCTTCTGGCAGGCGTCAGCCTGGGCGCGATAAGGCTCCGCGCCGCGGAACTTGGCGCGAAGCTCCGGCGCGTTGTCGGTCAGACCTTCCTGGTAGGGCATCACCAGGCCATGCGGCGGGAACGCGAGCTCGCGGTTGCGCTCGTCGTTCCTGGCGTAGGAAGACCAGAGCTCGGCCGGGAGCGTCAGCATCGGTGTGTGCGAGGTCGCGAGGCCCAGAACGATTTCGGCCATGATCGCCCCCTTAGCTCGCCGGCGAGCGGGCGTCGACGCCGGGTTCCGGCAGTCCCATCGCACGCCGATACTCGGCCCGGACTTCCTCCGGCTGCCCCGTGAGGAACGGGAACTCCCTGCGAAGCACGAGGCCGGGCGTGCGCTGACGCGAGGTCTCGTTTTCGACGCGAGACGAGCCGTTCAGGAAGAAGTCGCGGCCGATGATCGGCAGCCGCACGCAGCTGTTCTTGTCCGCGTCGCGAATGAGCGCCTTGGGCTCGCCGCCGCGCATCACGGTCTCGGCGTCTTCCAGGATGCGCCGGCGCATCATGATGACGCCGCGGTCGCTTTCGCCCAGGTGCTCCTGCGTGCGGTCGGCGATGGTGCCCTGGCCGACCCAGGCGACGAAGTCCTGGTTCATGACGTGCGAGGTGATCCAGCGGTCGGTCAGCGCGTCCTTGATCGGGCTGTACCAGTAGGGAATGCGGTCCTGCTGGTAGGGCTCCATCTCGTTCGGCACGCGATCGAAGAACCAGCCCACGCTCAGCATGTTGGCGTCGTCGATCGGCACACGCCACTCGAAGTGGCCCCCGGTGAAGAGACAGTTCGGCCAGAGGCAGCACCGCCCCACGGTCCAGAGCTCGTCCTGCTCGGACTGGCCTTCGAGGACGCGCCGGTAGGTGATGCCGTACTCGAACTCCTCGAAGCCGACCTTCAAGTGCGTGGGCGACCAGCCGCCGTCGGCGCGGCTCAGCGCGCGCGACCAGTTCGAGTGCAGCCACTCGAAGTGCACGGGATCGATCGAGTTCTCCTGGCACTGGAACCAGTTGCAGGGAACCTCGGAAAACACGATCTGCACGAAGCCGTTCTTCCACGTGAACGGCTCCCAGGTCGGCACCAGCGGCGCGGGCGGCGGCCCGAGGTAGGCCCACAGGAGGCCCGCCTTGGCCTCGACGGCGTAGTTCTTGATGCGGACGCGGTCCTTGAACCGAGCATCCGGATGGGCCGTCTCCTCGAACGGCTGCTGAAGGCACCGGCCCGTGTGGTCCCAGAGCCAGCCGTGGTAGTGGCAGCGCAGCCCGCAGTCCTCGACCCAGCCGTAGGAAAGATCGGCGCGGCGATGCGGGCAGTGGCGATCAACGAGGCCGTAGTTTCCGGAGCGATCCTTGTAGAGGACGAGATCCTCGCCCATGAGGCGCACGGGCTTGGTGGGCTTGTCGTCCAGCTCGGCGACGGCCGCGATGGGCATCCAGTACCGCCGCAGAAGCTCACCCATGGGGGTGCCCGCGCCGACTTCGGTCAGCCGCCTGTTCTGATCCTCGCTGAGCACGCCCCGATTCTACCTCCAGTCACTGTATAGTAGGCGCCTTGGCGCACGACGCCCTCGCGCTCGAGGAGATCGATGCATTTTACGGCGACAGCCACGTGCTCCACCGCGTGTCGCTGCGACTGGGCGAGGGACGGCTTCTCGGCCTGCTCGGACGCAACGGCGCCGGCAAGTCCACGTCGATGAACGTGACCGTCGGCCTCCTCCCGCCGCGCCACGGCGCGGTCACCGTCTACGGCCGCCGGGTGACCGGCGACGCGCCGGAGGCCATCGCGGCGCTCGGCGTCGCGCTGGTTCCGCAGGGGCGCCGCGTATTTCGAAGCCTCACCGTGCGCGAGAATCTCGCGGTCGCCGGGCGCAAGCCTCAGGGCGATTTCCCGATGCTGTGGACGCACGAGACCGTCGCCGGTCTCTTCCCGCGGCTCGCCGAGCGTAGGAGCCAGCTCGCGGGCTCGCTCTCGGGTGGCGAGCAGCAGATGCTGGCCATCGGCCGGGCGCTCATGGCGAACCCGCGCGTGCTCCTGATGGACGAGCCATCCGAGGGCCTGGCCCCGCAGATCGTCGCCGAGGTGATGGCGACCATTCGCCGGCTCAAGGCCGAGGGGCTCTCGATCGTGCTGGTCGAGCAGAACCCCAAGCTCGTCTTCGACGTGGCCGACGACATCGTCGTGCTCAACAGCGGCCGGGTCGTCGTCGAGGGCGGGGCGGCCGAGCTCAAGCAGAATGGCGTGGACCTGCGCCAGCACCTGGGCATCTATTGATGGACCCACAATGAGGAGATCATGAAGCTCACCGTCGAGTTCCCGAGCGTCTCGTACCGCGAAGGGCCCAAGGGCGTGATGCGGCTGGCCCAGGCTATCGAGCAGATCGGCTACGACCAGATCGACATGTTCGACCACGTGGTGATGGGCTTCCCGATGGCCGGCCGCGAGCCCGGCCCGTATCCGGCGCAGATGCCGATCCTGGAAGCCTTCATGGCCCTTGCGTACATGGCGGCCGTCACGACGCGCGTCGGGCTCGGCACCGAGGTGCTCGTGCTGCCGCAGCGCCATCCCACGCTGGTGGCCAAGCAGGTGAGCACGCTCGACACGCTCTCGGGCGGGCGCGTGCGCCTGGGCGTAGGCGTCGGCTGGCAGGAATCAGAGTACGAGGCCCTCGGCGAGAACTTTCACACGCGCGGCGCCCGCATGGACGAGGCAATCCGGCTTCTTCGGGCCTGCTGGAGCGACACGCAGATCGACTTCAAGGGGCAGCACTACCAGTTGACGGCGATCGGCATGGAGCCGAAGCCGCCGCAGGGCGCGCGCCTGCCGATCTGGATCGGCGGCCGCTCGGAGCGGGCGCTGCGCCGGGTGGGCGAGCTCGGCGACGGCTGGCTCGGCAACCAGATCGCCGACGAGGCGAGCGCGCGTTCCGCGATCGACACGATCCATCGCTCCGCCGCCGCGGCCGGCCGCGACCCGAAGACGATCGGGCTACAGGCGATGGTCGCGTCGCCGCCGCGCGACGCGAGCGGCAAGCGCTTCTACGTCGAGCACGATCGCGTGGTCGCGCGGGTCGTCGAGCTCAAGAAGATGGGCTTCGAGTGGGTCGCCATCAACGCGACCGCGATCTTCCAGTCGGGCGCCCGCTCCGTCGACGCCATCGTCGACACGCTGGGCGCCCTGCACACGAAGATCCGGGGCGAGGTCGGCTAGCGCCCTGGCAGGGCGCGCACCGCCGCGAGAATCTCCTCCTCGGACGGGAATTTCCCGATCCCAGTGATGCCCTCCCGGGAGCACTCGATGTTCGCCCATCGGACGATGCCGTCGCGGTCAATCAAGAAGTGACCCTTGAGCTGGGGGAACTGCCGCATCATCTCACCCTGGTCGGTGTCGGTTTCCTTGTAGCCGTCGAGCTTTGCTGAAGCCTCGGGCGTCTTCGGGAGGGGCAAGGGCTCGGGGAACTCCCCGAAAGGATTCACCCGCGTGGCCTCGAACTGCTTCATGAACTCGTCGGTCACGGCCGGCTTCGGCAAGCCATACAGACGGTGCGTCGTGAGCTCCGGATCGGCGCCGAGGCGCAGGCGGGTCGGGCGGAACTTGAAGTAGAGCTGGGCATTCTCCGGCTCCGTCGCCACGACGCCGACCGTTTCCACTCCGAGCGCCTTCAGCCTGGCCTCGTTCGTTCCCATCTTCGCGATCTGGCGCCGGCAGAATGGGCACCACAGGCCGATGAGAAGGCCAAGGAACACGGGACTCTTGCCCCGGTAGTCGGCCAGGGACACAGGCTCCTTACCATCCACCGCCGGCAGGGTGAAGTCCGGAGCGGGCTCACCGGGCGCGACCGGCGGACGCGGATCGTTGTTCGTCATGTCAGTCTCCTCCGAGCGTTTTCACTGGCGACTTCAATACAGGAACGGTAACACCATGAGCGAGTCCGGCTCGACTCCGGCGCGCTCGCAGACTCCCTGAGCCTTGGCCAGATAGGTTTCGGCCAGCCGCCGGTTTCCCGTATCGAGGTAGAGGGTGGCCAGGCCGTCGTAGCAGGGGAACAGAAGCTGGGGCTCGCCGACCTGTTCGGCCAGCCCCAGCGCCTCCTGGTACATCGCGAAGGCCTGGGTGTGCTCGCCGTTGCACTGGTGAATCTGGCCTAGCACGATCAGCGGTACGGCCAGGTGATCGAGCAGCCCGAGCCGGCGGTCGAGATCGATGGCGGCTTGCGCCGCTTCCACGCCTTCGGCCTCGCAGCGATCGGTCAGCGCGCAGTACGCCACCGCGAGGTTCGCGTAGAGCCGCGACTGGAACCCGAGATCGCCGACCTTCTTGGCGGTCTCGAGCCCGCGCAGGCAGGTCTCGATGCTACGTCGGGGGTCGAGCGAGCTGTAGAGCACACCGAGGTTCGTGTAGCCGCGGCAGGCGGCCTGCAGGAGCTCGCGCTCCTCGGCCAGGCCGATGCTGCGCTCGATCTGCTCGACCGCTTCGGTGAGGCGGCCGGTGCGCGCCAGGGCCACGCCGAGCGTGTTATACGCCTGGATTCGCATGATGGCCGCCTCGCGGAGGCGCTCGGGCTCGGTGGCGGCGTCGTTCTCCTGCGTCGCCTCGGCCAGCGCGCGCTCGGCCCAGCCGATCGCGGCGGCGTTGTCGCCGGCGCGAAATGCCAGTCGCCCCATCTCCTGGAAGAGATGGGCACGCTCGATCGGATCGCCGCCGTCGCCGAGGTGCCTGAGACCATCGGTGAAGCAGACCGCAGCCCGATCGCGGTCGCCGGCATCCCAGTGAAGCGCGCCGATCTTGCGGAGCATGCGCGCGGCGGCCGCGTGATCGGCCGCCAGCTGTTCCCGCAGCGTCTCGTAGTGCGTGAGCGCCTCGGTCCGCCGCCCGGTGAGCCCCAGCAGATCGGCGAGCCGCTCGCGCGCCGCCCGGGCGTCGGCCTCGCCGCCGGCGCTCCCGGCGAGAGTCTGGAGCGCCCGCTGGTAGTGGCGGATCGCGTCGTCGTTCGCGTAGACCCCGCGCGCCCAGTCGCCGGCGGCGACCAGATAGCGCGCGCCGCGCGGCCGGTCGGCACTGAGGCTCCAGTGGTGGCCGAGGGCTTCGAGGTCGCTCAGCCGCTCGGGGTGCGGGCCGGCCGCGCGCTCGAGCGCCCGGCCCACGCGCTCGTGAAGCTCGGTCCGTCGCGCGAGCAGGAGATTCTGATAGACCACCTCGTGCACGAGTGCGTGGGTGAACCGGTATCGGCCTCGCTCGTGCAGCTGTCCCGCGGCCTGGATCAGGTCGGATTCGACGAGCGGATCGAGCGCCTTGTCGAAGGCGGCGGGCGTCGTGGCGACGGTGCGCAGGAGCGCCTCCTCGAAGACGGGTCCGAGTACCGCCGACTCTTGAAGAAGCCGCCGGGCATCGGCGGGCAGGCGGTCGACGCGCGAAAGCATCAGGCCCTGGAGGGTCGCCGGCACGTCGAGCGCTTCGGATGCCTCGGCGCACGTCCAGCGATCGCCCTGGCGCGAAAGCACGCCCTTGTCGACCAGACTGCGGACGACCTCTTCGACGAAGAACGGATTGCCGCCGGCGCGCGTCGCGACGAAATCCTGGAGCTGTTCCAGCCGGCCGCCCACGGGCGCCGCGAACAGCCCAGCCACCAGCTCGCGCGTCTGGTCGCGGGAGAGCGGCGTGAGCCGGATCACCGATTGCGCGGCGCGGGTTACCAGGGGCGGCCGGGTCTCGGGGCGGTGCGAGAGAAGCACCAGCAGCGGCCGGCTCGCGAGCTGATCGACTACCTGGCGAAGCAGGTCGACCGAGGCGGTGTCGGCCCAGTGCAGATCCTCGACGAGGATCAAGAGAGGCTCCTTGTCGAGCCGCCGTTCGATCAGCGCGCGCGCCGCCAGCGCGATCTGGCGGCGGAGCTGCTCGGGCTCGACGTCGGGATGCATCGCTTCCTCGACCCCGAGCACGTAGCTGAGCACCGGCGCGATCATCGCCGCCTCGTCGTCACGCGCACCGAGCGCGCGGAGCCCGCTGACGAGCTTCTGTCGCGCGACCTCCAGCGAGTCTTTGGGCTCTACCTGATACGCGCCGCGGAAAAGTGAGCCGAAGACGCCGTACGTGGGCTCGCCGAGTGACGCGCACGCGGCCCGCCGCAGCGCGATCCGGGCCAGACGCCCGTCCGCGTCGAGTCGGGCCAGGAATTCGGCGATGAGCCGCGACTTCCCGGTGCCGGCTTCGCCGACCAGGCTCACGACCTGGGCCTGCCCACACTCCATGCGTTCAAACGCGGCCAGCAGCTGGTCCAGCTCGTCCTTGCGTCCGACGAACGGCGCCGCGAGGCCGAGCCCCGCCAGGCCGCGGGCCGATCCCGGCTCGGCGAGGACACCGACGAGACGTCGAACGGCGATCGGCTCGGCCTTGCCGCGGAGCGTGACCTGCCCCGCCGATTCGAACGCGAAGCGGTGCTGGGCGAGGGCGCAGGTGGCTTCGGAGACCAGGATGGTCCCGGGCGCGGCCGAGGCCAGCAGCCGCGCCGTCGTGTTGACCGTGTCACCCGTCACGGCGTACGCCGCGCCGGCGCCGCTCGCGCCGCCGAGGCTGCCGGCCACCACCGGGCCCGTGTGGATTCCGACGTGCAGCGTCACGGGCTGGCCGAGACGGGCGGCCCACTGACGGCTGAGAGTCGCGCCGCGCTCGAGCATTTCGAGCGCGGCGGCGCACGCGCGCGCCGGATCGTCCTCGTGGGCGACCGGCGCGCCGAAGACCGCGAGCACGGCGTCGCCCACGAATTTCTCCACGAAGCCGTCGTAGCGGGCGATGGCGGCGGAGAGCGTCTCGAACAGGGCGTTCTGGAACGAGCGGACGTCCTCGGGGTCGAGTCGCTCGGAGAGCGTCGTGAATCCCGACAAGTCGGCGAACAGCACGGTCACCGGGCGGCGGTCGGCCTCGTGCGACGGGTCGGCTGGCTTCTGGGGCTGCGCGGGCCTCACCGGAGTGTTCGGGCTCCGCGCGGCGCCGCAGCGAGGACAGAACGCGAAATCGGGCTCGCGCGGGAAGCCGCACGCGTCGCAGGGGCTCGGCAGCCGCCGGCCGCACCGGGGGCAGAACGCGAAGCCGGGGGCCGCCTCTGTGTCGCAGCCGGGGCAGGTGATCATCTCCGATGATTCTATCGTTACTCCCGCAGTGTCGAGCGCCACTCTCGTAGAGGAGAAGTCGTGGATTCACCGCCACATCCAAGATTCGCGGCGAGGTCGGCTGAGGCGATCCCGCAGCCGCCGGCGAGGCTAGCGGCTTGCTACCGCCGATTCTCCAGCAGCCAGTCGATGATAGCGCTGCCGTCGCGCGCGTCGATGGCCGGCCGATCGGCCGGCGCGCGGGACTCGACGGGACTACGCGGACGGTCGACGACGACCGGTGCCGCGGCCGGTGCCCGGGCCCGCTCTGGCCGCACGGCCACCGGCGCGGGCGCCGGCTTGACGACCAGAGGGGCACGCTCCTCCACGGGCGAGGCATCCTTGACGGGCTGGGGCGCGGGCGCCGGCTTGACGACCACAGGAGCACGCTCCTCCACTGGCGAGGCGTCCTTGACGGGCTGGGATTCCGGGCGCATCGATGTCCCGCCGGGAGCAGCCGTCGCCGCCGATGCCGGAACGCTGGCCGGCTCGGCCGGGAGAGGCTGAGCCGGCGGCGAAATCTGGCTCCGTTCGACGGGATCGACAGCGGGCGTGGGCACGGTAACCCGGGCGCGAAAGTGCGAGACGATTCGGTCGGAAGACGCGAGCCAGACGATGACGGCAATGACACCTGCGGCGAGGATGGCGCCTGCGATGCGCAGTGTGAGAGGGAACCGGGAAGGTCGCGGGCGAATGGCCATCGGCGACCTCGGCTTCACCGGGCGCACGCGTAACTCCGGCTGGGCGAGCGCCGCCTGCGCGCCCCATATGTCGTTGACCATCACGCTGAGGTCGGGGTAGCGATCCTCGGGTCGCGCTTTGAGTGCCGTGGTGATGATTCGCTCCGTCGCCGGGGGCAGGGTCGGGGGCGCGCCGGTCGTCCCGGCTGCCCACACGGCCGCGGCCGTCAACAGCTCCCGTAGCAGCATTCCCAGGGCAAACACGTCGGCGGACTCGGCCGTCTCGCCGCGCTCGATCTGTTCTGGCGCACGATAGGGCGCCGCCTCGTGCAGACGAAGGCCCATCGGAGTCCGGTGCGCGGCGGTGAGCTCAACGCCGACGAGGGTGACATGCTCCGTGCCGTAGGCGTCTGGAGCAATCAGGACCGAATCGGGTCCGAGCTCGCCGTGAATGATCTTGCTGTGATGGAGCGCCTCGAGCGCCTCGCCGACCCAACTGGCGATGCGCAGGGCAGTGGACGGAAAGAGCGGGCCGCGCGCATCGAGGACTTCACGGAGCGTGGCACCCTTGGTCCGCTCGACGGCCACGAACAACCGACCATCGTGCATCGCGTCGCATTCGTATACTCGCGCCACACCCCGGTGGGCGTGCGAAAGCAAGGCCAGCGTGTTGGCCTGATCCCGCACCGCGTTCACGAATGCCGGGTCTGCCGCGAATTCGTCCCGGAGCACCTTCAGCGCGATCAGCCGCTGATACCGGATGTCCTCTGCCGCGTAAACGACCACGTCTCGGCTCACCGAGGCAATGGCGTTGACACGGTATCGGCCCTTGACGATGGATCCAGCGAGATGCAGGCTGCGCTCGGGTCCCGCCGCCGATTGTCCGGCGTCGTCGACGGGCACGCCGCTAGTCACGTAGCATGCCCTTGATGGCGTCCAGAACCGGATTCTCCGAAGATTTCGCGGAGGCCGGCGTGGGTGCGGCGCGCCCGACGTACTTCCGAACGCAGTCGTACTGTTCCCAGCCCTTCAGCGGATAATCAAGCTGAACCGACTTCCACTTGGCGTGACCGTTGTCCCGGAGCCAGCCGATGTTCGAGGCGAGGAGCTGGGCAAAGCGGCCGACGTTATCGCAATCGAGCCGGCGGAAGTCGAAGGACACCAGGACCGACTTGACGGCGACCGTGGGCAGCGGCTTCGTCTGCCATCCGTACATATTCGCCGGAATCTCGGCGGTCGGGTAAAACTCGATGACGCTCTTGTTGGTCACGGGGATCAGCGTCAGATTGTCGGCGGCCGTGACGCTCTCCGCGAAGAGCTTCACCGGCGCGCCGGCGACATAGAACATCGCGTCGATTCGACCCGCCTTGAGCTCGGCCAGCGCCTCGTCGGTGTCGATGTTCACCATCTGTCGCGGTTCCACCTCCGCGACCTTGAACAGGAGACGGGCTGTCAGATAGGTGCCGCTGCCCTCGCGGCCGACGGCCACGCGCTTGTCCGCGAGCTCGTCGAAATCGGTGATATTCTTCCGGCCGAGGATGTGGATCTCCTCGTTGTAGAGCGGGAACACCATCTTGATCTTTTTGGCGATCCGCTTGAGCACCGGGTCGGTCTCGACGCGGGCGACGAAGGCCAGCACATCGGACTGCACGATGCCGAGTTGCGTGCCCGGACGCTGATAAACGGCGAAGACGTTCTCCACCGATCCCTTCGAGGTCACGACGGTCAGGTTGACCCCGTGCGGGGCGACGAGCCTCTTCAGATTCAGCCCGAATTGATAATAGGTCCCCTTGTCGCCGCCGGTGATGATGCCCATGTCCATGGGTGGTGTCGGCGGCGCCGCTGAGGCCGTTCCGACGGCGAGAGCGAAGCCCGCGAAGATTGCGGTCCAGAGCCTGCTCTTCATACGTGCCTCCTGCTGGGTTGCCGAAGGAGACCTGGATCAAACACCCTCCCGGCGTCGGCGTCAAGAATCTTGTCGCGTCCGCAAGAAAACACTTGCCTAAGCGCCGACGATGTCCTAAACCAAGAGCGGCAACAGGAAGTCATGGCCACGTTTCTGCCGATACGCTGCTGACCGCACTTGTCTATCACTCGACCCTTGAGAGGAAGAGCCGTGTCGCCGACGACCTCGCGGGCGGTGGAGGGCGTTCCCGGGATGCGGCAGCTGGTTGAAACGGCGCGGCGCACGTTCGAAGTCGATCAAAAGGCGGCGGACGCGGGCCTTCACGACAACCCGAAGACGGTGAGCACCTCGCTCGATACCACCGAATCCGAGATTTTCGCGCACTTCGTCGGTCTGGCTCGGCAGCGACGGGACGGCTGCGAAGCGAGCCTCGCGAAGGTGCAGCTGGACCTGAAGGCGACCGCGGCGAAGATCGATGTCGAACAGACCAAGAATTCATTCGCCCGCCTGCTGACGGCCATCGAACCGGGCCTCGAAAAGCTCAGATCTGAGCACTCGGCCGTCCTGTATCAAGCCAAGGAGAACGAGGCCAGGGCCCTCAAGCACCTTCGCTGGTTCCAGCAGAAACACGGACTGCATTACCGGGCCGCGGCGTATCCGGAGTCGCCGTTCTACCACTTCGCCATCGTGGCTGCGCTCGGTCTCGTCGAGTGGCTGTCGCTGTCGGCGTTCTATGCGGAGGGCAGTGATTTCGGCTTGTTGGGCGGCGTGTTGATCGCCATGGCGCTCTCGATCGTCAATATCAGCCTGGCGATCCTGGCCGGGAGCCTTCTTCGGTACGTGAACCATCACAGCCGGGGCCGTAAGGCGCTCGCGCTGACCGGTGTCGCCGTCCTCTACGCATGCTTTGCGCTGGTGACGCTCGCGGCCGCGCACTATCGCGTTGCGACCAACGATATCGCGCAGCAGTCACAGTCGACTGTGTCGACGCCAGGCACCAATCCGACGGCGCCTCGCGTCTCGACGGACCTGGATCAGTGGAGGGCCGCGAGACTCGCGTGGCAGCGCTTCGCCACGAACCCGCTCGGGTTCGACGACGTGTTTTCCTGGATCCTGACGATACTCGCGGCCATATTCGGGATCTTCGCGTCGTACAAGGGATACCGGGTCGATGACGCGTACCCGGGCTACGGAGAGCTCGACCGAGAGCTGAAGAGGCGACAGGCGATCTACGAGGCGGCCAAGTCCGAGTACTGCCGTGTGGTCGATCTGATGTTCGACCGCGCGCTCCAGGAGCAGGCGCGCCTGCTCTCGGACGTGAAGTCGAACATCGAATACTATCAGCAGCTCGTCAGCCGGTCCGACGATCATTGCCGGACGTTCGTTCATGACGCCGCCGAGATCCAGGACGCTTGCAATATCGTGCTGAAGCATTATCGACAGACGAATCTGCGTGTCCGCGTGTCCCCGGCGCCGCCCTACTTCAAAGAGAGCGTCAGATTCGATGCCCATCTCGTCACCCCGGCACCGGGCCTCTCGGAGAGCGAGGCGCGGCTCTCGCGATCGTACGAGAGCGCCATGAAGGAGTTCAGCGAGATGGCGCGCCAGAACAACGCGACCCTCCAGAACCTCCGGACGGCCGAGATAAGACGCCGCGACTACTACTTCGGCAAGCTCGAGCGCGACATCCGGGAGAAGCTCGTCCGAGAAGAGTGGGAGTTCAAGGGCTGAGCCGTGCCGCTGAGCAGGCTGGACCGCCGGGGCATCGTTATTCTGTGCGGCGTTGGCGGGCTGGCCGTCGCCTTGCTGGCCACCGTGGTCGGTGTCATGTGGGCTCGACCGGTCATCGGGTCCGATAATTGTGTCTACCGTGACCGACGATTGCTGGCGCGCGCCCCGGCGGACCAGACGGTCATTCTCGTCGATCAGTCGGAGGCGTTGACCGAGACGCATCGGCGATTTGCCCTCAGCTTCATCACGGACTACGTCGCCGA
>DASRIY010000033.1:0-4151 GCA_035649755.1 Candidatus Methylomirabilota bacterium
GCATGCAGCTCGGCCGCGAGCGCCGCGGCGGCCGGGCGGTGTCCCTCCTCAACCTCGACGACCCCATGCCGCCGGCTGCGCTCGAGGAGATTCGAGCCATGCCGGACATCGTTCTGGCCAAACTGGTCCGCCTCTAGCGCAACCTGCAGGCTTTCAACCCTTCTGATCCGTTGGCATGCCCGCGGTGGGAAATCCGGCTGGTCTGGACCGGGGTGGGAATCGGGATAGAATGGCGGGGTTGTGGCCAGGCTGAGGGTCTTCGTCATACGGCATGGGGAGACGACGTGGGTCCGCGAGCGGCGCTTCGCGGGCTCGCGGGATGTCCCGCTGACCGACACGGGGCGGCGCCAGTGCGCGGCCGTCGCTCGGGCGCTGGCGGGTACCGGTGTCGCCGCCGTCTACGCAAGCCCGCTCGAACGCGCCCGCGCCTCCGCCGAGCTGATCGCGGAGCCGCACCGCCTGCCGGTCCGGCTCGCCCCGGCGTTCGCCGAGATGACCTTCGGCGCGTGGGAAGGGCTGACCCGCGACGACATCCGCGCCCGCTTTCCCGATGCGTGGGAACAATGGCGGTCCGCCCCGCACCTCTGCGCCCCGCTGGGCGGTGAGACCGTCGCCAAGGTCGCCGAGCGCGTCGCCGCCGGAGTCGCGGAGCTCCAGCAGGCGCACGCTGACCAGACGATCGTGCTCGTCAGCCACTCGATCGTGATGCGCGTCATGGTCCTGCACGCTCTGGGGCTCGGGCTCGATCGCCTCTGGACCGTCGACGCCGCGCCCGCGGGCATCACCGAGCTCGAGTACGAGCCCGACTGGGCGACCGTGCATCGCATGAACACGGTCTCGCACCTGGACGCGGTCGCGCCGTGAAGCCGCGCCTGCCGCAGCTTCCCAAGGGCGCGCGCATCTATCTGCCGGACGAGGCCGAGCGCAAGCGGCACGTGGAGGGGGCGCTGCTCGACGTGTTTCGCCGCTGGGGCTACCGCGAGATCGTCACGCCCACGTTCGAGTACTCGGACGTGCTCGCGAGGGGGACCGACGAGGCCGTGCAGAACAACATGTTCACCCTCGTCGACCGGGAGACCGGGCGGATGCTGGCGCTCCGGCCGGACATCACGCCCCAGATCGCGCGCGTGGTGGCGACCCGGCTGCGCGACGAGCCCAAGCCCATTCGCCTCGGCTACGTGACCAACGTGTTCCGCTACGACGAGCCGCGGGTGTCGCACTACCGCGAGTTCTACCAGGCGGGGGTCGAGCTGGTCGGGCTCGACCAGCCCGAGGCCGAGGTGGAGATCATCGCCATGGCTATCGAGGGGCTCCGCGCGCTCGGGCTCGAGCGGTTCCAGATCGACCTCGGCCACCCGGACTTCGTCCGCGGCTTGCTCGACGAGGCGAAGGCGGACCCGGCCGCCGGGCGAGAGCTGCGCGCGGCCCTGGCCCGCAAGGACGGTTCGACCCTCGAGCAGCTTGTGGCCGATCTGGCGCCGCCGGCGCACGTGCGCGACGCGCTCCTGGCGCTGCCGACGCTCTTCGGCCGCGAGTCGGTGCTGGAGCGGGCGGCCGGCTTCGCGCGCAACGAGCGCGCGTCGCGGGCCCTGGCGAACCTGGCCGAGGTGTATCGGCTGCTGAAGATCTACGGGCTCGGCGAGAGCGTGCTGCTCGATCTCGGTGAGGTCCGCGGCTTCGACTACTACTCCGGCACGTACTTCGAGGCCTACGTGGCGGGCTTCGGCGCGGCGATCGCCGGCGGCGGCCGCTATGACGACATGCTCGGCCGCTTCGGCTACGACTGCGCGGCCGTCGGCTTCGCATTCGACATCGGCCGGGCGCTGTCGGTCATGGAGGGGCAGGGCGTCGCGGTGACGCTGCCGGGACCCGATTTCTTCATCATCGACTTCACGCCGGACAAGACGGTGGCCCTGTCGCTGGCCCGCCGGCTGCGCGATCTGGGCGCGTCGGTCGCGCGCGATATCATCAGCCGCGGGCTCGACGAGTCGGTCGCGTACGCGCGCACGCAGCGCGTGCGTCACATCCTGGTCGTCGGTCACGCGAGGGCCGGCGCCGGCGAGGTGCTGACGATGGGCCTCGCGGACGGGTCGGAGCGCGTGCTGCCGGTCAGTGAGATTCTCCAGCATCCGGAGCGTGTTTTTGGAGGGTTGCGCCATGCCTAACATCGTGGTCGTCGGAACGCAGTGGGGCGACGAAGGCAAGGGGAAGGTGGTCGATCTGCTGGCGCCGCACGTGAATGTCGTGGCGCGCTACGCCGGCGGCAACAACGCGGGCCACACCGTCGTCGTCGGGCGCGAGAAGTATGTCCTGCACTCGATCCCGTCGGGCATCCTGCATCCCGGATGCCGGTGCGTGATCGGCTGTGGCGTGGTGATCGACCCGGGCTCGCTGATCGAGGAGATGGAAGCGCTCGTGCGCCGCGGCGTACAGCTCGACGGCAACCTCTTCATCTCCAAGAACGCGCACCTGATCATGCCCTACCATCCGGCGCTCGATCTGGCCTCCGAGGCCAAGCTGGGCAAGCGCCGCATCGGGACGACCGGGCGCGGCGTCGGGCCCGCCTACGTCGACAAGGCGGCGCGCGTGGGCATCCGGATGGCCGACCTGCTGAACGAGCGCCTGTTCCGCGAGAAGCTCGAGCTCAACGTGGCCATGAAGAACCGGCTGCTGCGCGAGATCTACGACGCCGAGACCTTCTCGGTCGAGGAGATCCTGGACAAGTACCTGCGCTACGCGGGCTGGCTGGCGCCCTACATCACCGACACGTCGCTCTTGCTCTCGCGCTGGATGGAGGCGGGCTACAGCGTGATGTTCGAGGGCGCCCAGGCGACGATGCTCGACATCGACCACGGGACCTATCCGTACATCACGTCGTCCTCATCGACTGCCGGCGGCGCGGCGACGGGCACGGGTGTCCCGCCCACGAAGATCCACGGCGTCGTCGGCGTGAGCAAGGCCTACACGACCCGCGTCGGCGCCGGGCCGTTTCCCACCGAGATGACCGGGGCGATCGCCGAGACGATCCGGGGGCGCGGCCACGAGTACGGCGCCACCACCGGTCGGCCGCGACGCTGCGGCTGGTTCGACGCGGTGGTCGGCCGCTACGCGACACGCATCAATGGCCTCGACACCGTGGCGCTGACCAAGCTCGACGTCCTCGACCAGTGCGAGACCGTGAAGGTGTGCGTCGCCTACCGCCATCGCGGCGAGACCTTGACCGAGTTCCCGGAGGACGAGACGGTGGTGGCGGCAGCCGAGCCGGTCTACGAGGAGATCGAGGGCTGGCTCGCTCCGACGGTGGGCGCCAAGAACGAGGCCGATTTACCCGCGAAGGCGCGGCGCTACCTCGAGCGGCTCGAGGAGCTGATCGGGACGCCGTTCTGTCTCATCTCGACCGGCGCCCAGCGTGACGAGACCATCCTGTGCGAGGACTCGCCGCTCATGGGCTGGTTTCCGTCCGTCCGCTCGAGCCTTCAGTAGGGCAGAGAGACCGCGCGCCGTGGCTAGGCCGATCCGCCGGCTCCTGTTCATCGTGGGGAGTCGGCGGCCAGAATTCTACGAGTCCCTCCGCCGCACCTTCTGCGGGGACGACACCGTGCAGGTGGTGGCCGACCGGCGCCACGGAGAGCGGCGGACCGCCGGCACCGCGGGTGGACGCACGGCGGCGCGGGAGCAGCGCGTGGCCGAGCGGCGTGAGCACCTCGAGATCGAGTGGCAACTTCGCTCGCGAGGTTACGCCGTCGTCGGCGTTCCCGCGGCGCTCCCGGGCGCGCCGTCCGATGCGCGCGCTAGGCGGGCTCGCCCGGGAGCGCCCGCCCTGACGTCCTAGAGATACTGCCCGGTCGTGGGCACTCGCTCGACATTTCGCGCCGGCGCTGGCGCCTCGTGTCGAACCTGCTGTGCCGCGATGATGCGCTCGCCCTTCTTGCCGGCGATCTTGGCCCAGTCGTCAGGGTTGGTGGTGTTGGGAAGATCCTCGTTTTCCTTGAACTCCTCGCGGACGGCGGTGAGGAGGTCGTCGACCATGATGCCCTTCTGGCCGCCGCCGATGTAGCGCTTGAGGGCGAGCTTCTTGGCGCGGCGGACGACGGACTCGATCATGGCGCCGGAGGAGAAGTCCTTGAAGTAGAGGACTTCCTTGTCGCCGT
>DASRIY010000034.1:0-2465 GCA_035649755.1 Candidatus Methylomirabilota bacterium
GTCGAGCAGGAAATGCTGCGCCTGGTCGCTCAGGGCCTGACGAACCGGGAGATCGGCGTCCGGCTGCGCTGGAGCGTCGGCACGGTGAAGAAGTACCTGCAGCGCGCGCTCGAGAAGCTCGGCGCCGCCGATCGCACCCAGGCGGCGGTCGAGGCGATCCGGCGCGGGCTCTTGTCCTGAGGGCCGGCGCTTCCCTCTAGCGGGCCGGCCCGAGCACTATCGCGCCCGCCGCGAACACGAAGACCGCGAGGGCGACGCTCACCGCTGAGGCCGCGGCCACGACCCTGACCGCGCGCTCGATGTCGGCTGCGATCGGCAGCGCTCCGGCCCCGAGCCGGTGGACGCCCGGCTTCTCCAGCGCGACGCCCAGCGCGCCCGCCATCGCGCTCATCGGCCAGCCCGAATTGGGACTCTGGGTGCGCCGTCGATCGCGTCGAAGCGCGGCCAGCGCCCCACTCGAGCTCTCTCCCGCGAGGGCCGCCCCGGCCACGAGGCTCAGCCCCGCGATGCGCGCCGGGATCAGATTCACGAGGTCGTCCAGCCGCGCCGCGCTCTTGCCGAAGTACTCGAGCGGCCCGCGGCGGAACCCGAGCATCGAGTCGGCGGTGTTGATCACGCGATAGACCGCCGCCCACACGAGACCTCCGGCGAGGAAGCAGCATACCGGGGCGACGAGCGAGTCGGTCAGGTTCTCGGCGACCGACTCGATGGTCGCCGACGCGACCTGGCCTTCATCGAGCGCGGCGGTCGGCCGGCTCACCAGGTGGTACCCGACCGCCTCGCGCGCCGCGGCCAGATCGCCCCGGTCGAGATCGCGCGCGACCGAGCGCGCGGCGCCGATCAGGTCGCGAAGCGAAAGCAGCGACGAGAGCGCGAGCGCTTCGAGCAGGATCCCGGCGATGCCGAGCCCGGCCGCGATGCGCGAGACGAGAGCCGCGGCCACTGCCACGAGTCCGGCGACCGCGATCGTGGTGAGGGCGCCGGCCACCAGGAGCCGCGACGGCGAGCCGCGGCAGAGCCAGCGCTGTCCGGCACGGAGGAGCCGGCCGATCCCGGCAACGGGATGATAGCGATTCGGGGGATCACCGAAGGCGAGATCAATCGCCAGCGCCGAGAGGAGCGCCACCAGCTTCGCGATGTCCGGATTGGGAACGACGGGCACGCGCGCCCGAGCCGCTCAGAGACCGAATCGGAAGCTCAGCCCGGCGCGGATGGCGAAGTCGGGGCCGGGCGTGCCGCGCGCTACCTGCGCCGCCATGTCGATGACAACCCGCGGCAGGATCAGGTACTGGACACCGGCGTCGAAGCCCACGACGTCGCGCGTGTGACGCTCGGACGGCGAGGCGTAGAAGAGCTCGCCGTAGGCCGCGAACCGGTCGGTGATCTGGCGGCTGAGCGAGGCGGACACGGTCTCCTGGAGCAGGAAGTACGCGCCCTCCGACTGGCCGATCCCCGCGAGCCCCACGTTCAGGTCGAGGCTCAACTGCCACGGCAGATCGAAGGTCGCGAGCCCCGTGCAGCCGATGTCGACCCGCTCCGAGCCGATCGGCGAGCGGGCCGAGGGTATCTTGACGAACGGCAGGACTCCCAGCGAGGGCCACCAGCTGCCCTCTGGCGAGTCGAAGAACCGATACTTGACCTCGACGGTGACGTCGCCGAAGCCGACGTCGGTGTCGGCGTCCTTCAGCCAGACCACCGGGTTGATGTCGAGCCGGGCCTCGACGCGGCTCGTGATCCCCGTTCTCAGGAGGATGTCGACAAGGAACTGCTGCTCGGTCTGACCGTGGCTCACGCGCGACCGGGAATACTCGACGCCGCTCTCGATCTGCAGCTTGCCGGGGGGCACGGTGATCGTGCTGGTGGAAAGGCTCGGGCGGTCGGTCGGAATCAGATCGGAGTCCTCGGCCGCCGCGACGGACGCGCCGAGCATCAGGGCGACACCGAGCGCGATCGAGCCGAGGCCGCCCGGCCTCATCGGCTCAATCACCCGCGTAGCGCCGTTTGAGATCCTCCCAGAGCGCGGTCTTGTCCCAGCGAGGCTCCGCCAAACGCCGCCAACTCTCGTCGAAGTGCGCGTTCGGGAACAGGACCGTGATCATCTGCTCGCCGCGCCCGTTCCAGAGCCGGAGCCCCCAGGTCGAGGGCGAGCAAGAGTCGCCATCCGACCGGAAGAAGGCGGCACGCGCCACGCGGCGGACCTGCGCCAGCTCCGCCGTGGGCGCGCCGCGGTGATCGTTGACGCAGAGGTGGAAGTGCCAGATTCCCGTGTCGACCGTCAGGTATCCGTCGAGCATCGTCACGGTCGGGCGCGCGGCGAACCGGATCTCGTAGGCGGCGCCCTCGATCAAAGGCCCGACGGTGAGCTTGTCCCAGTGCTCGCTGAAGAGCTCGGTGAGCAGGCGCTCGACCCCGTCGCCGGCGACGGCCACGTCGCTGTACTCGGTGGTGACGCCGTCCTGCCCGCG
>DASRIY010000035.1:0-21259 GCA_035649755.1 Candidatus Methylomirabilota bacterium
GATTTCCGCGACCTGGTCCGCGACCTCGCCCGCGAGCTTCGCTCGCGCGTCGAGATGCGGCAGATCGGCGCGCGCGATACTACGCGGCTCCTCGACGGCATCGGCCCGTGCGGCCGCCAGCTCTGCTGCTCCTCGCACCTCAGGCGCTTCGAGCCGATCTCGGTGAAGATGGCCAAAGCGCAGGACATGCCGCTGACCGACAACCGGCTCCTGGGCAACTGCGGCCGGCTCAAGTGCTGCCTGCTCTACGAGTTCTCGACGTACGAGGAGCTGCGCTCGCGCCTGCCCCGCGTGAACACGCCGTGCCAGGCCTCGTGCGGTGGCGGTGGCTGCATGTCGGGCAAGATCCGGTCGCTGCGCGTGCTCAAGCAGAGCGTCGTCGTCGGCTTTCCCGACGGCACCGAGGCGGAAGTGCCCATCGACCAGGTGACCTGGGAGGGACGGGCGCATATCCAGCCCCAGCGCGAGCCGTGACCGCCTTCTACCTGACGACCCCGATCTACTACGTGAACGACCGTCCCCACCTGGGGCACGCGTATACGATGATCGTGGCCGACACGATGGTCGGCTACCGCGAGCTGGCCGGCGACGACGTGTGGTTCCTCACCGGCACCGACGAGCACGGCGAGAAGATCGCCCAGGCCGCGGCGAAGGCGGGCATGACGCCGCAGGCGATGACCGACCAGAATTCCGGTGCGTTCCGCGAGACCTGGCGTCAGCTCGGCATCCGGTATCACGACTACATCCGGACCACCGAGGAGCGCCACCGCGTGGTGGTGCGCGCGATTCTCCAGAAGCTCTGGGACGCCGGCGAGATCTACCTGGGCAAGTACGGCGGCCACTACTGCTACGGGTGCGAGCGCTTCTACACCGAGAAGGAGATCGTCGACGGCAAGTGCCCCGATCACCAGACGCCGCTCACCTGGATCGAGGAGGAGAACTACTTCTTCAAGATGTCCAAGTACCAGGGCTGGCTGATCGACCACCTCGAGCGGAATCCGGACTTCGTCCGGCCCGAGCGCTACCGCAACGAGATGCTCGGCTTCCTGCGCGATCCGCTGCAGGACCTCTCGATCAGCCGGCCGACGACGCGGCTCAAGTGGGGCATCCCGCTGCCGTTCGACGACCGGTACGTCACGTACGTCTGGTTCGACGCGCTCCTGAACTACGTCTCGGCGCTCGGCGGCCCGGGTGACCCGCGCTTCGAGAAGTTCTGGCCGCACGTGCAGCACGTGATCGGCAAGGACATCGTCAAGCCGCACGCGATCTACTGGCCCTGCATGCTCAAGGCGGCCGGAATTCCGCTCTACCGGCACCTGAACGTCCACGGCTACTGGACGCTCGGCGGCCAGAAGATCTCCAAGTCCGTCGGTAATCTCGTCGAGGCGCTCGCGCTCAAGGAGAAGTACGGCAACGACTCCTTCCGCTACTTCGTCCTGCGCGAGATGGTCTTCGGGCTCGACGCCGATTTCTCGGAGGAGGCCCTGGTCGGCCGGCTCAACGCGGATCTGGCGAACGACCTCGGCAACCTCGTCTCGCGCGCCACGGCCCTGATCGTCAACCTGAACCACGGCGTGGTGCCCGAGCGCGGCGCCTCGAGCCCGGCCGAGGACGCGGTGGCTGCCGCCTTCACGAAGGCGAAGGCCGCCGCCGGCGCCGCGATGGACGAGTTCGCCTTCCAGCGCGCGCTGGCGGCCGTCTGGGAGTTCATCGGCATCGTGAACCGCTACGTCGACGCCACGCAGCCGTGGGCGCTCGCCAAGGACGCCGCGCAGCGGGATCGGCTGGCCACGACGCTCTACACCCTGGCCGAATCGCTGCGGGTTCTGGGGATCGTCCTGGCGCCGTTCGTGCCCGACGCGGCCGCGAAGATCCGTGCGAGCCTGAGCCAGACGGCCGCGCCGAAGCTCGCCGACGCCGCCTGGGGGCAGCTCGCGCCGGGCACCGTGGTGCAGAAGCTCTCGGGCCTGTTCCCGCGCATCGACACCAAGAGCCAGGCGCCCGTGGCGGCGCAGAGCCCGGTCGCCGAAGGCTCGCGCATCAAGATCGACGAGTTCGGCCGGGTCGAGCTCAGGGTGGCCGAGGTCGTCGCCGCCGAGGCCTTGCCAAAGTCGAAGAAGCTCTTGAAGCTCACCGTGTCGCTCGGCCAGGAGCAGCGCACGGTGGTGGCCGGAATCGCCGAGCACTACGCGCCGGCCGACCTGGTGGGCAAGAAGGTCGTCATCGTGGCCAACCTCGAGGCGGCGAAGCTGATGGGCATCGAGTCGAACGGCATGGTGCTGGCCGCGTCGATCGGCGGGAAGCTGTCGGTCCTCTCGCTCGACCGCGACCTGCCGCCGGGCGCGAAGGTCACGTGACGCACGACGAGTACGTCGACGCGATCGTGCAGGTCGCCGAGCGCGACGCGTCCATCGGTCGCGTGCTCCGCGAGATCCTGAGCCTCGACGGCGCCGTGCGGTCGAGCGCCCTCGACCTGGTGGCCGCGCACCTGCGCGTGCACTCGGCCGCCGGCGACGTCCTCGACTGCATCGACGTGCTCAAGCGCGACGCGATCGCCCAGCGCATCAGCGAGCGCCTCGGCGCCCCGCTCCCGTCCACACCGGGCGGCCCGACGACTCCCGCGTCCGCGTGAGCGGCACACTCCACTGGCTCACCGAGTGGGGCGTCTCGTTCGCCTCGCTCGCCGGCGGGCTCGTCACGATCTTCTTCTTCCGGCGCGGGCTGCCGCACGCCGCCCATCTCGTGGGCTACCTCTTGCTGCTGTGGCTGCTCTTCGCGCTGCTGGTGGCGATACGCCAGCCGCTCACCGACTCCGGGCGCCGCGCGGGCCGCTTCGTCGTCCACGCGGCCGACTACACGATCCAGACGCTCTACCACGGCCTGCTCCTGTTCGTGCTGCCCGCCTATTACGCGAGCACGACGCTGCTGTCGGTGAACGTCTTCTTCTTCCTCCTGCTGGTGGCGATGGCGCTCCTGGTCACGTTCGATCCGTGGTACCGCACGATCGTGGCGCCGCGGCCCTGGCTCGGCTACGCCTTCTTCGTCGTGTCGATCTTCGCGGTGCTCAACGTCGCGCTACCGCTGGTCGGCGTGCCGCCCTACATCGCGCTCCTGGTCAGCGCGTTCGCCGCCGCGCTCGCGGTCACGCCGGTGGTGCGGCGGGCCAGCGGGCGCGGCTGGCCGGCCGCACTCCGCGTGACCGTGGCGATCGGCGCCGTCGCCGCGGCCCTGGTGGCCGTCGGGCGCGCGTGGATCCCGCCGGCGCCGCTCTTCATGGCGCGCTCCGCGATCATGTGGGACGTGCTCGACCTCGACGCCGTCGAGGCGCTGCCGCCGGTGGTCAGCGCCGCCGAGGTGAGGCAGCGCGGACTGGTGGCGTACACTGCGATCTACGCGCCCGCCGGCCTGCGCCAGCGGGTGAACCACGTGTGGCGGCACGGGGGGCGAGTGGTCGAGACCGTGGGCCTCTCCCCGGTCCAGGGCGGTCGCCGGGAGGGCTACCGCACGTATTCGCGCAAGACGTCGTTCCCGGAGGCGCCCGAGGGCCGCTGGTCGGTGGACGTGATGACCGCCTCCGGCCAGTTGATCGGACGGCTCCGGTTCCGGGTGGTTCCATGACGTGCGCGCTGCAGGTCGTCGCGGGGCTGGCGCCCCGCCGGCCGAGGCGCGCCTATGGCTGAGGGGAGGGCACCATGGCCGAGACGGTGCGAGCCGCGGATTACTACTACGTGATGGTGCCGGACAAGCCGGGTGAGGGCGCCCGCGTGCTCGGCGAGCTTCGACGGGCCGGCGTGAATCTGGTGGCGTACTCGGGCTTCCCCAGCGGCCGCGGCGCCCAGCTCGACCTCGTGCCGACGGACGGGGCGGCGCTGAAGGCCCTGGCCAAGCAGCACAAATGGAAGCTGACCGGGCCCAAGCGCGCGTTCCTGATCGAGGGCGACGATCGCATCGGCGCCTGCGCCGACGTGCTGGGCCGGCTCGCGACGGCGAAGGTCAACGTGACCGCGATGGACGCGGTCGCGGGCGGCGGGCGGTATGCCGCCATCCTGTGGGTGAAGGCGCGCGACGTGAAGAAGGCGGCCGCCGTGCTCGGAGCGGTGTGATCGACCCCGAGCTCTTCGACACCCATGCGCACCTGCATTTCCCGGAGTTCGCCGGCGATCTCGACGCGGTGCTGGCGCGAGCGCGCGCGGCCGGCGTGCGGCGCATGGTGACGATCGGAACCGACGTGGCCACCTCGCGCGCCGCCGCCGCGCTGGCCGCGCGCGAGCCGGACGTGTGGGCGGCGGTCGGCATCCATCCGCACGAGGCCGCCGACGCCGACGAGGCGGCGCTGACCGAGATCGAGCGTCTGGCGTCGGCGCCCCGCGTCGTCGCCATCGGCGAGACCGGCCTCGATTTCTTCCGCGACCGCTCACCGCGCGAGGCCCAGACGCGCGCGTTCACGGCGCAGGTGGCGCTGGCGCGGCGGCTCGGAAAGCCCGTGCTCGTGCACTGTCGCGACGCCCACGCGGAGACGCTCGCGCTGCTGGCCGCCGACGGACCGCTGGAGCGGGGCGGCATCATGCACTGCTTCTCGGGCGACGTCGCGCTCGCGCGCCGGTGCATCGAGCTCGGGCTCCTCGTCTCGCTCGCCGGGCCGGTGACGTATCCGAAACCGGGGGCCTTGCCCGACGTGGCGCGAGCGATTCCGGCGGATCGGCTGGTGGTCGAGACGGACTGTCCGTTCTTGCCGCCCCAGCCGTACCGGGGCAAGCGCAACGAGCCCGCCTACCTCGCGATCACGGCCGCCCGCGTGGCCGAGCTGCGGGGCGAGCCCTTGGCGGACCTGGCCGGGCGCATGTCCGAGAACGCCCGGGCGCTGTTCCGGCTATGAGCAATCCCCTGCGCGATGCCGTACTCTTCGTGCGCGGCCAGATCAACACCCGGCTGAGCCAGGCGCTCAACGCGCGCGATCGCACGCCGCGCGTCGTGCCGGTCCCGCTGGCGGAAGTGATCGGCGGCGAGCGGTCGCCGATGGCGCTCTCGCGCCTGCTCGAGGGGCGCTCGAACGACGAGCGCCAGGCGGCCGTGGCGAGCTACCTCACGGCGCGCGGCGTGCCCTTCGCGCGCCATCCGTTCCAGTCGAGCGAGGGCTCGGGCGAGAACTTCACCGTCGAGCTCGGCTCGGGCCGCCGCGTGCTCCTGCTCATCGCGCACCACGACGCGGTGCCCGGCAGCCCCGGCGCCAACGACAACGCCGCGGCCGTCGGGATCTTGCTGACGCTGCTGGAGCGTCTGGCCGTGTCCGTGCCGCCGGGGCTGCGCGTGCGCCTGCTCTTCACCGCGGCCGAGGAGCGCGGCTATCTCGGCGCGCGGAAATACGCGCGCGGCGCGAACCTGGCCGAGCTGGCGGGCGTGCTGAGCCTCGAGCTGTGCGGCATCGGCGACACGCTCGCGATCTGGGACGCGGTCGATCAGACGCCGTTCCTGGGGCGGGTGCGCGCGGCGTTCGAGGGCATGGGACTTCGGCGCGACGAGAGCTATCACGTTGCCGGACGGATCCCGCTGTTCGGGAGCGACCACCGCGCGTTCGCGCCCGCCGGCGTCCCGTCCTATGCGCTGACGGTGGTGCCGTCGGCGCAAGCCCAGGCGCTCCGGCAATTCATCTTCACCCCGGCGCGCAGCGCGTTTCGCTTCCTGGTCAAGCGCCCGATCCCGTTCGACACGTACCACACGCCACGCGACCGTGGCAGCACGCTCGAGCCGGCGGCGCTCGCCTTGACGCTCAGAGCACTCGAGGCCGTCGTCGCGGAAGTAGCGTAGGGTCGGTCAGGCCGAAGTCTTCCGGCGGACGAGGCGCATGAGCAGACGCCGGCTGCGCGCGGCCTCGCCGGCGGGCACGAGGATGACGACCGTGCCCTGGTCGCCGACGCTGAACGGATAGATCGAGTGAGCCAGACGCGACTGGAGCAGCGTCGGAATCCCTTCGCTCTCGAAGAGGCTCCGAACGACGACCGCCTCGGCCTGGTCACACCGGCGCACCTCCACGAACCCGCGCTCGTGGCTCGGGGCCGCGGGGCGCCTCGGAAATCGGATGACTTTCGCTGATCGCGCCATAAGCTCTCGGCAGTCGACATAGTATGCCTCAACTGCACGCCGGCTTCCTCTACGGGCTTCCCGGGATCATGGGCGGATTTCTGGAATTGACTGGCCTGCCGGCTGGCCGCGCGCGCCGCCGTCCGGCGTCGGGTTCGCCCGGGGTGAGGGCGTCGTGAGCCGGCCGGCCGGCATCGTTGTCGCGTGTCCGTGCGGCGAGGTGTACGAGGTGCGCCAGGAGTTCGCCGGGCGGCTCCTCGAATGCCCGACGTGCCTCCGCCACCTGCGGGCCGGGCCTCCGCCGCGCACGGCGCGCCCCCCCGCGCCCGACGTCGACCACGCCTTCGATCGCGATGTCTTCCTGCTCCGCGAGCGCATCTTCACGATCACCTCGAAGTACGAGGTCTGGGCCGAGGACGGCACGCCGATGCTCTACGTGGAGCGGCCGACCTATCCGATCCGGACCCTCGTCGCGTTCTTCGTCGCCATCGTGACGACGCTTCTGGTTACCGGGTGGGCCGGCGCGCCGCTGGCGCGCGAGGGCAGCGAGGGGTTCCTGCTGCTCGTGTTTCCGTTGGCGGCGTTCGTCTTCCTCATGGTGTCGATGTCGCTGCGCCCGCTCCGCCACGTGACGATCTACCGCGACGAGTCGCGGCGCGAGCCGCTGCTCCGCGTGCTCCAGGATCAGCGCGTCGCGTTCCTGACCCGCACCTACACGATCGTGACGGCGGCCGGCGATCCGCTCGCGAAGCTCAGGAAGACCTATCTGCACAACGTCATCCGCAAGCGCTGGTACGTCCAGAGCCCGGCCGGCGCGCCCATGGCGATGGCGATCGAGGACTCGATGGTGCTCTCGCTGCTCAGGCGGGTGCTCGGCCCGTTCTTCGGCTTCCTGCGTACCAACTTCGTCTTCGTGCGAGGTCAGGACGACGAGGTCTTCGGCGAGTTCAACCGAAAGTTCACGCTGCTCGATCGCTACGTGCTCGATCTCTCCGCGGACGCCGAGCGCACGTTCGACCGCCGCATCGCGCTGGCCCTCGGCGTCATGCTGGACACCGGCGAGCGCCGCTGATGGGCGGAACGCCGGAGACGCCGCTGCGCATCACCCCCGAGATGCTCCTCTCGCGCCGCGTCGACTTCGAGCGGCGGATGCGGCGCTTTCCGCCCCTGACCGTGGCGATCCTCGCCGTGCTCCTGCTGATCTTGATCTTCGAGATTCGGGTCGGCGCGCTCGAGTCGCGCGAGGCGATCGTGGCGATGGGCGCCCTGGCGCGGGAGCGCGTGGCCGCCGGCGACTACTGGCGGCTCCTGACGGCCCCGTGGCTCCACGGCAGCGTCGATCATCTCTTGGGCAACGGGATCGCGCTCTACATCCTGGGCATGGTGTGCGAGTCGGCGTTCGGCCGCGCCCAGCTCCTCGTGCTCTACGTGCTGAGCGGGCTCGCGGGCTCCCTGCTGAGCGTGGTGATGAGCCCCGGACCGTCGGTGGGCGCCTCCGGCGCGATCTTCGGCCTGCAGGGCGCGGCGATCGTCCTGTTCAGGATGCATCGCGACCGCCTGCTCGTGCGCGACCGGCGCGTCGGCCTCGTGCTGATCATCTGGGCTCTCTACACGATCGTCGGCGGCTTCATGGAGCCCCTGATCGACAACGGAGCCCACATCGGCGGCGCCCTCGGCGGCGCGCTCATCGCACGCTACCTCCACCCGGTCGTCCTCTCTCCTCTCCCCCCAGAGCGCTCTGCCGCAATTCGCCGCTGGCTCCTCTTCGTCATCGCTCTCCTTGGCGCCGCACTGGTCGGCTGGCTCACGTCGAGGCCCCTCTGACTCAAATCAACAGCCCCTCTGACTCAAATCAAAGGTCGCGGGCGGCAGGCAGCCCAGCGAGCGACGTCGCGGCCCGCACCCCGCGGACGATCGCGCGGGCGACCGCGTCGGCGGCGACGAGGCCGAGGCGCGTGAGATCGGCGGGCCGGTCGCCGACCGACAGCGCAAAGAGCGTGTCGCCGTCGAACGCTGTATGCGGCGGGGACAGGGCGCGCGCGAAGCCCAGCATGCCGAGCGCGGCGATCTTCTGCGCCTCCGCCTTGCCGAGGCGCGCGTTGGTGGCGACGACGCCGATGGTCGTGTTCTCCGGCGCGGCGAAGCGCTCCAGGACGGTGCCGGTCGTCAACGCACGGGCCGAATCGATGAGCCGGTGGCCGTCGGGCGACTCGCGTGCGCCCGCGATCAAGACGCCGGTGTCGGGATCGCGCACGTCACCCACGGCGTTCACGGCCACGAGCGCGCCGACCACGACGTCGCCGAGCCTCGCCGAGGCGCTGCCGATGCCACCCCGCATGGCCCGGCCGATCCGGTACACCTTGCCGACGGTGGCGCCGGTTCCCGCGCCGACGTTGCCCTCGGCGACGGGTCCCGCCGCCGCGCTGGCCGCGGCCTCGTAGCCCATCTCCCGCGTGGGGCGCGCGCGGCCGCCGCCGAGGCCGAGGTCGAACAGGAACGCGCCGGGAACGTGGGGCACGACGGTCGGTCCGGCAGCGAAGCCGCGGCCCTGCGCCTCGAGCCAGCGCATCACACCCCAGATCGCCTCGCCGCCGAAGCGGCTGCCGCCGCCGAGGACGACGCCGTTCACGGTCGGCACGAGATGGCGGGGGTCGAGGTAATCGAGCCCGACGACGTCGTTCGCGCCGCCCCGGAGCTCGACGCCGCAGACCGCGGGGCCGTCACACAGCACGACGGTGACGCCGGTGAGGCCGTCGAGATCGGTCGCGTGGCCGACGCGAATGCCCGGGACGTCGGTGATCAGGGCTTGCGGCTCACGTCGGCGGCGCGCAGCCGCCCCGCGGCCACTTCTCCGGCCAGCTCGAGCGCGCGCTGCGCGAGCGCCCGCGCGAGCGGGTGACGGACGGGCGACGCGTCGCCCGCGTCGAACGCGGCGGCCGCGGCGGAGACGATGGCCGCTTGCTCGGGCCGGTCGGTCACGCGGAAGATCCACGCCATCTCCGCCAGACGCCGCGCCCAGCGGCGTCGGACCTCGGGCGCGAACTCGCGCTCGATTACGCGCGTCAGGATCGCCTCCTGCCGCTCGGCCTTGATCTGGTCGGAGACCACCAGACGGCTCTGGCGTGTCTCCTGAATCTCGAGCGCGTCGCTCTGGACGGTCTCCGGGTCGAGGAACCACCCGCCCAGCTCGGGAAGGCCGAGCAGCTCGTCCGAGCGCGCCAGCAGATCGGCGTCGGCGACCGGCGCCGGCAGCGGCTCGGCCGGCGCAGCCTCCGCGAAGAACGGCTGCCAGCGCCCGAACGCGGAGGGCGGCGCGGTCCCGCGCTCGCGATGGATGTTCAAAGTCTCGGCGACCAGGCCGACGGCGCGCGCGGGGTCGGCCTCGACCCACGGAAGCTTCTGCGCCGCGCGCAGCGAGGCCAGCTCGGCCTCGAGGCGCCGCTTGGTGATATCGCCGCCGGCCACCTCGGTGATGCCGACGACGTCGTTGAGAATGAGCGAGCAGAGCGCGCCGCCGCCGTACGGACCCTCGAAGAGGATCCACGCCGCCCGCGAGCCGCTGCCGTCGATGCCGGAGAGCCACGCGCGCACGGCGCGCGGCGCGCGGCGCTGCACGACCGGCGCCGGCGGCGGCGCGGGCGCCGGCGCGACGCCGCGCTGCGAGAGACGGTAGAGCGCCCGCTTCGCCGCGCGGCGGATGCCCCGCTCGGACGCGCTCTCGGCAAGCCGGGTCAGCGCCGGAAGGGCGTCGGCGCCGTGCGCGTTCGCGAACGCGCGCAGCGTTTCGTCGAGCGCTGCCTCGGTGAGTCCCCGCAGCGATGCGGGCTCGAGCGCGGCCGCCGGGTCGGTCATCCGAAGCGGAGCCGGAAGAACGGGTGCGCGGGATGGTCGATGAAGTACACGCGCCGAGTGTAGTCGAGGGCGCCTGCGTAGCGCTCGAATCCGTCGGCGAGCCGCCGGTAGAGCGGCGCCGCGTCAGCAGCGGCGCGCGAGCTGGCCCGGTCGTGCTCCCACACGAAGTGATAGGCGCGCTTGCCCTGGCTGATGTAGTAGCCGGTCGACGCGGTGCGCTCGACCCGCTCGCGGAAGATGCCGGTCATGAACAGCGTGAAGTCTCCGATGTGCCGGGACACCGTCACCTCGTGCTCCGGCCGGAAGTGCTGGGGATCCTCCCAGACCGTCTCCGTTTCCAGGAGCATGTCGACGACCGTCTCGAGCCGCGGCAGGGTCACGCCGCGCGGATAGAGATTCTCGGTGCGCGCGAAGCGCGTCAGGAGGTCGGCGAGGTACGGCGACGCGGGGTCGTTACCGAGCGCCAGATCGTGGAAGCTTGCCCGCAGAGCCCGATCGAAGAACGCGCGCAACTCCACAGCTCGGATGATAGCAAATTCGAGAATTTGCTAGAATCCGAGCCCGATGGCGGACGAGCCGCGCGCGACATTTCCATGGCTTCTCATCGCGGCGAGCGTCCTGCTGGTCCTGGTGATCCTCTACGTGCTCTTCGTGGGCTACCTGCCGGCCAAGCAGCGCATCGCCGGGCTCGAGGCCGAGCTGAAGGACCTCTACCGGCGCGAGGCCGAGCTGCAGACGAAGATCGCCCAGCAGGACCAGCGCTACTCCGTTCGCGAGCGGCAGATCTCCGCGCTCACCTCGGAGCGCGACACGCTCATCCGCCGGCTGGAAGAGCTCGAGAGGGCGCTCGGACGCCCCCCCAGCACGCCGCGCCGCTGACCTAGTCTGACTCGTACTGGAGCGAGCGCTTGAGGGCCTTGCGCCTCTTCTTGCGAGCCTGGGCCGCCTTGCGCTTCCGCTTCACCGACGGCTTCTCATAGTGCTGGCGCCGCTTCATCTCTTGAATGAGGCCTTCCTTCAGCATCTGCTTCTTGAGCTGCTTCAGGGCGGGCTCGATCTGGTTGTCGAAGACGACGATCTTCACTCAGGGCACCCGCAGGTGCCGCGTCGAGCGGTGATGCTGGTACGGCACCGAGTTATCGACCACGTTCATTTGCTGCAGCCGCTTCGACCCTTGCTCGACGGCACTGGCGATGGTCGCGAACGTCTCGCGCGACTCCTCGACGAGCTCCCCCGCGTAGTTGACAATGCGCCAGCGCCAGCGTGACTGATCCTGCGGCGTCGTCACTGCAGCAACTTGCATGCGCCTAGCACCTCTAAGGGGTCTCCCGCGAGGTTGGAGCCACTCCCTGGTACGCGGAAGACTGCGCCAGAGCCGCGGTCTGGTAGGAAGAAGAGGTTCTCAGTGAACCTGCGCCACGACCAGACCTCCGTAGTGTGGCACGATTCCTCGGAGGCGAGCCGGGTTATTCCAAGCTAGAGGATTAGAGCAGCGCCAGTAGCTGTTCGTTCGTCTCCCGCCGGCCGACCGAGAAGCGGAGGTGGCCGGGGTAGCCGACGCTCGCGCCGTCGCGGACCAGGATGCCGGACTTCAGGAGCCTCGCGCGGAGCGCCGGGGCGTCGTCCACCCGGACGAGCAGGAAGTTCGCGTGCGAGCGCGGGAAGCGGTAGCCCCGCCGGGTCAGCTCGGCGGTGAGAAACGCCCGCTCCTCCAGCACGAGGCGGCGGGTGCGCTCCTGGTGCTCCTCGTCCTCCAGCGCGGCCAGCGCGGCGACCTGACCCAGCCGATTCACGTTGTAGGGGGCGCGGACGCGGTTCAGGCGGTCGATGGTCTCCGCGTTCGCGACCGCATAGCCGACGCGAAGCCCAGCGAGCCCCGCGATCTTCGAGAAGGTCCGGAGCACGATGAGGCGGGGATAGCGCCCGAGCAGCGCGACGCCGTCCGGATATTCGGGGTCGTCGCAGAACTCCCGGTACGCCTCGTCCAGCACGACCAGCGGCGGGTCGGTGCCGAGCGAGTCGAGGAAGCCGAGCAGGGCGGCGCGCCGGATGATCGTCGTCGCGGGATTGTGCGGCGAGCAGAGCATCACGGCCTTCGTGCGATCGGTCAGGCGGCGGCGCACGTCGTCCAGGTCGATGTCGTAGGCGGTGAGCGGGCTCGCGACGATGCGGGCGCCGGCCAGCATCGCCCCGATCGTGTAGGGCTCGAAGGATGGCTCGGGCACGATCACCTCGTCGCCAGGCTCGAACGCCGCTGCTGCGATCAGCGCGATCAGCTCGTCGGCGCCGTTACCGACCACGAACTGGTCGGCGCGGGCGCCGAGCCGGCGCGCCAGCGCCTGACGCAGCGCGATCGAGCCGCCGTCGGGGTAGAGGTGGATGCGCGACGCCTCGTGCTCGACCGCGGCCACGGCCCGCGGCGAGGGGCCGAGGGGGTTTTCGTTGGCGGACAGCCGCACGACGCCGTCCCGTCCGAGCTCGGCGGCCAGGCTCTCGAGCGTCGGCCCCGGATCGTACAGGGGCAGGACGTCCAGGACCTGGCGCCAGAGGCGTCGCATCCCGTCATTCTAGTAAGTCTGCGTCGGATTTGACAGTCTTCCGGCTGGATTGCTAGGCTCGCTTGTTATGTCGGTCGAGCTGTTTCGCCGGGCCCGGCGAGCCGAGGCAACTGCCGAGCGAGCCGAAGACCGGCGCCGCCTTCGGCTCGCATTCTTCCGGCAGGCGCTCACGCAGGGATTCGATTCCCTCAAGGTGAGGCACGCCGAGGGCGCGTCGGGGCAGGAATCCGTCCGCGCACACGCCACTTTGATGGACGAGGTCATCTTCTCGCTCACCCGCCTGATCGCCGACGACTCCGACCGCGCGCGGCTCGACGCGACGCCGCTGGTGGTGGTGGCGCTGGGGGGTTACGGGCGCCGCGAGCTCCACCCCCTCTCCGACATCGACCTGATGGTCGTGTACGACGGCGAGCTCTCGCCGTACGTCCAGCGGATGATGCAGGAGCTGCTCTACTCGCTCTGGGACCTGGGCCTGCAGGTGGGGCATAGCCTGCGCTCTCTGGACGACTGCGTCGCGATGGCGCGCACCGATTTTCCGAGCCGCACGTCGATGCAGGAGGCCCGGTTCCTGGCCGGCGACCGGCGGCTCTTCGCCCGGTTTCGCCGCGTCCTGCGCGAGAACGTCTACCGGCGCGATTTCGGGCAGTTCCTCGACACGACGCTCGGCGAGCGCGACCAGCGCTACCGGCGCTTCGGCGCCTCGCCGTACATCGGTGAGCCGAACGTGAAGGAGTCGGCGGGCGGACTGCGCGACGTACATACCGCCATGTGGCTGGGCGAGGCGAAGTTCGGCGCCCGCACGCTGCGCGAGCTGGCCGACAAGGGGCTCATCACGCCGCGCGAGCAGGCGGGGACCGACGCCGCGCTGACCTTTCTCTGGCGCGTGCGCAACGAGCTGCACTTCTTCTCCGGGCACAAGAACGATGTGCTCGGGCGCGACGTCCAGCCGCGGATCGCCAAGAACCTGGGCTACGAGAACGACGAGACCTCGCTCGGCGTCGAGCGGTTCATGCGCGACTACTACCTGCACGCGCGGGTCATTCACCGGGTGTCTCGCCGGCTGATCGCGCGCTGCCAGGAGACGCTCTCTCGGCGGGGCTCTGCCGAGGGCCGGCAGCGCCAGCAGGCGCTGGCCGACGGCCTCGTGTTCTTCGACGGGCAGCTCCATCTCGTCGACCGCGACCCCGGCCCGCTGCGCGCCGAGCCGACGCGGCTCATGAAGGTCTTCTGGCACCTCCATCGCCAGGGCTGCGAGCTGTCGCTCGACCTCGAGCGCGCCGTGGAGGACACGCTCTACCTGGTCGACGGCGCGTTCCAGCGATCGCCGGCCGTGCGCGATCTGTTCCTCGACATCTGCCGGATGTGGGGCCGGGTGGCGCAGACGTTCTCGGAGATGCACGAGATCGGGCTCCTGGGACGTTACCTGCCGGAGTTCGGAGCGCTGACGTGCCTGGTCCAGTACGACGTCTATCACAAGTTCTCGGCCGACCAGCACTCGCTCCTGGCGGTCGAGCACCTGGAGGCGCTGGCCCCCGGGCAATCCTCGGAGTCGGAAGGTGCCGCGGAGGTCTTCAACGAGATCGAGAAGCCCGAGCTGCTCATGCTCGGCATGCTGCTGCACGACGTCGGCAAGGCGAAGGGCCATGGCCATGTCGCCAAGGGTATTCCGCTGATCCGCGAGCTGGTGACGCGCATCGGGCTTCCCCCCGACGACGGCGCGGTGGTCGAGTTCCTGGTGGCGCACCATCTCACGCTGTCGCACATCGCGCAGCGCCGCGACATCGACGACCCCAAGACGATCGCCGACCTGGCGGCCACTGCCGGCGACGCGCAGCGGCTCAAGATGCTTTACCTGCTCACGTGGGCCGACATGCGGGCCGTGGGGCCCGGCGTGCTCACGCCCTGGCAGGCGTCGATCCTCCACGAGCTGTACCGGCGGGCCCTCGCGCTGCTCACCGGCGGCCGCGTCGAGCGGCCGAGCCGCGTGCAGCTCGCCGAGCGGCTGCGGGCGGCCGTCGGGGACGAATTGCCGGTCCAGACGGTCAAGGCGCACCTGGCGATGATGTCCGACCGCTACGTCGCGACGACCGGTGTGCAGCGGATGGCCGAACATTTACGGATGTTCCAGCGACTCGGCGACTCGCCGGTCGTCACCGAGCTGTTCCACCACACCGATCTCGGCTCGTCCGAGCTGGTCGTCGTCACGCGCGATCAGCCGGGGCTCTTCTCGCTGATCGCCGGCACCCTCGCCTCGCAGGGTGTGAACATCATGTCGGCCCAGATCCACACGCGGGGCGACGGGATCGCCGTCGATACCTTCCAGGTGAACGAGCCGACCGGCGAGCCGGTCACGTCGCAGGCGGCATGGGCTCGGACACTCGACGCGCTGCGGGCCGCGCTCATGGGCGACGCGCCGGTCGCGGCGCTCCTCGAGAAGCGCCGGGCGACTGGCCGCGCCGCGAGCAGCGCCGGCGGCCCGCCGAAGGTCACGCTCGACAACCAGCTTTCCGATGACTACACGGTGCTCGAGGTGAAGTGTCCGGATCGCCTGGGCCTCCTGTACCTGGTCACGCGCACGCTCGCGGAGCTCGGGCTCGACATCGCGACGGCGCGGATCGCGACCGAGATCGATCACGCGGTGGATACCTTCTACGTGCACGACCGCCGAGGCCGGAAGATCGAAGACCCCGACGCGCTCGGACGCGCGCGGGAGGCCCTCGAAGGGGCCCTGATGCAGCCGATCTGAGATGCTCGGCCGCTACCGCGAGTCCGTCCGCAGCTGGGTCGAGCCCGTCGGGCTCGTGCTCTACCGGCGGCTCGGTATGCGCCCGAATCACCTGACCCTTCTCGGTCTCGGCGTGAGCTTCCTGGCGGCGATGGCGTTCGTCGCCGGGCGGACGCGTTACGCGGGAGTGCTGCTCATCCTGGCCGGGCTCTGCGACTTCCTGGACGGCTCGCTGGCGCGCGCCTCCGGTCAGGTCTCGGCGTTCGGCGCCTTCCTCGATTCGGTCATCGACCGGTACTCGGATCTCGTCGTGCTGCTGGGCATCGTCGTGCTCTACGCGCAGATGCCCCACGCGCGCGGCGCCGTCGTGGCGATGGCCGGGCTCATCGGCTCGATGATGGTGAGCTACACGAAGGCGCGGGCCGAGTCGATCGGCGTGCGATGCACCGTGGGCATGATGGAGCGCCCGGAGCGCATGATCTGCCTGATCGCCGGCGCGCTGCTCGATCTGCTGGAGCCGGCGCTGTGGGTGCTGGCAATTCTGTCGAACCTCACGGCGATCCAGCGCATCGCCTTCACCTGGCGCGCCACCCGCGACACAGCGATCCTGAGAGCTTTGCTCCTCGCCCTCGCCCTGCTCCTGCCGGGGCTCGCGATTGCCGGCTCCGAGACGCCGACGACCACCGCCGAGCCCCCGACGCCGCCGGCCGCGACCGAGCCCGCGGCGCCCGGCACGGCCGAGCCGCTGACGCCGAGCGTGCTCGATTCCGCGACGCCGCCCGCCACGGAGCCAGCCATGCCGTCGGCCACCGAGCCCGCGACCCAGCCCGCCGTTCAGCCCCCAACGCCCGCGACCATCGAGCCCCTGACACAGCCCACGGCGGCTCCCGCGCCGGCGTCGCCGCCCGCGGCGCCTCCCGCCGCGCAGGGGTTCGAGAAGAGGTGGGCGGCGGCGGTCGAGGCCTACCAGCGGGGCGAGGTCGAGCCCCTCATTCGTGAGTTCGGGGCTGACGCGGCGCGAGATAGCCTGATCGGCGACTACGTGCGTTACCTTCTCGCCGACGCGCTGGCCCGCGTCGACGACCTCGCGGGCGCGCGCGCCGCGGCGCTGAGCGTGGCCGACAAGTATCCGACGAGCCGGCTGGTGCCGCGCGCCCTGCTCCTGGCCGCGGCGCTCGACCTGCGCGCGGGCCAGGACGGGGCGGCGCAAGGCATCCTGAGTCGCCTGATCACCGCCTATCCGAACTCGCCGGAGACGCCGGCGGCACTCTACCTGCTCGGTCAGTCCGCCGAGGCGCTCGGCAAGCCCGCCCTCGCGGTGCAGACCTATCGCGAGCTGCGGGTGCAGTCGCCCGCGAGCGGCTATGCCGACGGCGCGAGCGATCGTCTGGGCGCGCTCCAGAGCCAGGGCGTCAGCGTGACGCCCCTCACACCGGCGCAACGGGCCGATCGCGCCGACCGGCTCCTGCAGGCCGGCGTGCCGGACCAGGCGCTGAGCGAAGCCGAGCGGCTGCTCGACGAGGTCAAGCAGGGCCCGATCGCACTACGGGCGCTGCGCATCATGGCCGACAGCCAGCAGCGGCTCAGGCGCTTCGACGCGGCGGCGCGCACGCTCGGTCAGCTGGCGGATCGCTCGCCTACCGAGCGGCGTCCCGCGCTGCGGCTCGAGCAGGCGCGAGTGCTCGTCAGGACCGGCGACAAGCCGCGGGCTGTCGCCACGCTCGACGCCGTCGTTGCCGCGGGTGGGGACGCCGACAAGGCGGAAGCCCTGTACCTGAAGGCGCGCGTGCTCGAAGATCAGTCGCGCGAGGCGGAGGCGATTGCCGTGTATCGCCAGGTTGCCGCGAATTATCCGACGCGCGAGGCAGGGGCGGCGTCGCTCTGGCGCCTCGGCTGGCTCGGATACCTCAAGAAGGACGCGCAGGCCGCGCAGCAGAGCTGGACGCGCCTCGCCGAGCTCGGCGGGGCCGGGACCTACCGCTATCCGGCGCTCTACTGGGCCGGGCGCGCGCGGGAGCAGGTGGGCGGCGATGCACAGAAGCTCTACGGCCGCATCCTTGCCGAGGCGCCGCGCAGCTACTACGGGCTCCTCGCGAGCGCCCGCATCGGCCGCACCAAGGACGGCGGTGTGACGTCGTCCATTTCGCTGCCGGCCGAGCCGCGCGAGGCGATTGGGTCCGATCCCGGGTTCGCGCGGGTCGAGACGCTCAAGCGTATCAATCTCGCGGAGGATGCTGCCCAGGAGCTCGAGTACCGCGTTCAGAGCGCGGGGGCTGATCCGGTTCGCCTCTACGGGCTCGCGGGCGCGTGGATCGAGGCCGAGCGCTATCACATGGCGCTCCGGATCATGCGGCGGCACTTCCAGCTGGCGGCGGCGACCGGTGATCCGGCGCTGCCGCGTGCTTTCTGGGAGATCTACTACCCCTGGGGCTGGCGCGACGACGTGCTGGCGGCTTCGCAGGGCGTGAAGCTCGATCCCTACCTCGTCGCGGCCGTCGTGCGCGAGGAGTCGAGCTACTATCCGCGCGCCGTGTCGCGGGCGGGCGCGCGCGGGCTCATGCAGCTCATGCCGACGACCGCGCAGCTCCTGGCTCCGGCCGGCGACCTCGACGATCCCGCGTTCAACATCCAGCTCGGCACTCGCTTCCTGGCCGGCCTTCTGCGCGAGTTCAACGACCCGCGCCTGGCGCTGGCCGCCTACAACGCCGGGCCCAACCGCGTGAAGCAGTGGTGGGCGTCGCGCCGGAGCGACGACATCGAGGTGTTCGTCGAGCAGATCCCGTTCGACGAGACCCGGCTCTACGTCAAGCGGATCGTCATCTCCTGGGACGAGTACCGCCGGATCTACGCCGGCCCCTGATCTCCACGCCAGGTAAGCCGGACTCACGCTCGTGAAGCGCTGGGCGCTGTCGGTGCCGCTCGACGGCTTCACCCTGGCCGAGCACGCGGATATCGCGCGGGAAGCCGAGCGGCTCGGCTACACCGACGCCTGGTCGCTCGAAGCCGACGGGATCGACTGCTTCGCGCCGCTCGCCGTGGTCGGCACGGCCACCTCGATGCGGCTCGGGACGGCGATCGCCAATGTCTTCACGCGCGGCCCGGCGACGCTGGCGATGTGCGCAGCCGGCATCGCCGAGGTCGCGCCGGGCCGTTTCTGCCTCGGGATTGGCGCGGGCTCCCAGCCCATCGTCGAGTCGTGGAACGGCGACGTGTTCGCGCGACCGGCCACTCGCGTGCGCGAGATGGCGCAGTTCCTGCGCCAGGTACTCTCGGGCGAGCGCGTCGTCTTCCAGGGTGAGACGTTCGCGGTCAACGGCTTCCGGCTGACTCGCCCGCCCGCGCGACCGATCCCGATCTACGTCGCCGCGCTGCGCCCTGGAATGCTGCGGGTCGCGGGCGAGGTGGGGGACGGCGTGATCCTCAACTGGCTCTCGGCGAGCGACGTCCCGCGATCAGTCCAGGTCGTGCGCGAGGCGGCGGCGCGCGCCGGGCGGGATCCGGCCGCCGTCGAGATCACGGCCCGGCTCCTGATCAACGTCGATCCGCCGGGCCCCGCCTCGAATCTAGCGGTGCGCCGGCACGTCACCGCCTACCTCAACGTTCCGGTCTACCAGGCGTTCCAGGCGTGGCTCGGCCGCGGCGAGGCGCTCGAGCCGATGTGGAGCGCGTGGCGGCGCGGCGACCGCCGGGCCGCCGTGTCCGCGGTGCCCGAAGACGTCATGAACGATCTGATCATCAGAGGCTCGATGAGCGAGATCGCCGCGCACGTCCGTCGTTATCTGGACGCCGGGATCGACACGGCCGCCCTCGCGCTCTCGACCGTGGAAGAGGACCCGACACGACGCCGCGAGATTCTGCTCGATGCGGTGCGGGCCCTAGCTCCCGACTAGCAGGCTGCTGAAAAGGCCAGGTGGGCCTTTTTTGAACAGCCCGCGGCGGACCGAGCAGCCTGACTGGAATGGCCGGAAAAAAGCGGCGCGCCCCGCCACAGACCGCAGATGCGGGGCGCGCCGTATCGGTCAGCCGCGCGTCCGCGCTATCGCGCGAACGGCGGTGGAGGTGGCGGTACCGCCGGGACCCTTACGTACCGATGGCCCCGGTACACCCGCTCGTACCGCCCGTGCGGGTACTGCGCGACTACCGGGTACGCGCGCGGCGCCGGCGGCGCGTACACGACAGCCGGTGGCGGCGCCACCACCGGCCGATAGACGACCTCGGGGCGCACGACCACTACGGGAGGAGGCGGAAACAGCAACGGCGCGACGAAGGCAGAGAACATCACATGATGGAAGGCCGCGAACGAGGCCAGCGCCCGCGCGGCGTCGTTGGGACCGCCGGCGTGAGCCGCCGGCGCGACAGTGCCGATTAACAGCGTGGTAGTCACGGCAACCGCGGCGATGAGGCGTCTCATGGCTCTTTCCTCCTTCGCCCACTAAGACGAAGGGGGCCCGGCTCTTATTTACGCGGCGTCAGCAGAGGGCGGAGGTAGGGCCACAGGCGGTCGGCGATCACCTGGTAGCCGGCCGCGGTGGGATGGATGCCATCGGGCTGATTGAGCCGGGTGTCGGCGGCCACGCCGTCGAGCAGAAACGGCATGAAGGCCGCGCCCGTGCTCCGGGCGACTTCCGGAAACACCGCCTGGAACTCCGTCGTGTAGTCCGCCCCGTAGTTCGGCGGCAGACGCATGCCGACCAGCAGGACGCGCGCCCCGGCGGCCTGCAAGCGCTTGACGATCGCCGTGAGGTTCTCGCGCATCGCCTGCGGGCTCTGGGCCCGGAGCCCGTCGTTGGAGCCGAGCGCGACGATGGCGATTTCGGGCTTGGCGCGCAGGACCCAGTCGACACGCCTCAGGCCGCCGGCGGTCGTGTCGCCACTCACGCCGGCGTTGACGACGCGATAGGCGTAGCCCTCGCGGGCCAGCCGCGCCTCGAGCAGCGCCGGATACGCTTCGTCCGCGGCGACGCCGAGGCCCGCGGTCAGGCTGTCGCCGAGCGCGACGATCACGCGCTCCGCGCGCGCCTCGCCCACGCCGACGAGCGAGAGCGCGAGCGCCGCGAAGAACAGCGCGCGCGCGACGAGAGCGATCATGCGCCCAGTGTAGTATGAGTTTCGTGATGATCCGGGTGCGCGACCTCGTCATGCGGCTGCCGAGCGGCGGCCGCTCGCTCACGATTCTCGACGGGATCACGCTCGACGTCGCGACGGGCGAGCTCCTGGCGATCACCGGCCCGTCGGGTAGCGGCAAGTCGACGCTCCTGGGGCTGGTCGCCGGACTCGATCGCCCGAGCTCGGGCTCGATCGTCGTCGGGGGCGTCGACATCACGCGGCTCGACGAGGACGCGCTCGCGCGCTTCCGGCGCGAGACGCTCGGCTACGTCTTCCAGTCCTACCATCTCATTCCGACCCTGACCGCGGTGGAGAACGTGGCCGTGCCGCTCGAGATCGCCGGCGCGCCGAACGCGCTCGTCCGGGCGCGCGCGCTGCTGGACGACGTCGGGCTGGGCGACCGCGCGCATCACTATCCGGTGCAGCTCTCGGGAGGCGAGCAGCAGCGCGCCGCACTCGCCCGCGCGGTCGCGCTCGATCCGGGTCTGCTCCTGGCCGACGAGCCGACCGGCAACCTCGACTCGGCCACTGGCACTCGCATCATCGAGCTCCTGCTCGAGCTCAGGCGCCAGCGCGGCGCCACGCTGGTGCTGGTGACCCACGACGACGCGCTGGCCCGCCACGCCGACCGCGTCGTCGTCCTGCGCGACGGCCGCGTGAAGAACGGCGCCGCGTGACGGCCGGCTTCGCGGTGCGGATGGCGTGGCGCGAGACGCGGGGCGCCTGGCGACACTTCGCGGTGTTCTTCGGCTGCGTCGCCGTCGGCGTCGCGGCCCTGGTCTCGGTCGGCACGCTCGCGAAGAATCTCGACCGGACGCTGGCGCGCGAGGCCAGGACGCTCACGGGGGGCGATCTCGAGCTGCGCTCGGCGCGGCCGCTCGACCCGGCGGAGCGCGATGTGCTCGCCCGGCTCGAGAAGGCCGGAGCCGTCAGCACGGTG
>DASRIY010000036.1:0-4978 GCA_035649755.1 Candidatus Methylomirabilota bacterium
ATTACTTGAGCTTCAAATCCTCGCAGGGCGCGGCGTACGGGTACCCCTGGATCAGTCCCGCGCCCGGGGCCTCGACGCGCGAGCCCACGCCCCAGATGAACCCCTGCTGGAAGATCGGGGCTACCAGCACCTGGTCGGTGACGATCTTCTGGATCTGATGCAGCTGCGTCTCGCGCTGCTTGCGATCGAGCTCCTTCGCCTGGCGCTGGAACAGGTCGTCGACCTCGGGCAGCGAGCCGTACGCGTAGAGGCCGCCCTTGGTGAAGAACGGCTCGAGCCGCGCCGCCGCGTTGCCGGCCGCTCCGGTCGCGCCGATGAGGAGCCCCTTCAGCTTCTTCTCATGCCACGTGGTCATGAACGTGGCCCGCTCCATCGTCCGCACGCGCGTGCGGATGCCGACGCCCTGCAGGTAGCCGCCGACGGTCTCGGCCAGCGACGTGTACGGCGGCAGTGGCGTCAGGTCACCCGCGTCGAAGCCGTTGGGATAGCCGGCCTCGACCAGGAGCTGCTTGGCTCGCTTGGGATCGAGCGCCGGCGGCTCGACCTTCAGCGCGAAGTCGAACTCCGGCGGCACGAACGAGCCGGTCGGCTTGCCGAAGCCCAGCATCTCGGCCTGATTGATCGCGTTGCGGTCGATGACGAGGCTCGCCGCCAGGCGGACGCGGCGATCGTGCCACGGCGACTTCGCGTCCCACTGATCGAGGAAGTCGAGCCAGTACATGCCGTAGAGCAGGGGCGCGGTGATCCGGACGCCGGGCGTGCGGCGCAGCTCCTCGGCGAGCGGGCCGACGAAGAGGAACGCGATGTCCACCTCGCCCGTCTTCACGGCGGCGGCTCGCGTGCTCTCGTCGGGAATGCTCTTCATGACGATGCGCTTCACCGAGGGCGCCTTGCGCCAGTACTCGGGGAACGCCTCCAGCACGAGCTCGATGCCCGGCTGGAACGACACGAACTTGAACGGCCCGGCGCCCACCGGCGCCTTCTTGAAGCCTTCCTCGCCCACCTTCTCGATGTACTTCTTCGGCACGATCCAGGCGGCGCCGGTGGCCGAGGTGCCGTAGAAGGCCATGAAGTCCGGCCACGCCTCCTTGAGCACGAACCGCACGCGGTTCGGCGCGACGACCTGAACCTCCTTCACCTTGTCCTTGAGGAGCCGGGCCGACGCGCCCTTGTAGCGCTCGAACGTGAACTTCACGTCCTCGGCGGTCACCGGATCGCCGTTGTGGAATTTCGCGTTCTTCCGCAGCACGAACTCGTAGTTGATCCCATCCTTCGAGACGGCCCACGATTCGGCCAGGCTCGGCGTGTTGATGTTGCCGGGCATCGGCTTGGAGAGCGCGTCGTGAAGGGCGTAGAGCACCATGAACGGGGTGATGAGCGCCTCCGTGTCTCCGGGGTCGAGCCAGCGCGACACGAGCGTCACGTGCAGGCCCCAGACCATCGTGCCCGGCTCCGTCGCCGCGTGCGCTGGAGGAGCAGCCGCGACGACGACGAAGACGAGCAGGAGAGCGCCGAGCCAGGAGCGAAGGAGCATCAAGAGACCTCCAGGGGTGTCGGGTGATGAGCGTTGGCGCGCTCGCGGGCGGGCGTGGCCGGGTCGGGAAACGCGATGCCGACGGGCGCGTTGGCTTCGAAGGGACTCCACAGCCCGAGCTCCTTGCCGATCTCACGGAGCGCGGGCAGCACTTCCTCGCCGAGGAGGCGGATGCATGTCTGGGTATCCGCGCTCGAGACGAAGCCGTCGGCCGCCCAGAATCCAAGGATTGACGGTCGCGTCTCCTCGAGCAGACGCCGCAGCTTGGGAATCACGGTCTTCGGTGTTCCAGCCACGATCATCTGGCTGTTGATCTGGTCCTCGAACGACGCGCCGCGCGGGTTCGACCGGCGGCCCACCGCGTACTCGACGAAGGCGGTGCGGACCGTCGGCGAGAAGTAGCCCGAGGGCGTCGACCACACCGGATGCGCGAGGCCCGTGAACTCACCCTGCATCCACATGAACTGCCGGGCGTTGGCCAGCGCCTTTTCCTCGGTCTCAGCGACGTGACAACGCTGGAGATAGCCGCGGTACTCCGGGCCGCCGGCGTAGCCGGTCTCCTGAGCGACCCGATCGTAAAGCTCCCAGATCTTCTTGGTCGCGTCGATGGCGGTGCTGAGCGCGATGTACGGGTAGCGCTTCTGTGCCGCCCAGATGATCGTCTCCTTGCTGAGCACGCCCGGGATCCAGATTCGCGGGTGAGGCTTCTGGAGCGGCACCGCCCACGGGTTCACCACGCGGTGCTGGTAATGAGTGCCCTCCCAGCGGAAGGGGCCGGGCTGAGTCCACGCCTTGACGATCAGGTCGTGCGCCTCCTGGAAGCGCTCGCGGTTGAAGGCCGGATTGACGCCGGTGGCGAGCTGCTCCTGGCCGCCGCCGCGCACGAACCCGGACACGAGACGTCCGCGGGAGACCATGTCGATCATCGCCAGCTCTTCGGCGAGCCGAACGGGGTTGTCGGCGAGCGGCAGGGGATTGCCGAGCAGCACGATCTTCACGCGCTTCGTCGTGGCGGCCAGGATCGATGCGAAGACGTTGCACTTGGCCTGCATGCAGAAGGGCGCGTTGTGGTGCTCGTTCAGCATGATGCCGTCGAAGCCCACGTTCTCGGCGAGCCGGTAGTGGTCGAGGTACTCGTTGTAGAGCCGGCTGCCGGCCGCCGGGTCGAAGTGCTGGTTCGAGAACATGAGGGCAGTGGCGCCGAACTTTCGTCCCTCTTCCTCGGGGTAGGCGGACATCGGCTGCTCGGTGAAGTACATGAGGTGCATCAGGAATCTCCTTGGCTCACGAAATCGATGACGAGTCTGGCCAGCTCGTCCGGCTTTTCGAGGTCGACGAGGTGCCCGGCGCCCGCGACGATCTCCAGGCGCGCGCGGGGGAGCGCCTTCGCGTAGCGCTCGCCGCACTCGAGGGGAACGATGCGATCGTCACGGCCCCACACGATCAGCGCGGGCGCCGCGACGCCGCCGAGCAGATGCGGGAGCGTCGCGCTGTACATGTACGGCTTCCACGCGATGCGGAAGGTCATCTCGCGGTTCAGGTCCCATTTCTCGAGCTGGGGGGTGGTGGGGTCGGCGCCGAAGACGCGGTCGAACGCGCGCGCGTCGGAAAAGCCCAGACGCACGTAGTCGATGTAGGACACCAGCGCCTGATCGGCGATCTCGCCGCGCTCGGGCTTGAGGCCCATGGCGCCCACCAGCACGAGCTTGCGGAAGGCGCGCGGCGCCAGCGACGCCATCTCGGCCGCGATCCAGCCGCCGAATCCGAGCCCCACCACCGACACCGCACCGGGGGCACGCGTCTCGGCGATCTCGCTCAGGAGCCACTGCTGCATGGCCGCGGCATCGCGCACGTGACGCATCCACTCCGGGCGTTGAGAGCCGTCGTAGCCGGCCATCGTGGGCACCAGCACCGTGAAGCGTCGGGCCAGCGCGTCGTAGAAGGGCAGGCGATCGAGCGTCCCGATGTCGTGATGCAGGATCAGCAGCGGCGGACCCGAACCGGCCCGGGACACCTGCATCGAGACCCCGGCGACGGGGATGGTTTCAGACGTCCAGCTTACGGAGGTTGTGCTCACGATAGTCCCGACTCCTCCCGTCGCTCGCATCGAGCCCGCGAGCAACGTCGGCCCAGACTACCCGCTTCTCTCCGTGGCTGGCAAGGATGAAGCCCTCAGCCCTGCGCGCCCGCTGGCGCAGAGCAAGCTCTCGGTCGTCTTGACCATCGCCCGCAGCCTAGCCTAACCGTCCTGTCACTAATGTGACGTTCACGAGTTTACGACTGTTGCATCTCGACAAGCGCTTATGCCTTCGTGTTCTGGCGCACGAATGCCTGGACGCGCTTCCAGGCGTCGGCCGAGGCCTCCGCGAACTCGGTCTGCTTGCGGTCGAAGAAGCTATGCGGCGCACCGGGATAGACGGTGGAGTCGTGCTTGACATTCGCTTTGCGGCACGCAGCGTCGAACTCGTCGACCGCGCTCTGCGGAATGCCCGCGTCGGCGCCGCCGAAGAGCGAGAGCACCGAGCACTTGTAGCGCGACACCGCGTCAATGGGCTTGGGGCGGTCGGGCCAGCGGCTCAGGCCGAGCGGCCAGCCGTAGAAGCCGATGACGCCCGCATAGCCGAGCCCGCTCGCCGCCTGCAAGTACGAGAGCGCGCCGCCGAAGCAGAAGCCAACGGAGAAGACCGACCGGACCTCACCGCCGTCCTTGCCGCGCAGGTAGGCCACTGCCGCCGCGATGTCGGCCTGAAGCGCATCGGGCTTTGTCTGCGGCACATGCGACATGAAGTCGAAGGTTTCGCCGCGGTCGTCCGACGGCGCGGTCCGCGCGAAGAAGTCGATGGCGACCGCGTCCACGCCGACCTCGGCGAACCGGTCCGCGAGCTCCTTGTAATACGGGTGAAGCCCGCGCACGTCGGGGATGACGACCATCCCGGCGCCCGTCGGCCGGCTCGCGCGGGCCGCATGCGCCATGAAGCGGGTGCCGTCCGGGGAGGCAAGGCGGAAGTCGCGTGATCCGGCGGAGCCGCCGGCGATCGGACGAATCGGCGGTCGAGAGTCATTATCGACGCACATAGGGCCTCCTTTGTTCATAGGCGCGCCTCGGCCGGGGCCCCAGCCCCGCGACGGTCTGCAGCGCGCACGTCCGCATTCGGGCGAAGCGCTTCACGCGGATTCGGCAGGCTATCGCGGAAGACGCCGGCCCGTCAACCGGTTGAGCTTGGAGGGTTGGAAAGCTTGACTCTCCCTCCCGGCAGGATATAGTCGCGCCAGCCGGTACCGGATGCTCAGCGGCGACATCGCCACGCCGGGGAGGACGTCATGAAAGACGGGCTGCGCTTCGTTGACTGCGACATGCACATCATGGAGCCGGTCGATCTGTTCGACCGCTATCTGGACAAGCGGTTCAAGGACCGCGTCACCAGCGTGGTCGGGCCTGACGGC
>DASRIY010000037.1:0-7518 GCA_035649755.1 Candidatus Methylomirabilota bacterium
GGCCATGTCGGCATTGATCGCCGGCCTGGAAGCCCTGGACGCCAAGGGGCACCCGATTGCCGGCTCGCTGGTCCTGCCGCTCGTCCGGGGCACGGTGGCCTTCGTGGCCGGAGACTACGCCGGGGCCCTCGGTCACCTCGAACCCGTAGACGGCCAATTCCACCGGGTCGGCGGCAGCCACGCCCAGTGGGAGCTGTACGAGGAGACGATGGTGGCCTGCCAGCTTCGCCTCGGGCGCCTCGACGACGCGACGCGGCTGCTGCGCCGCCGCCTCGCCTTCCGCCCGTCGCCACGCGACCTTGCCTGGATGAGCCGCGTCGGCCAGCCTTCCTAAATCCATAGGCGCGCCTCGGCCGGCGGGGCCCCAGCCCCGCGACGGCCTGCAGCGCGCACATCCGCAGAACCCGCCACACGAGCCGTTCCCGGCACAACCTTGACCGGGCTGATGCCGAACTGTCCGGTCAATTCTGGTTCGAGCGGGAGCGGGAGGGACTGCGCGATTGCCTAAACGCCCGTCGTAGCAACGTTTCCATTATTCGTTACCGGTGGCATCCGTTTTGCCACTCTCGCTGGCGTTCTGATGAGATCTGAAAGCGTCCGGGTAGCCTCCCGCCACACACGAAGCACGACGCTCGCGCTGCATTTGCCGCTTCGCCGCCTGGCGTTGTGCCTCGATTGCGAGGCATGCTTTGAAATCGGAGCCTCGTCATGCCCCGCGTGTGGCGGAGATACCTGGGTGCTGCTCTCCAAGTTCCTCGACCAGGGGCCCCTCAAGGTCCTGCCCCAGTTCCATCCGTTCCCGAAGAGCTGGACGGAAGGCCCCAAGCACCGCGGTGCCGACGAGAGCGTCAAGCAGATCGTGGTCGTCGAGCGCGACCGGCAGAAGCTCTACGAGTACGTCAAGCGCGCGTTCTCGGGTAATGCCTCTGTCGACGTCGTGCTCGACCGTCGCCGGTCGGACCGCCGTGGCAGCGGTGACCGTTCCCGGGCCCCCGACCGCCGCCGCGGCGATCGCCGGCTCATGAACGAGATCGACAACCACCTGCGCGCCCTCGGCTGGGCCGTCGTCCGGCTCGACGTCTTCCGTACCCTCGGCCAGACGCACCGCAGCGGCCGCTGACCGCTCCGTCTCGCCGCCGTCTCCGCCGCCCCTTGACAGGAGCGCTCGCCCCTGCGACCATCCCCGGCGTGAAACCGAGCGGCTCGAACGCGCTCTGGATGTGGTGGCGGCCCTCCTCCGAGGGCGGCCCCGTCTAGCACGTTCGCGAGCCGGGAAAAGAAACGGAGCCGCCCCGATCGGGGCGGCTTTTCTGTTTGACCGCCCCGCGCCGGCCGGTTCCTCGCCCTGAGGAGGCTGTATGATCGCGACCACGTACGAGACCGCGGGGGGGATCCGCGTCCACCGAACCGTCGAGGAAATCCCCGTCGAGAACGCGATCGAGCCGGTCGTCCAGGCGCTCGACGCCCATCGCGGGGTGCTGCTGGCCTCGAGCTACGAATATCCCGGACGCTACAAGCGCTGGGACATGGGCTTCGTCGACCCGCCGCTCGCGCTCACCGCCCGCAATCGAGACTTTCGCGTGCAGGCGCTGAATCCGCGCGGGCGCGTCCTGCTCGCGCCGATCCTCGATACCCTCCGTTCGCTCGACGCGGTCGAGCGTATGTCAGCCGCCGAGGATTCGCTCGAGGGCGTCATTCGAGCGCCCGCGGGCCGCTTCGTCGAGGAGGAGCGAAGCCGGCAGCCGTCGGTGTTTTCGCTCCTGCGCGCGCTGGGCGCGCTCTTCCGCCACCAGGACGAGCCGCACCTGGGCCTCTACGGTGCCTTCGGCTACGACCTCGCGTTCCAGTTCGAGCCGATCCGGCTCCGGCTCGAGCGACCCGCCGATCAGCGCGACCTCTTGCTCTATCTTCCGGACGAGCTCGTGATCGTCGACCACCAGCGCGAGCTGGCGACGGTGCGGCGCTACGATTTCGAGGTCGGCCGCTCGACCGCGGGCCTGCCGCGGACCGGGAGCGCGGTGCCGTACGTCGGGACCAGCAGCGTGCCGGACCGGGGTGATCACGCGCCCGGCGAGTACGCGGCTATGGTCCGGGTGGCGCGCAAGTCGTTCGCGCGCGGCGATCTGTTCGAGGTCGTCCCGGGCCAGATCTTCCGCGAGGCGTGCCCGCAGCCGCCCTCCGAGCTGTTCCGTCGGCTGCGCGAGCGGAATCCGTCGCCGTACGGCTTTCTCATCAACCTCGGCGAGGCGGAGTACCTCGTGGGCGCCTCACCCGAGATGTACGTGCGGGTCGACGGCGACCGCGTCGAGACCTGCCCGATCTCGGGGACGATCGCGCGGGGCAGCGATCCGATCGGCGACGCCTCGCAGATCGTCGCGCTCCTCACCTCGGGCAAAGACGAGTCCGAGCTGACCATGTGCACGGACGTCGATCGCAACGACAAGTCGCGGATCTGCGTCCCGGGGAGCGTTCGCGTCATCGGCCGGCGTCAGATCGAGATGTACGCCCGCCTTATCCACACGGTCGATCACGTGGAGGGCCGCCTCCGGCCCGAGTTCGACGCGCTCGACGCGTTCCTGGCCCACGCGTGGGCGGTCACCGTCACCGGGGCGCCCAAGGCGTGGGCGATGCAGTTCATCGAGGACCACGAGCGCTCGTCGCGGGCCTGGTACGGCGGCGCGGTCGGCATGATGGGCTTCGACGGCAACCTGAACACGGGGCTCACCCTTCGCACCATCCGCGTCAAGCACGGGATCGCCGAGGTCCGCGCGGGCGCTACGCTGCTCTACGACTCCGATCCCGACGCCGAGGAGGCGGAGACCGAGCTGAAGGCCTCGGTATTCCTCGACACGATCCGCCGCGGTCGCGCCGCGGAGGCCCGGCCGCCGATCCCGGCGGCGCGGCCGAGCTCGGGCCGGCGGGTGCTCCTGGTCGACCATCAGGACTCGTTCGTGCACACGCTCGCCAACTATCTGAGGCAGACCGGCGCCGAGGTGGTCACGCTCCGCAGCGGCTTTCCCCACGACGCCTTCGACGACCTGAAGCCGCACCTGGTCGTGCTCTCCCCCGGTCCCGGAACCCCTGGCGATTTCGACGTGGCCGGAACGCTCGAGGCGCTAGTGCGGCGGCGCATCCCGGCCTTCGGCGTGTGTCTCGGGCTCCAGGGCATGGTCGAGTACTTCGGCGGCACGCTCGGGGTCCTCGACCCGCCCGTTCACGGCAAGGCCTCGCGAATCCGGGTGCTGGGCGGGCGTCTCTTCGCCGGCTTCCCCCAGGAGTTCGTCGCCGGCCGCTATCATTCGCTCTACGCGCTGCGCGACAAGCTCCCCGCCGTCCTGGAGGTGACCGCCCAGACCGACGACGGGGTCATCATGGCGGTCGAGCACCGGACGGCCCCGCTGGCAGCGGTCCAGTTCCATCCGGAGTCCATCATGACCCTGGCCGACAACGTCGGTCTGAGGCTCCTGGCCAACGTCATGGCGAATCTGGTCACTTCTGAGGTACCCTCCCCTCCATAGACGTGGGGCGGGGGCCCCATGGTGCGAGGGCAGTGCGGTAGCAGTAGCGAGGAGAGGAGTCCAAGCATGGCCTACGACCTGCTCATCAAGAATGGACGCGTCATCGACGGATCGGGTCGGCCCGCGTACACCGGCGACGTCGCCGTGGCGGGGGGCAAGATCGTCGAGGTGGGGCGTCTCAGCGGCACCGCGCGCCAGACCATCGAAGCCGACGGCCGGGCCATCGCGCCGGGCTTCGTCGACAACCATTGCCACTACGACGCGCAGGTCGTGTGGGACCCGCTGTGCACCTATTCCTGCCACCACGGCTCCACGACGGTCATCATCGGCAACTGCTCGCTGGCGCTCGCGCCGGTCAAGCCCGAGGCGCGCGAGAAGCTGGCGGGGATGCTGTCGTACGTCGAGGCGATCCCGATGGACGTCCTGCAGGCTGGCGTGCCGTGGAACTGGGAGAGCTTCCCCCAGTACATGGGCGCGATCGGCCAGCGGCTCGGGGTGAACGTCGGCACGCTCGTCGGCCATTCCGCCGTCCGGCTCTATGCCATGGGCGAGGAGTGCTCCGACCGCGACGCGACCGCTGCCGAGCTCGAGACCATGCGGCGCCTGGTGCGCGAGTCGATCGACGCCGGCGCGCTCGGGCTCTCGATCACCCGGAACATGAACCACTTCGACATCGCGGGCAAGCGCATCCCGGCGGCCTGCGCCCCGGAGTCCGAGCTGTTCGCGCTGGCCGACGTGCTCCGCGAGGCCGGCACCGGCGTGCTCCAGTGCGGCGGCGGCACCAACCCCGAGATGAAGGACCGGCTCCTGTCCCGCATCTCGGAAGCGTCCGGCCGGCCGGTCATGTACAACACGTTGCTCGAGCAGGCGCGCCAGCCCGGGCGCTGGCGCCAGCACCTGGCGCACGTCGAGGAGACGGCGAAACAGGGGATTCGCGCGATCCCGCTCTGCAATCCCGGCAGCATCCTCAACCGCTTCACGATGAAGAACTGCCAGGTGTTCCGCAGCATGCCCACGTGGCTGCCAATCTTGCAGGGCCCCGACGCGGACAAGCTGCGCGCCTATAGCAACCCGGAGATCCGGGCGAAACTACGCGCCGAGGTCGACGCGCCGCTGGGTCCGGACTCGACGTTCTCCCAGCGCTGGGACCTGATGGTCGTCGAGGAGCCCAAGCTCGCGAAGAACCGCGGGCTCGCCGGTAAGCACATCGCCGAGATCGCCAAGGCGCAAGGCAAGCACCCGGTCGATGCGTTCCTCGACCTGGCCGTCGAAGAGGAGCTCGAGACGGGCTTCTGCCTGGGCGAGATCAACATGGACACCGAGGCGGTGGCGCAGATCCTCGGCTCGCCGTACGCAGTCGTCGGGCTGACCGACGGCGGCGCGCACGTTCAGTTCCACTCGAACGTCAGCAACCCCACCCGCCTGCTCGGCTACTGGGTGCGGGAGAAGAAGATCATGTCGCTGGAGCGCGCCGTGCAGCGCCTCACGTTCGACTCGGCGGCGGCATTCGGCATCTACGATCGCGGCCTCGTGCAGCCGGGCATGGCGGCAGACCTGGTCGTCTTCGATCCGGACACTGTCGCCCCGCGGAAGGAAGACGTCGTGCACGACTTCCCGGCCAACGGCTGGCGGATGCGCGAGCTGGCCGATGGGATCCACTACACGGTGGTGAACGGCGAGGTGCTGCTCGAGAAGGGCGAGCACACGGGGGCCCACCCGGGTCGCGTGCTGAAGAACGCCCGCCATCACGCCTCGCACAACGGCGCGTAGCGACGACTCGCGCGGGCTCCCGAGCCCCGCGACATCCGGTTGAACGACTGAGGGGCGGCTCATCACCGCCCCTCAGCGCATTTCAGAGAGACCCGCCGCCGACAGCGGCCGGCTTACTCCCGCAATTCCCAGACGGTGCCCCCCGGCGTGTCGCGCAGCTCGATGCGCGCCGCGATCAAGCGGTCGCGTACACGATCGGCGAGCTCGAAGGCCTTTGCCGCCCGCAGCTCGCCGCGCAGTGTGATCAGGCTCTCGACCAGCGGAGCCAGGAGCTCGCGCGGGTCGCGAAGGCCGCCCGCCGCGGCCTCGCCCAGCCGCTGCACCAGCGAGTACAGAACGGCCCGCGCGCGATCGGGATCGTCGGTTTGCAGCGTGTCCGCCGACCACTCGGCGATCGCGCGATCGAGGGTCAGGATGGCCTCGGCCGCCTCGGACGCCTTGCGGCCGGCGATGGCCGCCTCGAACGCCTGCTCGAGCCGCGCCACCTCGGCAAGGAGCGGCGACCGCTGCGCCGGGGCCTTCTCTTCCGCCGGCGCCGCCGGCGCGACGGTCGCGGGCTCCGACGCGCGGCCGCGCGCGGTGTCGCCGCGAGCTGCGGCCTGCAGCGCGTCGAGCCCGAGCTTCTGGCCGGCGGCGAACACCTGTGAGGCGCCGCGCCGGCGGACCGTGAGGCTGCCGCGGCCGGACACCGTGGCGGTGCGCGCGTCGAGATCGATGATCAGCACGGTGTGCTCGTCGATGCCGAGCACCCATGCGTCGTCCGGCAGCATCGTCTCCATCACCGCGAGACGGCGCTCGCCCATGTAGCAGAAGCGCGTGTCGTGCGTGCCGCCCTCCGCGTTGTCGTAGTGCGGAACGACCACGCACGAGCCCTCGAAGCCCGCCGCCTTCAAGAGGTCGAGCCCGTCGAGCCAGTGCACGGGATGGCCGACCTTGTAGATCTCGTAGACGGGCACACTGAAGCTCCCCAGCGTCAGGGCCGCCGCGCTCGAAAACACGACGGCGCCCCCCTCGGCGAGCTTGTTGGCCAGGGCCTCGGGCACCGGCGACCCCTTCCACACCGACAGGGCGTACGACGGGCTGCCCGGGCCGGCGAAGACGAAGCCCGCCGTGCGAAGCCGCGAGAGGGCGGCGGCCTCGGCGATCGGCGTGCGCTGCGTCTGGTCGGCGGCCAGCGGACCCAGAAAGCCGGCCGGCTCGATCGTGAGCTGGACGCGATGGCTGAAGTACTCGATCGCCCGCTGCGTGATCTCCGACGCGTTCTCCTGGAAGCCATAGGGCGTGTCGAGCAGGACTGCGCGGGGCGTCGGATCCCCCAGGCGCGCGACGATGTCGCGATGCGGCGTGACCATGGTGGGCGCGGTCTCGCCCGACCCCATGATCGCGAGGATGCGCGGCAGGCGGGAGCTCACGCGAAGAATCCCTCGCGCACCGCGACCGCCAGGAGCTCGCCGACGCGCGATGGGAACTCGAGATGGAGATCGTGATGGCCCGGCGAGAACCAGATGGAGCGCACCGGGCCTCCCGCCGCGAGCGCCGAGGCTTCGGCGCGCCGCTTGTTGCCGGTGCGCGTCTGGTCACCTGAATCGGCCAGCATCAGAATCGTCGGCGTCTTCAAGCTCGCCCAGCGCGAGGAGGGGCGATGCTCCCAGAGCGATCGCAGGATCGACAGATGATGGCGCCGAGCAAGTCGCGCCTCGATCGTCCCGTCGGCGCGCGCGCGGAAGCAGTGCAAGTAGGCGCGGACGGCGTCGTCGGTGAAATGCGGCACGCCCTTGCGAATCCTCGACTCGAGCTCGGCCAGCGTGAGGTGATCGAGCGCCGGCGGCGTGAGCTTGGCGAGGCAGTCTTCCCACTCCGGATACGACTGGGCGAGGTCGACCACGCCGCCGTCGATGCACGCGACGCCGCGAACTGCCGCGGGGCTCCGCCACGCCGCCTCCAGCACCACCGTGCCGCCCCAGGACTGGCCGGCAAGCACCGGCCGCTCGAGCCCGAGGGCATCGATCAGCGCGCGCAGGTCGGCGATGGCGGTGTCGAGGTCGTATCCGGCATCCGGCGCGTCGGAGCGGCCGTGGCCACGCTGGTCGATCGCGACGACCGTGTGGCCGAGCGCGTGCAGGTACGCGGCGACGCCGTCCCAGAGCCGGACGTTGGACGCCAGCCCGTGCACCAGCACGAACGGCGCGGCAGTGCGCTCGCCCGTTCGCTGCTCGGCGTGGAGGAAGAC
>DASRIY010000038.1:0-13016 GCA_035649755.1 Candidatus Methylomirabilota bacterium
GCCGGGAAGACCGATGTCGACCAAGGCGATCTCGGGCTGGAAGGTTCGCAGCTTCTCCAGCGCGCCCGACGCGTCTTGCGAGGTTTGGACCTCGTGACCCGCATAGGCCAGCAAAAGGTGCAACCCCTCGCGCGCGTCCTCGTTGTCGTCGACAATCAGGATGCGCCGCCGTCGGATCGCCGGCGATGCCAAGGTCGGCTCGCCCGGGGTGAACTCGCCCTTATCACTCATTCTAAGAAAAGTCTGCCGTGAGCGTAGGCAGCGCGCAAGGGCTTACTACGAGATCGTGGCGCCGTCGGTGGGTCATCCGAGCAGAATGTACAGACTCCCGAGAAACATCTGCCTTGCGCTCATTCGGATGCCCTCGAAGCTCGCCACCTCGAGATCCCACGGCGCACGGCGATTTCCCTCGCCGATTTCCCTCGCCAGCAGCGCGTTGCTTCATTTGGCAAGGTCATTGCCACGTAGGAGACTCAAGGATTCACCTGATGGAAAGGGGGAACGCGCAATGCTGTCGACAGTCCTGATCGTCATCCTGGTGTTGGCTCTCGTCGGCGCCCTGCCGGCGTGGCCCTACAGCACTGGGTGGGGTTACTACCCGAGCGGCGGGCTCGGCATCATCCTCCTCGTCGTCTTGGTGCTGCTCCTCACCGGACGGGTGTAGCGGCGGCGTCTCGCTGACGGGCGAGCAGCCTCGCGCCCCTGGAGAGTCAGGCGCTGGCTCTGCGTCACCGCGCAGCCGGTTCTCGCACCGACTGGCCGCGGGCGACGACGATATGTTGACGTCCGTGTAACGATTACTCGGTAGAGAGTACTCGGGCGTCAGCCGTCGCTGCACCCTGCCTTTTTGAAAACAAGACGTTAGACCGCGTCGATCTTCCCCTTTCGTGGCATCTCCCTTGCCATATGCCCCCCCGGCGATCACCCGATCCCAGGAAACGTGTGTCCGCCACGCGAGGCGGCAAGGAGCAGCACGGATGGCTCGTCCCACACAGGCTTCGAGCAGCATGGTCCTGCCCAAACTCCTCAGCGCTCTCAAGGCCGTACGTCAGGGCGATTTCTCGGCGCGCTTGCCGGATCACTGGACGGGCGTTGCGGGGAAGGTCGCAGACACCTTCAACGAGGTGGTCGAGCTGAACCACCACCTCGCCTCGGAGCTCGAGCGGCTCCGTCGCGCAATCGGCCAGCACGGGAAGATCACGGAGCGGGCGTCCGTCGGGCCAGTCTCGGGCGCGTGGGCGGACTCGGTCGCGAACGTGAACTCGCTGGTCACCAGCCTGGTGCAACCGACCAGCGAGGCCGCGCGGGTGATCGGCGCGGTGGCCAAGGGTGACCTCTCACAGAGCATGGCCCTCGAAGTCGACGACCACCTGCTCGAAGGCGAGTTCCTGCGCACAGCGAAGACGGTCAATCTCATGGTCGAGCAGCTCCGCTCCTTCGCCGCCGAGGTCACGCGCGTGGCCCGAGAAGTCGGCACCGAAGGAAAACTCGGCGGTCAGGCCGACGTGCGAGACGTCGCGGGGACGTGGAAAGATCTGACCGATTCGGTCAATTCCATGGCGGGCAACCTGACGGCTCAGGTCAGAAACATCGCCGAGGTGACGACCGCCGTCGCCAACGGCGATCTGTCGCGCAAGATCACCGTCGACGTGCGCGGCGAGATCCTCGAGCTCAAGGACACCGTCAATCGCATGGTCGACCAGCTCAGATCGTTCGCGGCCGAGGTCACGCGCGTGGCCCGCGAGGTCGGCACCGAGGGCCGGCTCGGCGGCCAGGCCGACGTCAAGGACGTGGCCGGGACCTGGAAAGACCTCACCGACTCCGTCAACTTCATGGCCGGCAACCTCACCGCGCAGGTCCGCAACATCGCCGACGTGACGAAGGCGGTCGCCGCCGGCGATCTTTCTCGCAAGATCAGCGTCGACGTGCGCGGCGAGATCCTCGAGCTCAAGGACACCGTCAACCGCATGGTCGATCAGCTCAGATCGTTCGCGGCCGAGGTCACGCGCGTGGCCCGCGAGGTCGGCACCGAGGGCAAGCTCGGCGGCCAGGCCGACGTCAAGGACGTGGCCGGGACCTGGAAGGACCTCACCGACTCCGTCAACTTTATGGCCGGCAACCTCACCGCGCAGGTCCGCAACATCGCGGACGTGACGAAGGCGGTCGCCGCCGGCGATCTTTCTCGCAAGATCAGCGTCGACGTGCGCGGCGAGATCCTGGACCTGAAGGACACCGTCAACCGCATGGTCGACCAGCTCCGCTCCTTTGCCGCCGAGGTCACGCGCGTGGCGCGCGAGGTCGGCACCGAGGGCAAGCTCGGCGGCCAGGCCGAGGTCAAGGACGTCGCCGGCACCTGGAAGGACCTCACCGACTCCGTCAACTTCATGGCCGGCAACCTCACCGGTCAGGTGCGCGGCATCGCGCGCGTCGTGTCCGCCGTCGCCAACGGCGATCTGCGGCGCAAGCTCACGCTCGAGGCCAAGGGCGAGATCGCCGAGCTGGCCGACACGATCAACTCCATGATCGACACGCTCGCGACGTTCGGCGTCCAGGTCACCACCGTCGCGCGCGAGGTCGGCGTCGAGGGCAAGCTCGGCGGTCAGGCGCGCGTGCCCGGCGCGGCCGGCACCTGGAAGGACCTCACCGACAACGTGAACCAGCTTGCGGCCAATCTCACCACGCAGGTCCGCGCCATCGCCGAGGTGGCCACCGGGGTGACCAAGGGTGACCTGACTCGCGAGATCACCGTCGACGCGCGCGGCGAGGTGGCGGTCCTCAAGGACACGACCAACGAGATGATCCGTAACCTGCGCGAGACGACGCTCAAGAACAGCGAGCAGGACTGGCTCAAGACCAACCTCGCCAAGTTCAGCCGGATGCTCCAGGGCCAGAAGGACCTGCTGGAAGTCGGGCGGCTCATCCTGTCGGAGCTGGCGCCGGTCGTCTCCGCCCACCGCGGCGCTTTCTACCTGCTGGACGCCTCCGACGAGCAGCCGCAGCGGCTCAAGCTGCTCGCCGGGTACGCGCTCGAGGCCGAGGCGCCGACGGTGTTCCGGATCGGCGAGGGCCTGGTCGGCCAGTGCGCGCGCGAGAAGCGCGGCCTCTTGCTCGACAGCGTGCCGCGCAACTACGTCATCAGATCGGGGCTCGGCGGCGCCACCCCGGCCAGCCTCATCATCTTGCCGGTGCTCTTCGAGGGCGAGGTCAAGGGCGTGATCGAGCTGGCATCGTTCGACCGCTTCAGCCCGACCCACAAGGCCTTGCTCGACCTCCTGGTCGAATCGATCGGGATCGTTATCAACACGATCGAGGCCAACATGCGCACGGAGACGCTGCTTGCCCAGTCACAGTCACTCGCCTCCGAGCTCGGACAGACCAACCAGGAGCTCCAGGAAAAGGCGCAGCTCCTCGCTCACCAGAATGCCGAGGTCGAGCGCAAGAACCGCGAGGTGGAGCTGGCTCGTCAGGCGCTCGAGGAAAAGGCCGCCCAGCTCGCCCTGACCTCGAAGTACAAGTCGGAATTTCTCGCGAACATGTCGCACGAGCTCCGCACCCCGCTGAACAGCTTGCTGATCCTGTCCGATCAGCTGTCGAAGAATCCCGACGGAAACCTGAGCTCCCGGCAAACGGAATTCGCCAAGACCATTCACTCCTCGGGGAACGACCTCCTGAACCTCATCAACGACATCCTCGACCTCTCCAAGATCGAGTCCGGGACGGTCGTCGTCGACGTCGGTGAGGTGTGGTTCGGAGACCTGAACGGCTTCGTCGAGCGCACGTTCAATCACCTCGCCGAGGCCAAGGGCCTCGAGTTCCGCATCCATCTGCAGCCCGATCTCCCCCGCGCCATGCAGACGGACGCCAAGCGGCTCCAGCAGATCCTCAAGAATCTCCTGTCGAACGCCTTCAAGTTCACACGGCACGGCCGCGTCGATCTGACCATCGGCCCGACCGACCCGGCCGGCCTGGACAACCTGGCCCTTCAGGGGGGCGGCCCCGCGATCGCCTTCTCGGTGGCCGATACGGGCATCGGCATCCCGCCCGAAAAGCAACAGATCATCTTCGAGGCGTTCCAGCAGGCCGACGGCAGCACGAGCCGCACGTACGGCGGCACCGGCCTTGGCCTGGCCATCAGCCGGGAGCTCGCGCACTTGCTCGGCGGCGAGATCCATCTCATGAGCTCGCACGGCCACGGCAGTACCTTCACACTGTACCTGCCGCTCACGTACGCGCCGCCGCCGACCCCGCGCCGCCCGGCGTCCCGCGCCGAAGAGGCGCCCCAGGTGCCGGCCACGCGCGCGCCAATCGCGGCGGTGCTCGCCGAGTCGGCGACCGCGATCCCGATCGAGGAGGACAGCGACGACCGCCGCGCCATCGCGCCGGGAGACCGCGTCCTGCTCATCGTCGAGAACGACGCCGCGTTCGCGCGCGCCATCCTCGACGAAGCGCACCTCCAGGGCTTCAAGGGCGTGATCACGTCGTTCGGGGCCGCCGCGCTGAGCCTGAGTCAGGAGTTCCAGCCGATCGCCATCACCCTGGACATCTCGCTGCCCGACATCAACGGCTACTGGGTGCTCGAGCGCATCAAGAACGACATGGCGACCCGGCACATCCCGATCTACATCATCACCACGAGCGACGACGCCGACCGCGGCCTACGGCACGGCGCGCGACTGGTCATCACCAAGCCACTCGCCACCGGTGCGGCGCTCGAGGACGCGGTGGCCGCCATCAAGCGCTACGCCGAAGAGGCCACGCGCGAGCTCCTGATCGTCGAGCCCGATGCACCGCGCCGAGAGCAGCTGGGAGGGTTGCTGGGCGGCCCCGACGTGAGCGTCACGGCCGTCGGCTCTGGCGCCGAAGCCATCGCAGCTCTTGAGCGGCGCCTGCCGGACTGCCTGATCCTGAGCCCGGAGGTGCGCGACGTGACGTTGCAGGATTTCGCCAAGCGCCTCGTGAGGAACGCCATGGCCCGACCCGTGACGGTACTGGTCCACGGCGAGCGCGAGGGCGAGGCTCAGGTCGAGGCGCTCAAGCGCGTCTTGCCGGGGCTGACGGTCAAGGACGTGCGCACCGAGCAGAGGCTCCTGGATCAGACCGCGCTCTACCTCCACCGGCGCTTCGGCGATCTCTCGCCGGCGCAGCGGCGAATCCTCACCGACCTGCACGGCGGCAACAAGGCGCTCGGCGGCAAGAAGGCCCTGATCGTGGACGACGACATCCGCAACATCTTCGCGCTCACCAGCGTCCTCGAGGAGCACCACCTGCTGGTCGTCTCCGCGGAGAACGGCCAGGATGCCATCAAGACGCTGCAGGCCTACCCGGACATCGACGTGGTCTTGATGGACATCATGATGCCGCAGATGGACGGCATGGAGACCACGCGGCAGATCCGGCTGGATCCGCGATTCAAGGACGTTCCGATCATCGCGGTCACCGCCAAGGCGATGAAGGGCGATCGTGAGAAGTGCATCGAGGCCGGGGCGTGGGATTATCTGGCCAAGCCGGTCGACCCCGAGGAGCTGGTCGCGATGCTGCGGGCGTGGCTGATTCGCTAGCCGTGACCCGACCGGAACCGGCCAGGGTGATGAGCGCGAGCGAAGGAGTCGGCGGCAACCGCGTCGACATCCTGATCGTCGACGACACCCTCGGCCAGCGCATGGCCGTCGAGTCCGTACTGGCCGAGCTCGGCGAAAACATCGTCGCCGTCGATTCCGGCCGTGAGGCTCTGCGCTATCTGCTCGACCACGACGTCGCGGTGATCCTGCTCGACGTCAACATGCCGGAGATGGACGGCTTCGAGACGGCCACCCTGATCCGACAGCGCCCCCGGACTCGAAACGTGCCCATCATCTTCGTCACCGCCGACACCGACGAGCTTCACGCGGCGCGCGGCTACTCGCTCGGCGCCGTCGACTATCTCTTCAGCCCCTTCCTGCCGGACATCCTGCGCACCAAGGTCAAGGTCTTCGTCGAGCTGGCCAGGATGCACGCGCAGGCGCAGCGCCACGCCGAAGAGCGCGTCGCCATGGCGGCCGAGCAGGCGGCGCGCGCGGCCGCCGAGGCCGCCAACGCCCGCCTGGAAGTCCTGGCCGAAGCCACGCGCGTGCTGGCCCGCCCCCTCGACGGCGCCTCGATCGCTCGCGATCTGCTGCGCTGCGTGCTCCCCTCTATGGCCGATCTCGCCGGCCTCGTACCGGCCGATGCCGTCCGATTGTCCACCGCCGAGGGCGACTGGCTCGGCGTCGAGCCCGACACGCAGCTCGGTCCGCTGGTCTCCGCGATCGGCTCGCACCGCGAGCTGCTCGCCGCCGCGCTGCGCGTGATCGAGAGCCACAAGCTCGAGACGCTGCCCACGACGAACGGAAGCGAGATATGGGCCATCGTGGCGCCGCTGACGGCACGCGGCACCGCGCTCGGCGCGCTCGCCTTCGCCATGCTCGATTCCGGCCGCCGCTACACCCCGGCCGACATCGATCTCGTTCGCGACCTCGCGAGCCGCACGGCCATCGCCCTCGACAACCGAAGCCTCTACCGCGAGATCGAGGAACGCGATCGTCGCAAGGACGAGTTCCTCGCGATGCTCGCCCACGAGCTTCGAAATCCCCTGGGCGCGATCAGCAACGCGGTAGGCGTGCTCGAGCGAATCGGCCGTCAGGACGACGACACCGCACGGGTCCGGGCGATCATCAGACGCCAGAGCCGACACCTGACCCGCTTGGTCGACGACCTGCTCGACGTCGCGAGGGTCACCACCGGCCGGATCATCATCGAGCGCCAGCCGGTCGCGCTGGCCGACGTGGCCCGGCGCGCGCTGCAGGCGTTCGAGGTGGCCGGCCGGACCGGAGCGCACGAGGTTGTCTTGAAAACCGAGCCCGTGTGGGTATACGGCGACGCGTCCCGGCTCGAGCAGGTCGTGGCGAACCTTCTGGACAACGCGATCCGTTACACCCCGCGCGGTGGTCGCGTGATCATCGGCGTGCAGCGCGATGGCGTCGAGGCCGTCCTGCGCGTCAACGACACGGGCCGCGGGATTCCGTCCGCCCTGCTGCCGCAGATCTTCGATCTCTTCGTTCGGGGGCGCGCGACGGGCCAGTCACACGCCGACGGCCTCGGCCTCGGCCTGACACTCGTCCGCCGGCTGGTCGAGCTTCACGCCGGCTCCGTCGAGGCGCGCAGCGCGGGCGAAGGCCTCGGCAGCGAGCTCGTCGTCCGCTTGCCCGCAAGCGCCGCGCCGGCGGCCCCGGAGGAGACGGCCACCTCGGCGGCGGCGCTTGCCCGGCGCATCCTCCTCGTCGAGGACAACGACGACGCGCGCGAGGGCCTGCGCCTGCTGCTCGAGCTGGACGGACATCACGTCGCGGCCGCGGCCAGCGGCGAGGATGGCGTCGACCAGGCCCAGAATGAGGATTTCGCGATTGTCCTGGTCGACCTCGGGCTGCCCGGGATCGACGGCTTCGAAGTCGCCCGTCGGCTGCGTGCGTCGGCCCGCGGCGCCGCGATGCGGCTCGTCGCCATCAGCGGCTACGGTCAGCCCCTCGATCGGAAACGAGCCCAGGCGGCCGGCTTCGACGCCCATCTCGTGAAGCCGGTCGATACGGATCAGCTTCGGATGATCCTCGCGGGCCAGGCGACACCCGGCTCGGTGCCGACCTAGAAGCGCACCTTGACGCCGCCCCAGCCGGCGATGGGCGCGCCGGGCGCGACGAATCGCTCGACGGTGATCGGATTCGTGAAGGCGTTGAAGTTCAGGGCCCCCGCCGTCGAATAGTGCGCGTTGGTCACGTTGTCGACCCGTCCCCACACCTCGAGGTACTTGATCGGAACCCATCGCACGCCGAGGTTCAGCGTCGTGTAGTCGTCCAGCATGGGCTGGTGGTTGCCGTCGTCCCCGCGCAGGTAGGTTCCGGACGCGTAGATGACGTTCGCGCTCAAGAAGAGATTCTTCAGTGGTTCGACCTCCACGCCGAGCTTGAGGTTCTGGGCGGGGATGCCCGGAATGTGGTCGCCCGACTTCACCTGGACGCCGTTGGGATCGGTGACGCTCGCCAGCGTCTCGTCGCTCTGGTACGTCGCGTCGATGAAGGCGTAGCTCAGAAAGTACTTGAGCCACCTCCACCGCCCTTGCAGCCCGACCTCCACGCCCTGGCGCCGCGTCTTCGCGACGTTCTGGAAGAAGCCGGCGCCGCCGGTCTCCGCGACGATGAACATGATGTCGTCCTTCAGGTCGGTGCGAAAGAGGGCCAGGCTCCACAAGAGCTCGTCCCCGAGCGGCAGCTTCCCGCGCAGCCCGAATTCGTACGTGCGCGCGATGACCGGGTCGAGCGGCGGATCGGCGACGAACGCGTTGGGGAGCCGGCAGGGCGCGTCGGGGTCGGCGCACGTGAGCTCGGCCGGCGTGGGCGCGCGAAACCCCTCGCTGAAGCTGAAGAACCCGGTCAGCGCGGTGAGAGGCTGGTACGTGATCCCTACCGCCGGACTCACGCGATTGAAGGAGTGGTTTCCGTCGAGCGCGGGATTCATGTCCGACCGATCACGGATCTTGATGCTCACGTGCTGGTAGCGACCGGCGACCGTGACGCCGAGCTGCGGAACGATCTCGAAGGTATCGGCGAGATAGACGCCGACGTTCTGCTGCCCGGTGGCCACATCCACGTCGGTCTCGAAGTCACCGGTTCGCACAGTGCCCATGCTGTTTCCACGCGGCGCGAAGGCCGAGGGCGCTTCGCTCTGGGTGAAGCGGGTCGAATGACCGTCGTAGGCGACGCCGACGGTGAGCCGGTTGTCGCGGCCCATGATCTTGCCGCGATGCTGGAGCTGAAGCGTCGCGCCCCAGTCGTTGGTCTTCGTCGTGGTCTTGCGGTCCTCGCCTTCCGCCTCCAGCCCCAGGTTCCCGGCGAGCGCGTTGCCTTGCTCGTCGACGAAGCCGACGGCCGAGCCCTGGCAGAGGCCCGGGTGGAGCGGGCGCCCGTTCGCGGCGAAAACCTGGTTGCCGCTGGCGTCGTCGACGCAGGTCGCCTCGGCATCGCCGTTCGTCGTGTCACGCCGGTAGTTGCGGTAGAAGAGGTCGCCCGACAGCAGCAGCGTGTCGGTCAGCCACTGACTGCCCCGCAGGTTGACCAGGTTCATGAGGTTCTTGGTCTCGTCGGGAAATGTGTAGACGGCGCGTCGGTCGATCGCCAGTAGACTCTCGGGAGCGAGCCCGTTGCCGACGAGCTGGTTGTTGGCAAACGTATAACTCAGCTCGACGTCGGATTGTTTCGTTCGGTACCCCACCTTCGCGAACGCCTGGCGCAGCTGGCTCGCGGACTCGTCGCGCCAGCCGTTCTCGTTGAGGACGTTGAAGCCGATGAACCAGTCGAACGGTCCCCGTGATCCGCCGTACTCGCCCTCGACGGCCCACCGCCCCCAGGAGCCGCCGGAGACGCTCAGCTCGAGCCCCGGGTTGTCGAAGCCGCGCTTGGTGCGCACCGAGAGCGCGCCGCCGAGCGTGTTCAATCCAAAGAGCGGGTTGGAGCCGGGAATGATGTCGACGGTGGAGATGGAAAACTGTGGGATCAGATCCCAGTTGATCGTGTCGCCGAACCCATCGTTGAAGCGCATGCCGTCCAGGTACACCGACAACCCTATTGGGCTCCCGGTCAGCGGCCCGCCCAGGAAGCCCCGATAGGTCAGGTCGCTCTGCCAGGGATTGCCCTGGGCGCCGATAGTGTTGACCGACCCGAAGTTGCGAAACAGCTGATCCGGAAGATTGACGAGGTTCTGGTCCTTGATGTCCTCGGTGGTCACGCGCTGCGCATTGCCGGGGTACTTGTCGAGCGGGATTCCGAGCGACGGCACCGGCGTCGTGCCGATGACCCGGACGGGCGCGAGGGGCATGACCTCGGGGGGCTTCGCAACCGGTGACGAGGGCTGCGGCTCGGACGGCTGCGGCTCTCGTGTCTCCGGCGGAGTCGGCGGCTGCGCGGATACCGGTGAGCTGACGAGGAGCAGCAGCACCGCCACACCCGCGAAGATCGAGCACACGAGCAGGTAATAGCGGCATCGGCGAAGCCCCGCAATGCCCAGGTGGCCACGAAACGGGTAGCCACCTGGCTATACTCGGCCCTCCAGCGCGCGAGCGAGCTGATCCAGATGGTTGTCATCGTGCCAGGCCATGATCGACAGGACCTGGTCGATCGTGAACCGCCCGCGGACGGGATGGATGCCGCCCTTCTCCCACTGCCCGGGCGCGAGCCCGGCGAAGAGCTCCAGCGTCTCCGCCCGGCGCCGTCGAAAGGCAACGAGCGCTTCCTCGACGTCGTTCTTTAGATATTGGCGCTCCTCGGCCATGCGGTCGGCATTCGAGTCGCCCCATCGCGGGTCGACGTCCATGACCCGCACCTGCTCGACGCGCGCCGCGAAGACTTCCTCGGTGTCGCGCAGGTGGCAGACGATCTCCTTGGCCGCCCAGTTCTTGGCATCGGGCCGGCGGGACAGAACGCCGTCGCTCCGGCCCTTGATGGCGGCGGCCAGCTCGTCGGCGGTGCGGGTGAGGCGCTGCATGCGCTGCTCGCGAGGCTGCCTGGCGTAATCTTCCATCGTCAGCATGTGGTTACCCTCCCTGGCGTGATCGTCAACGCGGCGCGAGCGCCGATCAATTACCTCGAAGGTAAACACCGCCTTGACAGGGCCATCGCGCGGACTCAGGATCGTTTTGGGGGCCATGGCAGCGGGACCTGCGATTCTCGTTACTGCCTTCGAGCCGTTCGGCATCGTCCGCGGCAGCGTCCCAGGACTGCGAGGCAATCGGAGCCGGGACATCCTTGGCCTGCTCAGAGCCGATTACGACTTCGTCGACCAGCTGACATTCGAAGTGCTGCCGGTGAGCGCCGCCGCGTGCACAAAACTGGAAGATCGCCTGTCCGAAGGGCCTTCGGGTGTCCTGCTGATGGGCGAAGACCTGCTCTCCAGCATTCGCCTCGAGCCACGCGCCTACGACCCGGCCTCCCAGATCGGCCCGCTACGGCTCCCGGGGGCACGCACGAGAACGTCGGGCTTCGCAACGCTGATCGCGCCCGACATGAAAGTGCGCGGGGTGTCGAGCGCGAGCGGCATCGGCACCTACTACTGCAATCGCGCGTACTGGGACGCCCTCGGATGGTCGGAGCGCATGAGCGGGCGCCCGGCGGTCTTCTTTCACGTCGGCCCGCACTCGAATCTGGAGTGGCAGTGCTCGGTCGTGAGAGAGGCGTTGTTGCGGATGCGGCGCGCCGTCCCTGTTCCGGCCTGACCGGCCCGCGACCGTCTCGACCGCCCTAGGCGCGCGTCAGTGCCGGGCCGGTCCGCCCGGTGTGGGCGCCGCCGGCGGGAAGTACTCGGCGACCGGGATCTCGATCACCACGGGACCGTTCGCCGCGAGCGCCTCCTTCACGGCGTCGCCGATCTCCTCCGGACGCTGCACGTACATTCCGCGCGCGCCGTACACCTCGGCCAGCTTGTCGAAGCGCGGGTTGACGAGGTCGACGCCGATGTAGCGCGCGCCGAAGTGGCGCTGCTGCTGGGCCTTCTCGGCGCCGTGGCAGCTATTGTTCAGCACGATGCTGACCAGCGGGATGCGCCAGCGCACCGCGGTGTTGATCTCGCCCGATGTGTAGAGAAATCCGCCGTCGCCCTGCAGACTGACGGCCGAGCGGTCGGGCCGGCCGAGCTTGGTCCCGAGGCCGACGCAGTAGCCCATGCCGAGCCCGCCGTGCCCGGCGTAGTTGAACATCGTGCGCGGCGTCTCGAAGTGGAGCCGGTCGTAGCCCAGCCCCGGCGCGACGCCCGCGTCGATCGTCACCATGCAGTCGCGCGGCAAGACGCGTCGCAGCTCCGGGAACACCCGCTGCGGCATCATCGGGCTCGCCGTCAGGGACAGCTCGGCCTGGAGCCGTGCCTGCCGCCGAGCCGCCAGGGCCGCCACTTCGCTTCGCCACGCGCTCCTGGTGCTGCCCTGTCCATGCGTCTCGCGCACGGCGCGGAGCAGCTGCTCGGCCACGGCCCGCGCGTCACCCACGATGCCGACCGCCACCGGATAGTTGCGGCCGATCTCCTGGGCGTCGATGTCGACCTGGACGATCTTCGTCTCACGGTTGATGACGCGGTAGTCCCAGAACGTCGTCGCCTGATTGAGGCGCGTCCCCAGGGCCAGGATGACGTCGGCGCGGTGCAGCGCTTCCGCCGCCTCGGCGGAGCCGCGGCCGCCCGGCGGGCCGACGTAGAGGTGATGGCTGTTGGGCACGACGTCGTTGTGGCCGTACGAGGGCACGAGCGCCATGTCCAGCAGCTCGGCCAGCGCGACCGCTTCCTTGCTCGCCTCCGCGTCGATGATGCCGCCGCCCGCGAGCAGGAGCGGCCGCTGCGCCTGCGCCAGCAATGCCGCCGCGCGCTGGATGGCCTGCGCGTCGCCCGCGATACGCGTCTCGACCGCCCGGTAGGTGCCCGGGCGAAGCGGCTCGCCGGTGACGGTCTGATCGTCGAGGAGGTCGCGCGGAATATCGAGGAAGGCCGGCCCCTGCTTGGTCGAGAGTGCGGCCCGGAACGCGTAGTGGAACATCTCGGGAATTCGCTCGGTCCTGTTCACCTCGAGCGCGAGCTTGGTGATGGGCTTGAAGAGCCCGACGAGGTCGAACGCCTGCGCACCATCGCGGTAGATGTAGTCGCGCGCAACGTCGCCGGCGATCACGATCACCGGCGCGCGCCCCTTGTAGGCCAGCGCGATGCCGGTGACGAGGTTGGTGGTGCCGGGCCCGGACGTCGTGATGCAGGCCGTAGGCTTTCCCGAAGCGCGGGCGTAGCCGTACGCCATGAAGGCCGCGCCCTCTTCGTGCCGGGTGTCGACGAAGCGGATATCACTCCGCCCGTACATCTCGGTGACGATGCTGTTAGTGGTCGTTCCCACCACGCCGAAGGTGTACTCGACGCCTTCGGCGCGCAGCGCTTCGAGGACCGCCTGGCCGGCCTTCATCGATCTCTCCTTGCTAGAACGTCAGCTG
>DASRIY010000039.1:0-7282 GCA_035649755.1 Candidatus Methylomirabilota bacterium
CCGTTCGCGTAGAGCTTGGCGATCTCGTCCTTCGAATAGCCCAGGAGGCCGAGTACTTCTTCATTGTGCTCGCCCACCTTGGGGGTGGAGCCGACGACGGCCGGCGTACGGCTGAAGTGCCAGAAGTCGCCGGACACCGCGATCTTGCCGGCCAGGAAGTCGGGCACCTCGACCATGGCCCGCCGTTCCCACGGGTGCGGATCCTTGGCCGCCTGCGCGATCGTGTTCACCGGCGCGGCGACCACGTCGTGCTTTGTGAAGTGCGCGATGGCGTCCTTCATCGTCATCGCCGACATCAGCTCGCGCATCGCCTCGTTGATGGCCTCGCCGTGCTTGCCGCGATCGCGGCGAGTGGTGAAGCGCGGATCTTGCTGCCACTCGGGCTTGCCCAGCGCCGCGCACACCCGATGCCAGTGATGCTGGTCGCCGGCGGCGATCAGGACCCAGCCGTCCTTGCAGGGGTACATCCCGCTAGGCGGCGCATCGGACTTGCCGCGCTGAGGCTCGATTCCGGCGCCGTGATACGCAGTGATGGGAATCTCGGTCATGCTGTAGCCGGAGTCCGCCAGGCACACGTCGAGGCTCTGCCCCTCGCCCGAAATATTCCGCTCGTGAAGGGCCGCCAGCGTGCCGATCGCCGAGTGCAACGCGGTGGTGCGATCGATGATGGGCACCCCCGCGCGAATCGGCGGCATGCCGTCCTCGCCGGTGACCATGGCGACGCCGGACATGGTCTGGCCGATCGGGTCGTAGCCGATCTGATCGCGATAGGGCCCGAACTGCCCGTACGCGGAGACGTTGACCATGATGATGCGCGGGTTCAGCGTCTTCAGCACGTCGTAGCCGAAGCCCATCTCCTCGATGGTCCCCGGCCGGAAGTTCTGCACGAGCACGTCGGACACCTTGACCAGCTTGCGCAGGGCCGCTTTGCCCTCTTCCTTGCGCATGTCCATGCTCACGCTCTTTTTGCCGCTGTTGTACTGAACCCAGTACGCACTCTGCTTGCCGACCCACGGCGAGTGATACCGGGTCTCCTCGCCGCCGATGCGCTCGACCTTGATGACCTCGGCGCCCAGACGAGCGAGCACCTGGGCGCAGCGTGGCCCCGCCTGATGGCGTCCCAGGTCGATCACGCGGATTCCGTTCAGAGGTCCTTTGCCGTCCGTCATCGCAGCACTCCTTGCTGTGCGCCCGGAACGTGCCGGGCGCCCGGAATCAGAACACGATCACGAGCCGCCCGCGGGTCCCGCCGGCGGCCATCTTGCGCTGCGCCTCGGCCGCCCGTTCCGGCGGGAACGTCTCGCCCACGCGAAGGGTGAGCCGACCTTCCGCCACCAGCCGCCCCAGGCCATCGAGCGCCTCGTGGTTCGCCAAGTACGAGGCGACGCGCACCGGCTCGATCGTGATGCCGCGCTCGGAAGGACCGGCAAAGCCGCGTACGGTGGCCAGCTTGCCGCCGTCACGGATCGCCGGCAGCGCCGCGGCGTCGAGCACCGCCGCGTCGATCAATCCATCGACGCCCCCGGGAGCCTCGTCGTACATCGCGCGAATCGCGCCGTCGCCTGCGGGCACGAACGTCTTGGCGCCGAGCCGCCTCACCAGCGCCTCGTCCTGCGCCCGCGCCATCGCGATCACGCGCAGCCCGTCGGCGACGCCGAGCTCGACCGCGTAACCGCCGACGGCGCCCGCCGCGCCGGTGACGCCCAGCGTTTGCCCCGGCCTGAGCGCGAGACGATCCAGCGCGAGGCGCACGGTCAGCCCGTTCATCGGCAGGGTCGCGGCCGCCTCCAGGCTGGCCTTCTCGGGCACGCGCGCGACCGATGCGGCGGGAACGACGACCTGCTCCGCCTGAGCGCCGCCGCCCTGCCGGCGGGGATTGACGATGGCCATCACGCGGTCGCCGGCGTGCCATGGCGTGCCCTCGCCGACGGCGTCCACCACGCCGGCCAGCTCCATCCCGGGGATGTACGGGGGCACCACGCCCATCTCGGCCAGCTGAGCCGTCGTCAGCTGCCGTCCCGAGCGGAAGCTGATGTCGGTCGGGTTGACCGTCGCCGCCGCCACGCGAATGCGCACCTCGCCGGGGCCGGGTTGGGGCACCGGCAGCTGCGACACCTCGAGCACCTCGGGTCCGCCCAGTCGAGAAAACGTCACCGCTCGCATAGGTCCCTCCCGCTGATTTCGGGAGGAGTCTAGCACTGTCTGTTCATAGGCGCGCCTCGGCCGGCGGGGCCCCAGCCCCGCGACGGCCTGCGGCGCCCACTACGGGCGCACCGCGGGCGTTTCGATCGCCATCCCGCGCGCGCGCCACATCAGGAACAGCTCCAGGTCGACCAGCTCGGGCGCGCCATATTCGTACGGCTCGGCGCGGATCCCGACCAGGCAGTTACGCAGGCGACGCTGGAGCGAGCCGAGGCTCTGCCACTCGAGCCGGTAAACGGGGTAGCCGGTCGGATGCGCCTGCGGGATCACGTTGCCGGCGAGCTTGCGTCCCCACTGATCGTCGTGACACTGGCTGCAGGCGAGATTCAGCTGGCCCTGACGCCGGTAGAACGCGGCCCGGCCGCCATCGAGGAACGGCTGCGTCCGGGCGTCGGCGGTGATGTCGATCGGCATTCCGCGCGACTGGCGGGCCACGTACGCGGTGAGCGCGAGCAGCTCGCGGCTTTCGTACGCGAGCGTCGGCGCCTGCTGGCGCTCGGTGCGGCAGACGTTGATGCGCTGCTCGAGGTTCACGGGCCGCTTCAGCGCGGCGTCGTACGCGGGATAGCGCGCGGCGACACCCTTCATGCTCTGGCGCGCGTCGCCGTGGCAGTCGGCGCAGGCGCGGCCGGCGGCGCCGGCCTTGCGCGCCCAGAGCGCCCCGCCCTCGAGAACCCCGAGCATTCCGGGATTGGCGGTGTCGTCGTCCTGCATCGCCCGCGTCTCCTGGCTCATGAGCTCGTAGCCCGAGCGGCGCTCGGCCAGGGGAATCTCGGCGGCAAACGACGCCCCGGTGAGCGCGACGATCGAGAGCGCGATCGGGAGGCGGCGAGCTCTCCCGCTCAATCGACCGTGATCGTCGCGGTCTCGGTCGCCGAGAAGCCGTTGTCGCCGGTCCACTGGAATGCGAGCGTCCCGCTCTCGGTGGCGACGGTCGAGAAGACGAAGAATGGATTGGCAGCGATGGCCGGATGGAGCTCGGCGCGGAAGACTTCCGTGCCGTTGTAGGTGCACACGAATAGCCGGACGATGTCGCGCGGGATCCGCGCGCCGAGCTGCGAGCGGCGGTATCCGGTTTCCATCGGGTGCGAGATCAGCGTCTTGATTTCGATGATCTCGCCGCGCCGCGCGCGGTCCGGCACGTTGATGAGGGCGTTGGCCACGGCTAGGCGTCCTCGAGACAGGCGGCCAGGGTCACCACGACCGCCGCGGTGGCGGACCAGAACGAGCCGTCGCTCAGCTCGCCGATCGCCGTCACCGTCTGGGTGTTGGCGAGCCGGATGCGCGTCGACACGCGCGCCCGCCCGGCGCGCGGCCCGAGGCGGAAGGTGACGACCTCGGGCTGCGGGTTCAGCTCCGTGAACACGTGGATGGCCCGCACGTGCTCGGCCGGTGTCATCGCGCTCTCCACGCTCACCGTGAGCGGCACGGTGTTGCCGTTCTCGGAGAGCGGGGGCAGCTCGAGCTTGACTCGCCCCTTCGTGACCGGGGCCGAGCCGACGACCTTCCGGATGGCCTCCTGCATTTCCTGCGGGGTCGCGTGCGCCGGCCGGACGGTGATGATCGCGCCGAGCCCGAGCCCGGCTGCGGCGCCCGCCAGGAACTCGCGACGCGACGTCTCGCCGTTCATCAATCCTTCAGCGTGGTCAAGAAGGCCACCACATCCTCGATCTGCTCCGCGTTCAGGATGGGCTTGCCGCGCCACGCCGGCGCGACCCGCGTGAACCCATCAGCTCGATGATACGCCGGCATGATCGTGGAGGGGTTGATTCGGCCGGAATCGACGATCCGGAGCCGCAGCTGGCCCTCGGTCCAGCGCGTGCCGGCACCCGCCAGGTCGGGGGCGAGATTGCCCTGGAAGCGCTCCTCCGGGAACGGGCCGCTGTGGCAGAGCAGGCACAGGCCGAGCTGCCGGTTGGTGACGATCGCGCGGCCGCGCGCGGGGTCACCCTTGCCGCCGGTGAGCGAAGCCGGGATCGAGTCCTGCGCGCTCGCGACGCCGCTCGCCGCGCCCATCGCGCAGCCGGCGGCCACGAGCGCCGCGGCGAATCTCACCCGAACGCCTCGCCGGTGATCGTGCGGAACCAGGCCTCGGCGAGCACCGCTTCCGCCTTCCGCGTCTCGCGCGGCGCGTCCGACGGGCTCACGCCGCCCGCGCCCGGGACGTCGGCGAGCTGCCCGCTGGTCGGCTGATAGACGCCGGCGACCGAGATGCCGTAGTCGGGCGCGACCAGGCTGTAGCACGTGTTGATCAGCTTGGGCGAGGACGGCGTGCCGCCGGCGACGAGCGCGGCCACCGCGGCGGCGCACACCTTGGCCTGCGAGTTCGCGGCGAACGCCGACTTCGGCATCGCGCCGGCGATCGCGGCGTCGCCGATGACGTGGATGCCCGCCTGCAGCTTCGACTCGAACGTGACCGGATCGATCGGGCACCAGCCGCTGCGATCGGTGACGCCGGCCACCTCCGCGATGCGTCCGGCCTTCTGCGGCGGGATGACGTTGGCCACCTTCGCCTGGTGCTTGCCGAAATCGGTCACCAGCGTGCGCGTGGCGGCGTCGACCGAGGTGACGTTGCCGCCCTTGGAGAGCGGCACCCACTCGAGCAGGCCCGGATAGAGCTCGGCCCACGCGGCCTGGAACAGCCGCTGCTTCGAGAACGTGTCCTTCGCGTCCAGCACGAGCAGCTTCGACTTGGGCTTCTTCGTTTTGAGGAAGTGCGCGATCAGGCTGGCGCGCTCGTAGGGGCCCGGCGGGCACCGGAAGGGGTTGGCCGGCGCCGCGATCACGACGAGCCCGCCGTCGTCCATGGCCTCGAGCTGGCGGCGCAGCAGAAGCGTCTGGTCCCCGGCACGCCACGCGTGCGGCAGCTGGGCCGACGCGGCCTCGTCGTAGCCGGCCAGCGCGCCCCACCGGATGTCGATGCCCGGCGCCAGCACGAGACGGTCGTACGCGAGCTTCGCGCCATCGGCGAGCGTGACCGATCTAGCCGGCGCATCGACGGCGGTCGCGCTCGTCCGCAAGATCGTGATGCCGTCGGCGGCAACGCGCTCGTAGGTGAACTGCTGGGCCGAGAGCTCGCGCATGCCGACGATCACCGAGTTGCTGAACGGGCACGCCGTGAAGGTCGCGTTCGGCTCGACCAGCGTCACCGCGATCTTCGGATCGGCCTGGCGGAGGGCACGCGCGCAGCTGGCGCCCGCGAAGCCGCCGCCGACGACCACGACTCTTGGCCCGCTCGTCTGGGCGCGAGCCAGGCGCGGCCCGAGCACGGCCGCGGCCGCCGCGGCGCTCAGCTCGAGGAACTGTCGGCGGGTCGCCTTCACTTCTGCGAAGCGTACCAGGCCGCGATCGCCTGGATCTCGGCGTCGGTGAAGCCCTTGGCGATGCGATCCATCACCGTGCCGGCCCGCGCGCCCGAGCGGAAGTCCTGCATGGCCTTGATGATCTCCGCGCGATCGCGCCCGGCCAGGCGCACGACCGGCGAGGTAACGCGCGGCGACGAGGGATGGCAGCCCGAGCACGCCGCGGCGCCGGCCGGTGGCTCGGCTGCTACGACGGCGGCCGCCGCGATCGAGGCGAGCCCGATCGCGGCGGCCACGACACGATGCATCGACTACACCATCGTGTAGCCGTGATTCTTGAGCGGGAACGTACGGACGCGCTTGCCGGTCGCCCGGGCCATGGCGTTGAGCACCGCCGGCGCAGCCACGCAGATGGTCGGCTCACCGACGCCGCCCCAGAAGCCGCCGGACGGCATGATGATCGACTCGACCTTCGGCATCTGCGCGATCTTCATCGAATCGTAGGTGTTGAAGTTCGTCTGCTCGATGGCCCCGTTCTTCACCGTGCACTCTTCCATGAACACCGCCGAGAGACCGTAGACGAACGACCCGGCGATCTGCCGCTCGATCTGGGCCGGGTTGACGGCGTAACCCGGATCGGTCGCGCAGATGATGCGGCGCACCTTCACCTTGTCGCCCGTCACGGACACCTCGGCGCACGCCGCCACGTAGCTGCCGAACGCCATCATGTGAGCCAGTCCGCGATGCACGCCCGCCGGCGCGGCCTTGCCCCATCCGGCGCGGTCCGCCACGGCGTTGAGCACCGCCAGGTGCTTGGGATGCTTGCTCATCAGCTTGCGCCGGAACTCGAGCGCGTCCTGCCCGGCAGCGGCGGCCAGCTCGTCCATGAAGCACTCGAGGAAGATCGCGTTCTGGTTGATGTTCACGCCGCGCCAGAAGCCGGGCGGGACGTGCGTGTTGCGCATCGCGTGGTCGATGAGGAGGTTGGGTACGGTGTAGCCGAGCGTGAAGTCGCCGCTCGGGTCGACGCCCTGGAACGTGGCGTTGTCCCGGCCGTCCTGGAGGTTCTGCGGGAACACGGCGGCCAGGATGGACTGTCCGGACAGCCGCATGTGCAGCGCGACGAGGTTACCGTTCGCGTCGAGGCCGCCCCGCATCTTCGCCTGCATGACCGGGTGATACCGGCCCTGCACCATATCTTCCTCGCGCGACCACAGGAGCTTCACCGGCGTGCCCGGCACCTGCTTGGCGATCCGCACGGCCTGCGTGACGTAGTCGTGGAACGCGCCGCGACGGCCGAAGCCGCCGCCGAGGTTGATCTTGTAGACCTCGCACTTGTCGGCCGGCAATCCGGACGCCGCCAGCGTCGCCGCGAACGCGGCCTCGCCGTTCTGCGTCGGCACCCACACCTCGCACTTGTCGGCCGTGTATTTCGCCGTGGCGTTCATCGGCTCCATCGGCGCGTGGTTCTGGAACGGGTAGGCGTACACCGCCTCGACCTTCTTCACGGCGCCGGCGAACGTGCCCTTCGCGTCGCCGACGTTGGTCCGCACGAAGGCCTGCTCGGCGTCGAGCCCTTCCTTCAGCGTGTCGGCGATGGTGGCGCTCGACACCTTCGCGTTCGGGCCCTCGTCCCACACGATCGGCAGCGCGTCGAGAGCCTTCTTGGCCTCCCACCACGTCTCGGCAACGACGGCGACCGCCGAATCACCGACCGGCACGACGTGCTTCACGCCCGGCATGCTCGCCACCTTGGCGGCCTCGAAGCTCTTCACCTT
>DASRIY010000040.1:0-12182 GCA_035649755.1 Candidatus Methylomirabilota bacterium
GGCGAAAGCCCCCGAAGCTCCGGCGCCGCGTCCTCAGCCCAGCGCGTCGACACAACCTAACGGAGCGGTACAGACTAACGGACCGGTACAGAGTCCCGAGCCGGCGCGGGTGCGCGAAGCTGCTCCCACGAACCAGACGCCCGCCCGGTCGCCCGAAGTCGCCCCTGCACGCCAAGCCCCGGTGCGGCCGCACGAAGCCGCCCCTGCGCGCCAAACCCCGGTGCGGCTGCCCGATGCCGCTCCACCGCGCCAGGCCCTCGGACGGCCGTCCGACGCTCCACCCGCACGGCAGGCCCCGACGGCCGTGATCCCCGATGCGCCGCCCGCGTCGGGCGGCGGCTCGCCATCGGACCACCGCGGCGGCTTCGGCGATCAGTTCAAGAATCTCGGGACGGTGATCGAGCGCGACCTGATCGATGCGACCGCTGATGCCAAGCGGCAGGGCGACGACTTCAAGGCGCTGCAGAACCGATTCCTCCGCGCCTGGGATGGCCTCAAGCAGAGCTTCGGCGGCTCGGCCGAGAAGTGATGAGCTACGCTTTTTCGAGCGGTCTCCCGTGGCGCGCGATGAATTCCGGAAACGCCGCCTCGGCCTTGGCGCCTCGCACCACGTTCGTGGTGTAGTCGCGCTCGTTCGCCCACTGCGCTTCGAGGTTCGCGCCGAGATCGCGCAGCAGGAGCTCCTTCACGCCCACGACCGCCTCCCGCCGGTTCTTGGCGATCATCGTTGCGAGCCACATGGTCTTGTCGCGTAGCTCGGCGCACGGCACGCGGTGGTTGAGCAGGCCGATGCGGTGAGCCTCGTCCGCCTCCACGACGCGGGCCGAGAACAAGAGCTCCTTGGCCACCGGCCAGCCGACCTGGTTCGGCAGGGTCCAGGTGCTGTTGATGCGGCCATAGGCGGCGGCCAGGAAGCGGAAGCTCGCGTGCTCGCAGCCCACGCGCATGTCGAGCGACGAGGCCAGGACGGCGGCGCCGCCGTAGGCCAGGCCGTTGATCATGCCGATGGTGGGCTTGGGACAGGCGCTGATCTCATACGAGCCGCGCATCCGGATGTCGGTGCGCGCGTCGAGCTCGGCCTGCGTGTAGCGCCGGTCGTTCTCGCGCTGCTCGTGGATGTCGCCGCCGGCGGAGAAGGCGCGGTTGCCGGCGCCGGTGATGACGATGCAGCCGACCTCGTCGTCCGCGCTCATGCGCTTGACCGCCTCGTGCAGCTCGGCGCTGAGCTGGGCGTTCATCGCGTTGAGCTGCTCGGGCCGATTCAGGGTGACGATCGCGACGCCTTGGGTCTTCTCGACGAGGATGTAGTCCGCCATTACTGTCCTCCCGTGAGCGGCTGACGACGGTGCGGTGTAGCATACACCGCGGGAGGGGCCACCGTGCTGACGCGTATCGACCACGTCATGATCTGCGTGCCGGACCTGAACGAGGGCATCGCGGCCTACACGCGTATCGGCTTCAGCGTCTTTCCCGGAGGCTCCCACGCCGGGCGGGCCACCCACAACGCGATCGCGTTTCACGAGGACGACTACCTCGAGCTCCTGAGCCTGCGTGACGGCGAGTGCGACCACTGGGCGGCCGTCGAGCCCGGAAGCTCGGACGCCCGCCTGGCCGAATACCTCTCGCGCGGCGGCGGCTTTCGGTACGTCGCAGTGCAGAGCGACGATCTGGGGGCGGACGTGGCGGCCATGCGACGGCGCGGCGTCGACGTGTCCGACGCCACCGAGGGCGGCCGCCGCACCCCGGCGGGGCAGGAGCTCCGCTGGAAGGCGGCGGGACTCGGCGCGAAGGACCCGCTGCCGATCTTCTTCATCCAGCACCTGACCCCGCGCGACGAGCGGCGCCGCCAGGTGGCCCGGCCGGGCCAGCATCCCAACGGCGCGCTGCGGATCGACCGGGTTTACATCGTGGTGAACGACCTGGCGCCCGCGGTGGAGGCCTATAGCCGCGTACTCGGCATGCCCGCGCCGAAGGTCCAGCGCGGCGCAGTGATCAAGGCGGACATGGCCGTGTTCGATCTGGGCCCGACGGGTCTGACCGTGGCGCAGCCCGCCGAGCCGGGCCCCGCCGCCGAGGCCCTCGCCAGGCGCGGGCCCGGCCCGTTCCAGGTGCTCTATCGTACGAGCAGCATGGACGCGGCGACGCGCTGGATGGCGAGCCAGGGCGTGCCGCCCCCAGCGCGCGGCGTGCGCAACACGGGTGAACAGGCGATCCTGATCGGGCCCGATCAGGCCTGCGGCGCATACATCGGTCTCGTCGGTCCGGCGTGAGCGCACGCGGGACAGGGCAGTGCGCGCCGCAGGCTGTCGCGGGGCTGGGGCCCCGCCGGCCGAGGCACGCTTATAGCGCTTATAGACGGAGGTAGGCATGGACTACGGATTGTTCACGATGCCGTCGCATCCACCGGAGCGCAGCCTCTTCGACGGTCATCAGTGGGACCTGCAGCAGCTGCGGTGGGCAGACGAGCTCGGCTTCAGCGAGGCGTGGATCGGCGAGCATCACACCGCGCCGTGGGAGCCCCATCCGTCGCCCGACCTCCTGGTGGCCCAGGCGCTGATGCAGACGAGCCGCATGCGCATCGGCCCCGGCGGATTCCTCATGCCGTACCATCACCCGGCCGAGCTCGCGAACCGCGTCGCGATGCTCGATCACATGGCGCAGGGGCGGCTCAACTTCGGCGTGGCGGCCAGCGGGCTGCCGAGCGACTGGGCCATGTTCAACGTCGACGGGATGTCGGGCCAGCACCGGGAGATGACGCGCGAGTCGCTCGACATCATCCTGCGCCTGTGGAGCGACGAGCCGGAGTTCGACCACAAGGGCAAGTACTGGCACGTCACCAAGACGGGGACGCTGCTCGACACGCTCAAGCCGCACATCAAGCCGCTCCAGCGGCCGCATCCGCCGATCGGCGTGGCCGGCGTCAGCAAGGGCTCCGACACCCTGAAGCTGGCGGGTGAGCGCGGTTTCTGGCCGATGAGCCTGAACTTGAGCCCGGCGTACGTCGCCAGCCACTGGGACGCGGTGGAGCAGGGCGCGGCCCGCAGCGGTCGCACCCCGAAGCGCGCCGAGTGGCGCCTGGTGCGCGAGGTGTTCATCGCCGACACCGACGCCGAGGCCATGCGCCTCTCGGCCGGCGGCATGATGGGCCGGATGATGCGGGAGTACTTCCTGCCGCTGCTGGCGTCGTTCCAGTTCACCGAGTATCTGAAGCATCAGCCGGACGTGCCCGACTCCGACGTCACGCCCGAGTACTGCGCGCGGCACAACTGGCTGGTCGGCTCGCCGGCCACGGTGGCCGACCGGCTTCACGCCATCTACGAGGAGGTCGGCGGATTCGGGACGCTCTTGCTCTTCTGCTTCGACTACTCGGAGAATCCCAAGGCGTGGCGCCACTCGATCGAGCTTCTGGCGAAGGAAGTCATGCCGAGGTTCAAGGGGTTGGTCCCGAAGTAAGCACGCCGAGCACGGCGTCGTTGTCCGCGCCGGGCCGCCCTGGCCAGCCCCGGAGCCGGCCCGGCGTGCGCGAGAACAGGGGAACGATCCCCTGCGTGACGAGCTCACCCCGATCCGGGTCGGCGCACCGGACAAGATCGCCGCGGCTCCAGAGGTGGGGCTCGCGGATCAGATCGGCGACCGAGTTGACGGCGCTCGCGGCCAGGCCGGCGCCGCGCAAGACCCTGACGGCCTCCTCGGCGGCGAGCGCGCTCACGAGCTTCGTCATCTCTTCGCTCACGCGCGCGGGCTCCGCGAACCGCGGACGCCCCAGCCGCTCGAGCGCGCCGGCGAAATCATCCCAGGAGCCGCTCGACACGGCGACCGATCTGCCGTCTCGAGCCTCGACGGTGAGGCTGCTCGGATAGACAGGCCAGGCCCCGCCCGCCCGCTCGCGGCGAATTCCGAGCGCGCTCCGCACGGCCAGCGTGTCGCCGGTGAGGCGCAGCGCGCACTCGTACATGGCCGTGTCGACGATCTGCCCCTCGCCGTCGAGATCGCGGCGCAGCAGCGCGGCGACGACGCCAAGCACGTTGAAGAGCGCCGTGGAGTAGTCGCCGGCGGTCACCCCGTCGCGCACGGGCGGCCGATCGGGCCAGCCGTTCAGGTACGTCATGCCGCCGAAGGCAAGGCCCACCGGATTGAAGGCCGCGCGGGCGGTGAACGGCCCGCTCTGTCCGAAGCCTGACGAGCGCAGGAGCACGAGGCGCGGATTGACCCGGCGCAGTATCTCGGGGCCGAGGTTCCAGCGCTCGAGCGTCCCCGGCCGGAAGTTCTCGACGATCACGTCGCTCGACCGGGCCAGCTCCAGAAAAATCTCGCGGCCGCGCGGTGAACGCACGTCGAGCGTGACGCTCTTCTTGTTCCGGTTGGTCACCGGGAATCCGGGACCCCGGCTTCCGGGCCCGTCCGACGCCGCAGCGCCGGTGGCGGGCAATTCGATCATGATGACCTCGGCGCCGAAGTCGGCAAGCAGAGCGGCCGCCGCCGGACCGGCGAGCCACTGCGAGAGGTCCAGGACGCGGACTCCGCCGAGCGGCCCCGCGTCGGCCTGGTCGTCGTGCTTCACGTCGGGGCGGCGACGGCTCGCGATCCGCTCGATGTCGGCGCGGACGAGCTCGGTGTGCTCGCCGAGACGCGGGGCGCCCACGGCGGGCTCGGCCGGAGTGCGGGTGAGCTTCGGCACGGCGGCGGGCGCCAGGAAGTCCCGCCCGGACGTCGACTTGAGCTTCAGGATCGCGCCTCTCGCGGCGATGTGAGCGTCGCCCACGATCTCGTCCACCGAGCGAACGGCGGTGCCGGCCACGCCGGTGGCGGCGAAGCGCGCCTCGATGTCGGCGAGGTCGTGTCGCGCGACCCAGGCCGCGACGAGCTGGTCGGCCGCGGCGCGATTCTGAAGGCGCGCGGCGCTCGTGGCGAAGCGCGGGTCCTTCGGCGCGTCTGGGGCCTCGATCGCCTCGCAGAGACGCGCGAACGGCTGATCGCCCGCGCCCGAGAGCGCGACGAACCCGCCGTCGCGCGTCGGATAGACGTTGGCCGGCACGACCGTGGGCGACTCGGTGCCCATTCGTCCGGCCACCGCGCCGGTCGTCGCGTGACGGATGACGACCTCTTCCTGCATGCGCAGCCCGGTCTGGTAGAGGCCGATGTCGACGACCTGACCATGACCGCTGCGCCGCGCGTGAAAGATCGCCATCTGGAGCGCGCCGGCGCCGAGAACGGCCGTCCAGGCGTCGGCCAACGGCACTGACACCGGGATCGGCGCGCGATCGGGGAATCCCGTCTGGAACTGCATGCCGCAAAACGCCTGGGCAATGCGGTCGTCGCCGCGCTCTCCCGCCAGCGGTCCGGTCTGGCCGAACGGCGAGATGCGCAGGACGGCCAACCGCTGGTTCATCCGGTGGAGGGTCTCGGGCGACAGGCCCGCCGCCTCCAGCCGGCCCGGCCCGTGGTCCTCCACGATCGCGTCGGCGGCGGTGATCAGCTTCGCGAGCCAGGGCTCTCGCGCGAGGTCGGCGAGCTCGGCGACGACCGAGAGCTTGCCGCGATTCTCGGTCTGGAAGTACAGCGAGGCCTCGCCGGCAATGGCCGGCCCGCGCGCGCGCAGCGGCGAGCCGCCGGCGGGCTCGACCTTGATGACAGTTGCGCCGAGATCGGCCAGGAGGCCGCCGGCCAGCTCGCCGGCGAGCGTCTGCGCCAGCTCGACGACGACGATCCCTTCGAGCGCGCCGCCGCGATCCGTCACTCGAGCCCGAACACTCGCGCCGCGTTCCGGTAGAGCCACTTCTCCTTGACGGAGTCCTTGAGCGGCAGGCTCATGTACTCCTCGATGAGCGTCTCGTGTGGTTGGCCGACCAGCCCCGCCGACAGACCCACCAGCACCTTGTCCTGGATGAGGGTATTGCCGAACTGGATGAGCATCTCCCAGCCGGAGCCGGACTGGCCCAGGTACTTGGCGCGGTGCGCCGAGGTGTCGATGTGCAGGTTGGGGTGGCGCCGCACGAGCGCGACCATCTCGTTGACCCACGGCCAGCCGCCAAGGCCGCCGATGATCTTGAGATCGGGAAAGTCCATGGCCACCTGATCGAGGTGGCGCGGATGGCCGAGATCGTACGGCCGGTCGTTCGCATAGTTCATCGACGAGTAGATGCGCACGGGAATGCCGAGCTCGGCCGCCTTGGTGTAGAGCGGGTAGTAGCGGCGATCACTCGCCGGGATGCAGTCGACGAGCGCCGAGACGCCGAGGGCCACGAAGCCCTCGTCTCGGACGAGGCGCTCGAGCTCACGGACACCGGTCATGCCCTTGAACGCGTTGATGCTGATCCGCGCCAGCCCGAGAAAACGATCGGGGTAGCGGCGAAGCAGCGCGGCCTCCTCGTCGTTCGTGATGCCGAACGGCACCGAGCGCACTATGCCGAGCTTGCCGAGCTTCTCGACGTAGGCGTCGAGATCGATGTCCGGACGGTGGTCGGCGCCTTCCTGCCGGGAGCGAAAGATACGGCTGTAGTTGGCCATGCCGTAGCCCGCCGGCTGCTTGGCGCTCCGCGCCTCGCTATGGCCGGGCTCGGGCTCACTCGCCTCCGTGCGCGGGATGCTGCACTCCATGTCGATGATCCGTACCATCTCGGTCTCCTCTCTGCGGCGTCAGCGTACCCCGAGACGGCGTCCAACGGAATGGGGTGCCTTGACTCCGTCTCGGCAACGGCGCAGCATCCCGGGGCGGAAGGCCAAGGAGGCCGGGCGATGAGCGATTTCGACGTGGCGCTGCGCGGCTTCGCCGCGCTCGACGGTGAGGCGCTGTCGCGGCCATGGTCATGGCGCGACAAGGCGATGGACGTCCGCTTCGCGCTCTATCGAACGCTGGAGGACGCGCAGGAAGTGCACGTCCGCCTGTCGGCGGCCCGCATTCCGGAATCGCGCCGCATCATGGCGCTGGCCCAGCGCGCCTTTGGCAACCTCCGGGGCCTGCTCGCGGGCCTGCCCGCCGATCTGCTCGATCGCGCCCCGGCGGCGGGCGAGTGGCCGCTCCGAGAGACGCTCCGCCACATGCTGCTGGTCGAGCGCCGCTACGCCGTGCAGACGCGCTATGCACTCGACCGGGAGGAATCGGAGCCCGTGCGGATTCCCGACGACCGCCAGCCCACCGTGACGGCGCAGGACGGCGAGGGCGACGTCGACACGATCGTCGCACGGATCGGCGCCGCGCGGGCCGACAGCAACCGGTGGCTCGGTGACGCCGAGGGCCCAGCGCTGGATCGGCCGACGATCTGGGCGGGCTACGAGATCGACGTGCGCTTTCGCCTGCACCGGTTTTCCGCCCACGTCGTCGAGCACACGATCCAGATCGAGAAGACCCTGTCCGCGCTGGGACGGCCGCAGACGGAAGGGCGGCGCATCGCGCGACACGTCGCCGCGGCGATCGCCGAGATCGAGGGACTCGGCGCCCTCGCTGACGCCCGCGCGCTCGAGGCGCGGCTGGTCGAGCGCCACGCGTCGGTCGGCGCATGAGCGGCGGCCGCCGCGGGATGGTGCCCCAGGACCTCACGCGCGTCTCGTTCGTGACCGACGCGCAGATCTCGCCCGACGGCCGGAGAATTGCCTTCGTCGTCACGTCGCTCTCCGAGGAGCGCGACGAATACCTGTCGAACATCTGGATCGTCGACGCGGCCGGCGGTGAGCCCCGTCGCTTCACGGCCGGTCCGCGGCGCGACGTCGAGCCGCGATGGTCGCCCGACGGCACGCGGCTGGCGTTCCTGTCCGAGCGGACGCCGAAGGAGAAGCTTCAGCTTTACGTGATGCCCGCCGATGGCGGGGAGCCGACCCGGCTCACCTCGCTCGAGAACGGCGCGGGGAGCCTGGCGTGGTCGCCCGACGGCGCGCGACTGGCCTTCGTGTCGCCAGTCGGCGGCCAGCGCGAGCCCGAGAGCGAAGAGGAGCGCCGGAAGTCGCGCCCGGCCCGGGTCATCACGTCCCTCAAGTACCGCTTCAACGGCGAGGGATTCGTCTACGACCGGCGGCCCCACGTGTTCGTGATCGCGTTCGACGGCGCGGGACCCCGGCAGGTGACCGACGGCGACTTCATCAACGCCGACCCGGCGTGGGCGCCGGACGGGCAGTCGATCGTCTTCGTCTCGGCGCGGCACGCCGAGCGCGACGAGGACGACGCGAGCGATCTCTGGCGCGTCGCCGCTGCGGGCGGGACGGCCCAGAAACTCACGGCGACGCCCGGGCCCATCCTGGAGCCCGCGTTCTCGCCTGACGGCGGCACCATCGCCTTCCTCGCACGCCCCGGCCGTAACGCTTTCGGCCGCAACATCCGGACGTTCACGATCCCGTCGAGCGGAGGTGACGCCGTCTGCCTCACGTCGACGCTCGATCGCTCGTGCGGCGCCCTGCACGTGCCCCCGCTCTGGTCGCCCGACGGCCGCTCGGTGGTCGTGGCAACGGAGGATCATGGCGACGTCGGGCTCTGGCGGGTCGACGCGCAGGGCGGTGAGGCGCCCAGACGCATCGTCGGCGGCGAGCGCGTGCTGAACGGCTGCTCGGCCTCCGCCGACGGCCGGCTCCTGGCGTTCGCGGCGAGCTCGGCGACGGCGCCGGCGGAGGTGTTCGTGAGCGGCGCCGACGGAAGCGGAGAGCGACAGCTCACGGGGCTGAACCGGGCGTGGAGGGAAACGACCGCGCTCGCATCGCCCGAGCGGTTCCAGATCACGCGGGCGGGCCTCGAGATCGACGGCTGGGTCATGCGGCCGGCCGACTCCGTTCCGGGCCGGCGCTATCCGGCGCTTCTCTCGATCCACGGCGGACCTCACGCCCAGTACGGCAGCGGGTTCTTCGACGAGTTCCAGGTGTACGCGGGCGCGGGCTACGCCGTGATCTACGCCAATCCCCGAGGCAGCCAGGGGTACGGTGAGGCGTTCGCTCAGGCGGTCGTCGGCGACTGGGGCGGCGGCGACTACGCGGACGTCATGGCCGTGCTCGACGAGGCGCTGCGGCGCTCTCCGTTCATCGATCCTGATCGGCTCGGCGTCCTCGGCGGCAGCTACGGCGGATTCCTGACGAGCTGGACCGTCGGTCACACCGATCGTTTCAAGGCCGCCTGCTCGGAGCGCGCGGTGAACTGCCAGTACACGATGTTCGGCACCAGCGACATCGGCTCGACCTTCAACGTGGTCGAGCTCGGCGGGGCGATGCCTTGGGAGGACATGGCGCGCTACATCGAGCGCTCGCCCCTCACGTACGCCAAGAACATCGTGACGCCGCTCCTCATCCTGCACTCCGAGGACGATCTGCGCTGCCCCATCGAGCAAGCCGAGCAGCTCTTCGTCGCTCTCAAGAAGCTCCGGCGCGAGGTGCGCTTCGTGCGGTTTCCGGGAGAGAACCACGAGATGTCGCGTTCGGGCCGCCCGCGCCATCGCCTGGAGCGATTCCGTCACATCCTCGAATGGTTCGCGCCCTACCTCGGCGGTCGCTCCGGATAGCCCCTTCCCGCCGGGAAAAGTTCGCGCCCGCCGGGCTCCCGCGCGTGTTAAAGATTACCCACAGCCAGGGGGTGCCTCATGGGCAAGCTCGATGGGAAGGTGGCGCTGGTGACCGGCTCGGGCCGGAACATCGGCCGGACGACGGTCCTGAAGCTGGCGGCGGAAGGCGCTCACGTCGTGGTGAATTCCCGGACGAACCAGGCCGAGGCCGATGCGGTGGCCCGTGAGGCCCAGGCCCGGGGCGTCAAGGCGATCTCGATCGTCGCCGACGTCGGCAAGAAGGACCAGGTCGAGGCGATGGCGGCCAGGGCGCTCTCCGAGTTCGGCCGGGTCGACATTCTCATCAACAACGCGGCGATCCGGCCGCACAAGCCGTTCACCGAGCTGACCACTCAGGACTGGGAGACGGTGCGCGGCGTGGTCCTCGACGGCGCGATCTACCTCACGCGGGCCCTCATCGAGCCAATGGTGAAGAACAAGTACGGCCGGATCGTGTTCTTCACGGGCGAGGGCGCCTTCATGGGCGGCTCCGGGCGGGCCCACGTCTCGGCCGCGAAGATGGGCCTGGTCGGGCTGGCGCGCGGCCTTGCCTCCGAGTTCGCGTCGCAGAACATCCGGGTCAACGTGGTCTGCCCCGGGAGCATCGACACCTCGCGCGCCAACCCCGAGTGGTACCAGGGCCGCACGCCCAACGCCGCCGGCATCCCGCTGGGGCGCCAGGGCACGGTCGACGAGATCGCCGCCACCGCGTTGTTCCTGGTGACCGACGACAGCGGGTTCATCACCGGCCAGACGATTCACGCCAGCGGAGGCGTGGCGTACTACTGAGCCGCGGTCCAGAGACAGGGAGGACGGATCGATGATCGAGGTTCGACGTCTCGGCAAGCAGATCGGCGCGGAAATCGTCGGCGTCGACGTCAAGAAGCTCGACGACGCGGGCTTCGCCCAGATCTACCGGGCGTGGCTCGATGCCAATGTGGTGGTGGTGCCCGGTCAGGAGCTCGCGATCCCCGACTTTTTGCACTACAGCCGCCGCTTCGGCATCGTCGTGCCGCATCCGTCGAAGTCCACGCGGCACCCGGACTATCCGGAAATCACGCAGCTCGGTGTCCACAAGTTCGACGCGGCCGGCAAGCTCGACATAGCGATCTACCGGCGCGGCGCCGAGGGCTGGCACACCGACGGCGCGTACGATCAGGAGCCGTTCAAGGCGACCCAGCTCTACGCGCTGGCCGTTCCGAGCCGCGGCGGCAACACAATGTTCGCCAGCATGTACGCCGCGTACGACGGGCTGCCGCAGCTTTTGAAAGAAAAGCTGGAAGGGCGGATCGGCGCATTCACGTACGGCGGGCGGCGCAAGGCGACGGCCCTCTTGAACGCGGAAGACCGCGACTGGACGCCCGTCTTCCATCCGATCGTCCGGACCCACCCGGAGACCGGGCGCAAGGCGCTCTACTTCGATCCCGGGAAAATTCTGAGAATCGAGGGACTCGAGCCCGCGGAGAGCGACGCGGTGATCGACGAGCTGACCGCGCGGATGATCCAGCCCGACGGCGAGTACCACCACCAGTGGCGGAAGGGCGACATCGTCATCTGGGACAACCGCTGCTCGTACCACAAGGCGGCCGGGGACTATCCGCCCGAGGAAGACCGCATCCACTGGCGCGTGTCGATCAAAGAGCGCGTCTGACAGATGTGCCGATCACCGCGGCGGTGTGCGGCCGCGGTGATCGCGGAGCCGGCTACGATTTGATTCCCAGGAGCTTCGCGGCGGTGCCGCCGAGCATCGCGATGCGCTCGTCGTCGCTCAACCCCGGCGTGCCGAGAATGTGGTCGACCGAGGTTCGCGTCCACGGGAACGGATAGTCCGTTCCCATCACGATCTGCCCCGATCCGGTCTCGGCCACCAGGTGGCGCAGTGCCTCCGGCGTGAAGACGAGCGAGTCGAAATAGAGCTGACGCAGATACTCGGTCGGCTTCTTGCGGAGCGGCTTGGTGCACCGGTCGGGGAAGGTCACGCAGATCGCGTCGGAGCGGGCCGCGTACGACGGCAGGTAGCCGCCCCCGTGCGCCGCGCAGATCTTCAGTCCCGGGAACTGATCGAGCGTGCCCTCGAAGATCAGGTGCGAGAGCGCGATGGTCGTCTCCAGCGGGTTGCCGATCGCGTTCTCGAGCCCGCCGCTGCCCTTGAGCCGGTTGCTGAGCGTGGCCGGCGCGCCGTCCGCCTGCGGATGGATGAAGATCAGCACGCCGAGCTGCTCGGCCTTGGCCCAGAACGGGTGAAAGCGCGGGCTCGACAGCTCCTCGCCGTCGACGCTGCCGCCGAGGCCGGCGCCGCGTAGCCCGTACTTCTTGACCCCTTCCTCGAGCTGCTCGGCGGCCAGGTCGGGGTGCTGGAGCGCCACCGACGCGAACGCCACGAACCGGTCGGGATTCGCCGCGCACGCCTCCGCCAGCTTCTCGTTCTGGATCCGGATCAGATCGCGCGCCACGTCGCGGTCGGCCTTGTACCAGTAAGGATTGATGCTGAGCGCCTCGACGTCGATGCCCTGCTCGTCCATCGCGCGGATGCGGTCCGAGGCCTTCGACATCAGGAGCGTCTCCGGCTGGACCTTCCGGTTCATGAGGGCCATCGCCTCGGGCACGGCGCAGTGGGCGTGCACGTCGACGGTCTTCACGCGCCGGCCGCTCACCACCACCTCGCGGCGG
>DASRIY010000041.1:0-4730 GCA_035649755.1 Candidatus Methylomirabilota bacterium
CCCGAAGATTCACGATCGCCGGGGCGGGATCGTCGCGGCGATCGTGCAGGTGCGCGAGCAGGAGCCGCACCTCGGGGTCGTACTCCGCGCGCACGGCTCCCTCGAGCGGCGCCAGCGCGTCGTCGGGGCGGCCGGCGTGGACGGCGGCAAGTCCCAGTCCCTTCAGGAGCGCGGGATCGTCCGGCATCTCGGCCAGCCCCTGACGGAACAGGAACGCAGCCTCGTCCGGACGGCCCTCCCGGAGCGCGTACCAGCCCCAGCCCTCGAAGCAGCGCACGACGTCCTGCCGTCGTGCGGCGCTCCCCGGATCGTCGGCAGCGGCGCGGCCGAACCTCTCGCACGCCCGGGGGAACTGGCCGGCGGCGTACAGGCGAATCGCCTCCTCGGTGAGCGCGCGCTCATCCCGAGTCCGGGCGGAGGCGAACACCAACGTGCGCTCGGCATCAGGCGAGGCCGGGCGACGACCCGCCGCGCCGAGGAAGAGCGTCGCGACGCCGGCTGTCGTCACAGCGAGGATCGCGTACCGGAGGTAACGAGAGGCTGCCACGCCGTGCTCAGCGGGCGGGATCGATCAGGAACAGAGGTTGACCGAACTCGACGGGGTGCGCGTTCTCGACGAAGACCTTGACGATCCGCCCGGCCGCCTTCGACTCGATCTCGTTCATGAGCTTCATCGCTTCGATGATGCAGAGGATCTGACCTTCCTTGACGAGATCGCCGACGCTCACGTACGGCTCGGCGGTCGGCGACGAGGCGCGATAGAAGGTGCCGACCATCGGCGCCTCGATGCTGACGCCCGAGGCGGAATCGGCTGCCGCCGGAGCCGGCGCGACCCCATGCTCAACCGACACGAGGGTCGGAGCTAGAGCGGGCGCGGATGAAGCCGCGGCCGCCTGGACGCCGCCGCGCTGGAGGCGCACGTGGATCTGGCCCACCGACGCCTCGATCTCGGATAGCCCGAGCTCGCCGAGGAGGACGCCGAGCCGGCGCGCCAGATCGACGACCGGGCCGTCCTGCTGACCACGCGGGCTCGGCCGCTTCGGCACCTTGGGCATCAGCTCGCCGTCGCGACGCGGCCGAGATACTCGCCGGTCCGGGTGTCGACCTTCACCACGTCTCCCTCGTTCAGGAACAGCGGCACCTGGACCACCGCGCCCGTTTCGAGCGTCGCCGGCTTCGTGCCGCCCTGGGCGGTGTCGCCCCGGACGCCGGGGTCGGTGCGAGCGATAGCCAGCTCGACGAAGTTGGGCAGGTCGACCGACACCGGGGCCCCCGCGACGTAGAGAACGTCGACCTCGGCGTTCTCTTGCAAATAGTCGCGGGCGTCGCCGATCTCGTCGGCCGACAGCGACACCTGCTCGTAGGTCTCCGTGTCCATGAAGTGGTAGCGGTCGTCCCGGTAGAGGAACTGCATGTGCTTCTCTTCGAAATCGACGAGCTCGACCTTCTCGCCCGCCCGGAACGTGTTGTCGATGACCTTGCCGAGCTTCATGTGCTTGAGCTTCGTGCGTACGAACGCTCCGCCCTTGCCCGGCTTGACGTGCTGGAAATCGACGATCGTGTACGGCTGTCCGTCGTAGACGATCCGGAGTCCCTTCTTGAACTCGGCCGTTGACACCTGCATCGGGTCTAACCCTTCCGTCGCTGACGGGCGCGGAGAGCGCTCTCCAGCCGCTCGCGCGCCTCTCGATGATCGGGATTCTTTCTGAGGATCCGGGTGAATACCTGCGCGGCGTCTTCGATGCATCCCTGCTCGAGGCAGAGGGCGCCGAAGGTGATCGTCGCGAAGGTGTCGTCGCTCAGGATGCGGCCCAGGCCGGAGGCCTCGGCGGCCGGCGGCGACGCGGATGCCCGCAGCAGCGAGAGCAGCGCGCGGGACTCGCGGTCCCCCGGATCGAGCTCGGTCGCCGCCTCGAGGTGCGTGACGGCGTCGTCGATGTGGCCGAGGCGCCGGTGGACCTCCGCGGCCAGGCGATGGCACTGCACGTCCTTGGGGCTCACCTCGAGAATGGCGTTCAGCTCGACCAGCGCGGCGGCAAGCTGCCCGTCGGCCGCGAGGGCCTTGGCGAGGATGAGCCGCGCGGTCGTGTAGTGCGGGTAGCGTGCCAGCCCGTCCCGGCACAGCGCCACGGCCTCGCGGGCGCGGCCGGCCTTGCGGTAGAGATCGGCGAGCTGGGCGAAGGCCAGGGAAGCGGGATCGCGCGCCAGCCGCTCTTCCTGGCGGCGGATGGCCCCCACGATGGACTGATCGTTGACGGACATCCCAATACGGTTATAGGGAGCGCTCGTCTCGGTTGTCAATCCCGTCACGGCGGTCATGATCCGAGCGACGTGATGACCGACCGAACCTCGGTCATCGGCACGTCGTACACGAGGCGGAACGCGCCGATCCGCGGCGCCAGCACGAAGGGAATCCGGCCGTCCTTCGCCTTCTTGTCGCGCGACATCGCTCCCACCACCGGCTCGATGTCGATCGCCCCGGCCCGGACCGGGAGCCCGAGCGCCTCGAGGAGCTTTTCCTGTCGCGAGACCGTCTCGTCGTCGGCGACGCCGAGCCGGCGCGCCAGGCGGGCCTCGGCGACCATGCCCAGCGAGACCGCCTCGCCGTGGGTGAACCGCTCGTATTTCGTGGCGGCCTCGAGCGCGTGACCGATGGTGTGGCCGTAATTGAGCACGTGTCGCAGCTCGGCCTCGTGCTCGTCGCGCTCGACGACCGCGGCCTTGAGCCGGCAGGAGCCGCCGATGATGCGCTCGAGCACGCCGAGCTCACGGGCCATGAGGGGTTTCACGTCGCGCTCGACCTCGGCGAAGTACTCGGCCTCCAGCACCACCCCGTGCTTGGCGATCTCGGCGAGGCCGGAGCGAAACTCGCGCTCGGGCAGCGTCTGCGCCACCGCCGGGTCGACGACGACGAGCCGCGGCTGGTAGAACGCGCCGATCATGTTCTTTGCCAGCGGGTGGTCGATCGCGGTCTTGCCGCCGACAGAGGCGTCGACCTGGGCCAGGACGGTCGTCGGGATCTGGACGAAGTTGACCCCGCGCATGTAGGTCGCGGCGGCGAAGCCCGCCACGTCGCCCACGGCGCCGCCGCCCAGGGCGACGACCGTCGAGGTCCGGTCGAGGCCCGCCGCGATCAGCTCGTTCCAGCAGTGCTGCGCGACGCCGAGGGTCTTGGCCGCTTCGCCCTCGGGAACCTCGATGGGCACGACGGAAAAGCCCGCCGACTCGAGGCTGGACGTGACGGTCTTGCCGTAGAGGCGCGCGACAGCAGCGTCGCGGACGAGCGCGGTGCGGCTTCCGACCTTGAGCTCCCGCAGGCGCGCCCCGACGGTCGCGAGTGCTCCCGCGGCCACGACGATGCGATACGACCGGCTTCCGAGATTGACGTCTACGTTCATGTGGTCTCTTCGGCGGCTCGCCCGGGCGGCGCGCCGGCCGATGCACTAGGCTATCAGGTTTTCAGGCCGGCGAGACAGGTGTCGGAGACGCCCTCCTCGTCGCGCGCGCCGCGCGCGACGAGGAGGGGGAACAGCTCGCCATCGTTACCGCCTCGGCATCGCGGACGGCGGCGGCGGCGCCTGGGCCAGATCGAGCTTCAGGACTGAGGGCGTGATGAACACGACCAGCTCACGACCCGTGTTCTGCGAGGCGGTGGTCTTGAACAGCCAGCCGAGCACGGGGATGTCACCGAAGAGCGGTATCTTGCGAGTCTCGTCGACGTCCAGGTTGGTCGTCACGCCGCCGATGACGAGTCGCTCCCCTTCCTTGACCAGGACCTCGGTCTGCGCCTTCCGCTTGTTGATGGCGGGCGGGCTCCCGAGAGTCGTGCCGAGGATGACGTTCTGACCGCGCGAGTTGTTCTCGATCGTCACCTTCATCTTGATCTTGGTGACGTCGCCTTCCCGGATGACGGTCGGCACGACGTCGAGCTTGAGCAGCGCTTCCTTGAACTGGTACTGCGTGCCCGCGGCGCTGACGGTGGCGTACGGGATTTCTTCGCCGAGGGAGATCGACGCGACCCCGTTCTCGACCGTCACGATTTCCGGGCGCGCCAGCGTCCGCGTCTTGCTCAGCACCCGCAGAGCCTCGAGCGCGAGGTTGACATTGTATCGGCTCCCGGTGATGCCGAACGCGATGCCGCCGGCGCCGCCGCTCGCGACCGCAGGGCTGCCGCCGAGGGCTGAGGTGACTGGCAGATTGACGACGTTGCCGCCGAGCGGGAGTCCTGTCAGCGCGCTGATCGGGAGCAGACCCGGGAACGGATTTCCCACCGGGACGTTCGGCGGACCGAAGACGTTGGCCGTGGGCGTGGTTCCGGCGGCCTGGTTGGCGGCCCCGCTGGTGAAGCCGCGCCCGACCACGATCGAATTGGCGTTCGACTGCAGGACACCGCCGCCGCCCCACTGCACGCCGATGGCGAAGAGGTCGTCGCGGTCGAGGATCTCCATCCGGGCCTCGATCTTGACCTGCGGCAGCGGGATGTCGAACCTCTCGCGGATCAGCTTCTTGAGCTTATCCAGGTCGTTCTCGTAGTGCCGGATGAAGAGCGAGTTGGTCGGCTTGTGCGCGCGAATGGTGATGCCCTTCGCGAGCACTTCGGCCGACGGCGACAACGGGACCGGCGCCACCGGCGGGGGTCCCCCGGTGCCGTAGAGCGCCGAGAACGGCGGTCCGGGGATGAGCGGCATTCCGCCGCCGATGGGCACCTGCTGAGCCTGGATGCCCTCGGC
>DASRIY010000042.1:0-5884 GCA_035649755.1 Candidatus Methylomirabilota bacterium
CCATAATTTCGAGGGGGTCATGGGCAGGTCGTTGATGCGGATGCCGAGCGGGGCCAGCGCGTCGCTGACCGCGTTCGCGATGACTGCGGGCACCGTCATCGACGACGACTCGCCGAGTCCCTTCGAGCCGAGCGGCGTCAGCGGCGACGGCGACACGACGTGGGCGATATCGATCTGTGGCGCCTCGCTGGCGGTCGGCACCAGGTAGTCCATGAACGTCCCGGTCAAGAGCTGGCCGTTGTCGTCGTACGCCAGCTCCTCGTAGAGCGCGCCGCCGAGCCCGTGCAGGGCGCCGCCGTAGATCTGCCCCTCGGCGATCATTGGGTTGATGATCGTGCCGGCGTCGTGGACCGTCACGTAGCGGAGGATCCCGATCGCGGCGGTCTCGGGATCGACCTCCACTGCCATGACCTCGGCGATGAACCCGTACGTGTTCGACGAGTTCACGCGGTCTTCCGCATCCACGGCCTTCGCGACGGTGAAGCCGAACACCGCGGTCGCCTGGAGCGCCGGCTCCATCCCCTCGGGCAGCGACTCCGTGTTCCAGTGAGCGCGGCCGGCCAGGTCCTTGATCGAGTACGACGGCCCCTTACCGCTTCGCGTCCGCACGGCGCCGTCCCGGAACTCGAGCGAAGCGGCGGGCAACTCCATCAGGTGCGCCGCGTAGTCGACGAGCTTGGCCTTGAGCTTCCGGGCGGCCAGGGCGACCGCGCTGGTGCCCACCGAGCCGAACCGGCTCGAGTACGTCCCCGACGAGATCGACCACACCCGGGTGAACGTGTCCATCTCGTCGACGACGGTCACATCGCCCGGCGCCAGCCCGAGCTCGTCGGCGACGATCTGCGAGACCACTGTTTGATGGCCCTGGCCCTGCGGCGTGGTGCCGAGGATCGCGATGACCCGGCCGAGCGGGTCGATCTTGATCGTCGCCGCGTCGACCGCCCCGGACTTCGGCAGGTATTCCGGCTTGGCGCGAAACTGCGGGTCGAGCGCGGTGGCCACGTAGCCCATGTTCGAGACCGACGGGTCGACGGCGAGCGCCAGGCCGATTCCGAAATAGCGCCCGGCGGCGCGCGCCTTCGCCTGCTCGCGCCGCAATTCGTCGTAGCGGGCCACCTCGAGCGCCTTGTCGAAGGCCGCCGGGTAATCGCCGCTGTCGTAGAGACCGCCGGTCGGCGTGCGATACGGGAACTGATCGGGCCGCAGGAGATTCTTGCGCCGCACCTCGACCGGATCGAGGCCCAGCCGGTCGGCGAGCCGATCCATCATGCCTTCCGTTTCGTAGTAGAGGTGGCCGCACGCATAGCCGCGGTTGGGCCCGGTAAGGCTCTTGTTGGTCATGACGACAGATGCATCCACTTCCAGATGCTCGAAACGATATGGACCAACAAAATTGCCGGTAGGGCGAAAGCTGCAGCCCGGCTCCGGGCTCCGGATGTAGCCGCCGACGTTATCGAGCCACCGGAAGCGCATGCCAAGGATCGTGCCGTCCTTGCGGGCGGCCACCTCGCGATAGGCCACCCGATCGGTGCCGCTCGACGACGCCAGCAGATGCTCGCGGCGGTCCTCGATCCACTTGACCGGCACGTCGAGCCGCATGGCGGCCAGCGCGATCAGCGCGATGTACGGATAGATCGACGACTTGATCCCGAACGAGCCGCCGATGTCCGGCGGCACGATGAAGCGCAGCTTGTTCTCCGCCAGGCCGAGCACGCGCGCCGTCAGGGGGTGCATGATGAACGGCCCCATGAAGTTCGACCACACCGTGCACACGCCGTCGAGCGGGTCCCAGCGCGCGATCACGCCGTACGTTTCGATGGGCGTCGAGCCGTACTTCGGAAAGCTGAACCGGTCGCTGATCACGACGTCGGCATCGCGGAAGGCGCCCTCGGGATCGCCATAGACCAGGCGGCGATGTCCGGCCAGGTTCGACCCGACGGCCTCGTGGAGAATCGGTGCGCTCCCCTCGAGGGCGCGCTCGGGATCGACGACGACCGGGAGCGGCTCGTAGTCGACCCGGACGAGGTCGGCGGCGTCCTCGGCCACGTAACGGTCGCGGGCGACGACGATCGCGACCGGCTCGCCGACGAACCGGACCCGATCGGTCGCGGCACAGTAGTAGTGGATCGGCGCCGTCACGCCGACCGAGAACGGCTTGGTGTGGCGGGCTACGTCCTCGCCCGTGAGCACCCCGACGACGCCATCGAGGGCCAGCGCCGCCGACAGGTCGTAGCCGCGAATCTTCGCGTGAGCCACCGGCGAGCGCACGATCGCCGCGTGGCGGGCGTTGGCGACCGGTGGGTGATCGTCGATGTAAGTGCCGCGGCCGGTCAGGAGCCGCGCGTCCTCGACACGCTTGACCGGCTTGCCGATCCAGCCCTTCTCGGCCACGCTAGCGAGCCCCTGGCCAACGTATCCGCCGCCCCGTCGCTGGATGATGGGCGCGGGCGGCGGGAGGGGTCGACGAAACCCGTTCCCTCCGAGCGGAAACCGGAAGCACAGCGCTCGGGTGGAGCCCAGCCGTCACGGGCCATGCGGACGCGTGCCGCGTGGTTGAGCGACCCCTCCCGCCGTTCGCGCCCATCATCCAGCGAGCAGGAACGGCACGTTTGCGTTTTTGGCCACGGTGCGCAACTGATCCATCAAATCGTCCGGGATCGGCACGCCCTGTTCGAGCCGTTCCTTCTTGTTCGTCCGCTCCGGATCGCCGGCGACCAGCACCGGCTGGTTGGCGTCGACCCGCTTGGCGTTGTGCAGCACGTCGATCACCTGATCAAGATCGTCCCCGAACTCACCCTCGGCGCGAAACGCGCGGGGATCGATCGCCATGAAGAAGTGCCCGATGTTGTGCGGATCGGACTTCTTCTGCGTCTGGTTGCGGATCGGCGAGAACGACGCGCCGGCCAAGGTCCCGGCCAGGATGTGCACCATGACCGCGAGCCCGTAGCCCTTGTGGCCGCCCGCCTCGCGCGAGCCCCCGAGCGGCGTGATGCCGCCGTCGTGATCGCTCACGTGCTGGAAGCCCTTCGCCGGGTCGGTCACGGTCTTGCCGTCGCCGTCGATGACCCAGCCGGACGGCAGCGGTCGGTGATTCTCCTTGTACACGCGCACCTTCCCGGCGGCGACGGTCGTGGTCGCCATGTCGAGCTCGAAGGGCGGATTGCGCTTGGCCGGCGCGGCGAACGCGAGCGGGTTGGTGCCCATGACGGGCTCGGCCGCGAAGGTCGGCACCATCGTCACGCCGCGGGTGGCCGAGGTCACCATGCCGATCACGCCCCGGTCGGCGGCGATGCGCGAGTAGCAGCCCGCCGCCCCGAAGTGGTGCGAGTTGAACACGTCGACGACGCCCACGCCGACCGCGAGGGCCTTGTCGACCGCCAGATTCATCCCGTAGGCGGCGGCCGGGTGGCCGAGCGAGGCGTCGGCGTCGATGAGCGCCATCGCGGCCGTCTCGCGCACCTTCTTGAAGACCGGACGCATGTTGAGCCGCCCGGCGTGGAACTCCCGGTCATAGGTCGGAAGCATCCCGATCCCGTGCGAGTCGACGCCTCGCAAGTCGGTCTCGACCATCATGGCAGCGGTGGTGTCGGCGTGAGCCTCCGACATGCCCCACGCCCGGAACACGGACACGAGCTGACGGCGAATCTGGTCGGCTGGCACACGCATGAGCGTTTCTCCGCGTCGGGGCTCAGCCGCGGCCGACGAACGGCATCTTGTTCGCCATGACCGTCATGAAGAGCACGTTGGTGTCGAGCGGCATCCGCGCCATGCACAGCACGGCGTTGGCGACGTTCTCCACATCCATGGTGGGCTCGATCATCGTGGCGCCGTTCGGCTGCGGGACGCCCTTGGCCATGCGCTCGGTCATCGGGGTCGCGGCGTTGCCGATGTCGATCTGACCGCAGGCGATGTCGTACTTGCGGCCGTCGAGCGACGTCGCCTTGGTGAGCCCGGTGATCGCGTGCTTGGTCGAGGTGTAGGGCGCCGAGTTCGGCCGCGGGGTGTGGGCCGAGATCGAGCCGTTGTTGATGATGCGCCCGCCGCGCGGGTTCTGGTCCTTCATGATCTTGAAGGCTTCCTGGGTGCAGAGGAACGAGCCCGTCAGGTTGGTGTCGACGACGGCCTTCCACTGCTCGACGGTCAGGTCTTCCAGGAGCCCGGCGGCGCCGATGCCGGCGTTGTTGAACAGCAGATCCAGCCGCCCGAACGCGCTCTTGGTTTGCGCGAAGAGCGAGCGAATGGCCTGGGGATCGCAGACGTCGGTCGGCACGACCAGCGCTCTGGAACGCGCGTCACCCCCCTCGGCCGCCACCTTCTCCAGGGCGTCCTTGCGCCGGCCGGCCAGCGAGACGTAATATCCCTCTCGCAGCAGCGCGAGCCCGACCGCCTTGCCGACACCGCTCCCGGCGCCCGTCACGATCGCAACCTTCTTGTCCATGTGAGTCACTCTCCTGTTGCCGTGTTGGTCGATGCCGCCCGACAGCCTACCACCGATGCGGCGTCTCGCGCCGGGCCGCGGAATCCGGTCGACGCGCCGGGCCTTTGGCGGCATGATGGGGCGCCGGAGGGCCCCATGGGCAAGATCGTGTACGCGGCAGCGATGTCGCACGTGCTCCACCCCGACTACTACGGCCAGAACGTCGGGCCGCACGGCCGGCGAATGGTCGAAGAACTGATCGCCGTGGTACGCGCGATGGGCCGGACACTCACGTCGGCCGCGCCCGACGCGCTCGTCGTGGTCGCCGATGATCACCTGAACGTCTTCTCGTTCGACGCGGTGCCGGCCCTCTGCGTGCGGGTCGGCCGCTCGGTGAATCGCATGATCCAGGCGGACGCGATCGAGTTCGACCGCGCCCTCGACGGGCTCCCGGAACGCTATCCCGTCCACGAGGACCTCGCGAATAGCATCTTGGAAACGGGCGTCCAGGCCGGCTTCGACTTCGCCGCCTCGTGGTCGGCGCCGCTCGACCACGCGTTCCTGAGCCCGGTCTCGACGCTCTACGGCGACCGTCCGGTCGCGCCGCTCGTCCCCTTCTGGGTCAACTGCTTCGTGGCGCCGCAACCGACGGCGCAGCGCTGCTTCGCGGCCGGGCGTCACATCGCGCGCGTCGTGGCCGAGGGGCCGTGGAACGTCGCCGTCATCGCCACCGGCGGCCTCAGCCATTTCCCCGAGCTGTCGCTGGCGCGAATCGGTCAGTCGGATCCGGCGTTCGACCGGCGCATCCTCAAGCTGATGGAAGCGGGCGACTCCGAGCCCCTGACCGCGCTCACCGCCAAGGAGCTCCACGAGAGCGGCTCGCACGAGCTGCTCAACTGGATGGTGCTCCTCGGCGCGGTGAGCCCCGCGCGCGCCCGGGTGCGATTCTTCGGCGAGATGGGGCGCATCGACCTCGCGGCGCTCGAGTGGGACGTGGCATGAGCCGCTACGAGACGAACGTGGTGCTCTATCGGCTGAAGAAGGACTCCGCGTTTCGCGATCGCTTCAAGTCGAATCCCGGGCAGGCTCTCGCCGGCGCCGATCTGTCCGACGAGGAGCGCGACGCGTTTGTGCGGTGGGACTTACGCAAGCTCAACGAGCTCGGCGGCTCCCTCCACCTCCTGGTCTCCATCCCTGGCCTCGGCGCCCACTAGAGGCGCCTGAAAAAGGCCCATCTGCTTCGTTGGGGCGCCTCCGAGCTAGAGCTCTCGGAGCGCGACCGCGATTCGGGCGCGCGCGGCGTGAATCGCGGGTGGGACGCCGCCTACTAACCCCATCAGGAGCGCGAAGCCGACGCCCATCGCCAGGAGATCGGGCGTGACCCGGAACGCGAAGGCCAGGTGCGAGAACGTCTGCCAGTTGATCGTGCCGGTCGTGAGGCCGTTCAGGGGCAGCACGACCGCGCAG
>DASRIY010000043.1:0-2791 GCA_035649755.1 Candidatus Methylomirabilota bacterium
CCGAAGGCGATGCTGGTCTTCGAGCGCGAGAGCCGACAGCCGCTGACCAAGGGCGTGCCGGGACTCTATACCAAGGACGGCTACTACAAGTACTTCAACCCGAAGGTCGAGATGAGCACGGGCCAGCTCGCCGAGGAGGAATCGTGGGTCCTCGGCTCGTCCCGCACCGCGCTGGCGACATCGGGCGCCAGCTCCGCGGACGCGGTCCGGCGACTTTACCTCGAGGATTATCGCAAGATCTGGCGCGCGTTCATCGGCGACATCACGATCGTGCGCAACCGCGATCTGGCCAAGACCATCGAGATCACCCGTACCCTGTCGGGTCCGGACACACCGCTGAGGACCCTGATGAAGGCCATCGCGCGCGAGACGACCCTCTCGGTGCCCGACAAGGACGGCTCTCTGGGCGGGCTGGCCGGCAAGGCGCAGGACCTCACGAGCCGCGCGCGCCAGGCCGTGACGGGCGTGCCCACCGGTGTCCTCGAGAAGTCGATGGTCGACGACCAGTTCGAGGACGTCCGCAAGTTCGTCGGTGCCGACGGAGCCGGCGGCGCCGCGGGAGCCGCCGGCGGCGGGCCGCCACCGATCGACGGAATCATCCAGCTCCTCAGCGAGGCCTATCAGTGGCTGGTGGCCACCGATCAGGCGCTCAAGACGGGTCAGTCGCTGCCGCCGACCGACATCGCGACCAAGCTCAACGGCGAGGCCGCGCGGCAGCCCGAGCCCATGCGCTCGATGCTCTCCTCGCTGGCCGGCGGCAGCGTGCAGACCACGGTCGGCAAGACGCGCGAGCGCATCGACGCCGAGCTGCGCGCACAGGTGACCGACTTCTGCCAGAAGGCGACCACCGGCCGCTATCCGATCGTCCGCACCAGTAACCAGGACGTGACGCCCGAAGATTTCGCGCGCCTCTTCGCAACGGGCGGCGTGCTCGACGGCTTCTTTCAGAAGTATCTGGCGCCGGTGGTCGACACCGGCTCGAAGCCCTGGCGCTTCAAGGACCCGGCCATGGGCCAGTCGTCGGCCCTGGCCGAGTTCCAGCGGGCGCAGGTCATTCGCGAGGTCCTCTTCCGCGGCGGCGGCAGCATGCCGAGCCTTCAGCTCGAGCTCAAGCCGGTCGAGATGGACGCCTCGATCCAGCAGTTCACCCTCGACGTGGACGGAAAGTTCGTGCGGTACTCGCACGGGCCCCAGGTGGCGGTCCCCGTGCAGTTCCCCGGACCCGGCGGCAAGAGCCTCATCCGCGCGACGATCTCTCCAGCCCCCGCCTCGGGCTCCGCCGGGCTGAGGTTCGAGGGCCCGTGGGCGCTCTTCCGGATGTTCGACGGTGTGCAGATCATCGACACCCGGCAGCCGGACCGGTTCGTCGCGGCATTGACCGTCGACGGCCGCCGCACGGTCTTCGAGGTGTTCGCCTCGAGCGTGCGCAACCCCTTCCGCCTCCCCGAGCTCAGCCAGTTCCGCTGCCCAACCGCCCTGTGATCGGGGACCTGACCGGCGCGATTCCGGGCTGGTACGGGAAGCTCCCGAGCCTTGGCGACTTCGCCAGTCGCCGGCTGCCGGTCGAGTTCGTCAAGCGATGGGACGCGTGGCTCCAGGACGTCGTGCCGGCCGCGCGCGAGACACTCGGCGAGAACTGGCTCGACACCTACCTGACGATGCCGATCTGGCGGTTCACGCTTCTGCCGGGGCTGGTGGGCCAGAGCGGCTGGGCCGGAGTGTTGATGCCGAGCGTCGACCGGGTGGGCCGCCACTTTCCCCTGACCGTCGCAATGGAGATGCCGACGCACGCCGCCGCAGCGCACGCCGTGTTCGAGGGCGCCGACTGGTTTTCCGGCCTGGAGGACGCCGCGCTCGCCGTGCTCGATCCGACGCAGACGGCTGACGATCTCGACGGCGCGCTCTCGCAGAGCGTCCTCGCAGTGCCGGCGACCGAGCCCGCGGGCCCCGTCGGGCCGGTGCGCGCCCTGCCGTCGATCGAGGCCTTCGCGCCGCTCGCCGAGGGCGAGGCGCTGCGTGCCTGGAGCGAGACTACGGGTTGGACGACGCTCTGGTGGACGCGGGGCCGGGTGGACGGGGTGCCGCTGATGCTCAGCTGCGCCGGGCTACCGACCGCGGAAGAGTTCGTCCAGCTCCTCGCGAGCCGCTAGCTCGCGGGCCTCTACTTCGATCCGGCGCGCAGCGACTTCACCTGGGCCTCGTAGGCGCGCCGGAACGCCTTGCCGAAGGCCGCGTTGAAGTCTTCGCGCGCCTCGCTGGAGATGGCCGCGTAGCGCTCGACGAACTGATCCCACAGCTTCGCCTTGCGGTTCATCGGCAGGAGGTCGTCGAGGAACGAGGCGTCGGTGAGGCGCTTGCCCAGCTCCTGAGGCGAGAATCGCGCGAGCACTTCTTCCAGCGCGGCGCGCATGCCGGCCAGGAAGCCGAGCTGGTGCGCCCGCAGGTCGTCGTAGGCGTCTTTCATGGCGCGCAAGGGCGGCATGAAGCCGTGCATCTGCGGCGCCAGCAGATGCGACAGCGCCGCCTCGACCGACGGCGAGAACTTCAGCGGGTTGTTGTCCTGCGCCATGATCATCGTGACGTCGGCGCGCATCTCGCTCTTCGTGAGCCCGCGGGCGCGGAGGAGATCGAGCGTGCCCTGCACCGCCTCGCGCAGGAGCTGGCCGATCGCTTCCATTGTGTCGGGCGTGAGGCTCTTCGCCGACTGGCTTCCCGAAATTCCCGCCCCCTGCAGGAAGGCGCGAAGCAGCACCTGCTCCTGTGAGCCGGCCGGCGGCGCGCTGGCCGGCTG
>DASRIY010000044.1:0-7513 GCA_035649755.1 Candidatus Methylomirabilota bacterium
GCCGGGATGGCAGCGGTACGTCGACCCGGGGATGCTGGTGCCGAGCTGGTTGCCGGTGCGCTCGCCCGGCTTGCCCCGGCGCTGGTGATCGCGAATGCTGACCCGGATCAGGTTGACCACGGCGTCCTGCATGGCCACCTCCACCTGCTGGCCTTCGCCGGTCGCGTGGCGCTGCATGAGCGCGGCGAGGATCCCGATCACGCAGTGCATGCCGGTTCCCGAATCGCCGATGGACGGCCAGACGTAGGTGGGCGGGCTGTCCGGGAAGCCGGTGACACACATCGCCCCGCCCATGGCCTGCGCGATCGGCTCGTAGCTCTTGTAGTCGCGATAGGGACCATACGAGCCGAAGCCCTTGATGCTCGCGTAGACGAGACGCGGGTTGAGGGCTTTGACCTCGCGGTAGCCGAAGCCCAGACGCTCGAGCACGCCTGGGCCGAAGTTCTCCAGGAGCACGTCGGCGGTCTTGAGCAGCGCGCGGAACACGTCCTTGGCGCCGTCGTTCTTGAGATTGAGCGTGAGGCTCCGCTTGTTGCCGTTGAACGACAGATAGAAGAGGCTGTCCGCGTCCGGCCGGTCCCGGTGAGTCTCGCGCGCGGGATCACCCTTGAGCGGCTCCTCGACCTTGACCACATCAGCCCCGAGCCAGGCGAGCATCTGACCGCACGACGGGCCGGCCTGATTGTTCGTGATGTCGACCACGCGGATGCCTGACAGCGCCTTGGTCATCTCATGCCCCCTCGGGCGCCGCGGCGCAGACGTCTTCGTACCGGTGCCGCTTCGTGATCAGCCGCGAGTGCTGGAAGACGTCGAGGGCGACCTCGAACGCCGGGCGGGTGATCTCGACGTGCGGCGTCCAGCATCCGAGCTTCTGATAGGACTCGATGGTCGCGGCGAGGACGGTCCGATCGATGCCCGGGAAGAACTCGGCCTCCGCCTCGGCGATCTTCGCGGCCGGCGTGGCAACGATCCACGCGCGCGCCTTGCGGTAGGCGCGCATGAAGAGCCGCGCCATGTCGGTGCGCAGCCACTCACGCGTGGCGGCGAGGCTCGAGAAGGCGCACGGGCCGATCGCCTCGCCGACCGACGCCACGACGTGACCGACGCGGTCGTGCTCGAGCTGCTGCGGCGCCGGGCCTTGCTGATGGATGTAGTCGCCCTCGCCCTTCCGGAATGCCTGATCCATCTGGCCGCTCGGAACGTCTACGGCGCCGATGGCCAAGTAGTCGAGACTGCGGCGGTGGCAAGCGTACTTGAACATGGCGAGCGGCTGGCCGCCGTGATCGACGAGGACCTTCGCGCCCTTCAGCTTGTTCCAGGTGAAGGCCGGATCAGGCCGGCGCGCCGTGAGGAAGAAGCCGTCCTTCTCGTTGATCTGCGCGAAGTGCACGGCCGGCGGCGTCTGACCCTTCTCGAGGGGCCCGAAGCCCTGCGACGGCGCCGACTGGCAGACGTGCACGGTGCCGTTCAGCAAGCCGTCGATCGCGGACTTACCCGCCGGCGCGACGGAATGCGCGGGTCGCAACCCTTCCGCCTGGAGAAACCCGCCGGCGAACGTGGCGATCAACGGCGAGTAGAAAGCCGAGAAGCGGGTGAACTGGATGCTGATCTCGTCGCTCAATGGACCCTCCCTGGCTCGGACGATAGTAACATCGGGCGAATGACACGCGCCGCGCTCGTCCTGCTCGCGCTCGGCATCGGCGCCGCAGTCCTCGGGGCCTGCACCGTCGGCGGGCTCCAGGGACCGACCCTGGCCACCACCTCGCCCGCCGGGGCGCCGGAGTACGTTCCGATCCAGATCCAGAAGCCGGACGGCGCCGGACCGTTTCCCGCGATCGTGATCATGCACGACTGCAGCGGTCTCGGGCCGCGCTCGAGCGGGGCGCCCGGTCGCTGGGCGACGGAGCTCGTCGGGCGCGGCTATGTCGTGATGCTGCCCGACAGCTTCACGACGCGCGGCTTTCCCGGCGGCGTGTGCACGAACCCTTCGCCGCGCCGCGCCGACGTCGGCCCTTCGCGCCGGGTGAGCGACGCCTACGCGTCGCTGGCCCATCTGCGCACGCTGCCCTTCGTCGATGGATCCCGCGTCGGGCTCATGGGTGGATCGCACGGCGGGGCGACGACGCTCGCCACCATGGCCGCGCCCAGCGCGTCGCCGGGCTTCAGGGCCGCGGTGGCCCTTTATCCCGGATGCGCGCAGTGGCTACGAAGCGGCGAGCCGTACCGGCCCGCGGGACCGCTGCTGATTTTGATCGGCGAGAAGGACGACTGGACGCCTGCCGAGCCTTGCCGGCAACTGACCGAAGCCGCGCAGACGGCGGGCGCGCCGATGACGATCAAGATCTATCCCGGCGCCTATCATTCGTTCGACAGCGCGAACCCGGTTCGGTTTGTCGAGACGCGAGTGAACGCGAGCTCGCCGACCGGCCGCGGCGCCACGACCGGCGGCGATCCGGAGGCCTGGGCGGACAGCATTCGCGAGGTCGTCGCGTTCTTCGGCCGGAACCTCAAGTAGCCGAGGGCGATCCCATCCGGTGGAGAACCGGCGTCGCCGGCACCGGTGAGAGGGGCTCGTTGCCGACACTGACGGCGCGACGGAGCGCCGCCGCGGCGGCTTCCGCCGCGCCGCGAGAGCGTGCATGCACCACGGCGATCGGCCGATCGCGGCCGACGCGCTCGCCGATTCCGCGCACGTCGGCCAGGCCGACCGCTGGGTCCATAGCGTCCTCGATCGCCTGACGTCCGCCGCCCAGCGCGGCGACCACGAGCCCGACCGCACGCGCGTCGATTCGCGTGATGACTCCGGATGTCTCGGGCGCGACGGCGAGGTCGACCGGAGCCCGGACAAGGTGGCGCCCGGGGTGCTCGACGAGGTTCGCCGGACCTCCGAGGACCTTCACCATTTTCGCGAAGCGTTCAGCCGCGGCCCCCGACGCCAGCGTCTTGTCGACCGCGGCGACCCCTTCGCCGTCGTCACGCGCGAGCCCGCCCAGCACCAGGAGATCGCTCGCCAGCGCTGACGTCACCGCGTGAAGCCGGGCTTCGCGCCGCGTCCCGGTGAGAAACTCGATTGCCTCGAGGACCTCGAGCGCGTTGCCGACGTGATGGCCGAGCACCTGGTTCATGTCGGTCAAGAGCGCTGTCGTGCGGAGCCCGGCGTCCCCGGCGACCGCCAGCAGGCTCTCGCCGAGCGCGCGGGCGGTCTCGAGCGACGGAGCGAACGCGCCCGAGCCGACCTTGATGTCCATGACGAGCGCGTCGAGCCCGGCGGCGAGCTTCTTCGAGAGGATCGATGCCGTGATCAGCGGGATCGATTCGACCGTTGCCGTGACGTCGCGGATCGAGTAGAGCCGCCGGTCGGCGGGCGCGAGATCGGCGGTCTGGCCGACGATGGCGCAGCCGGCGTCGCGCACAGCCGACTGGAAGCGGCGAACGTCGGGCGTCGTGTCGTAGCCGGGAATGCTACCGAGCTTATCCAGCGTGCCGCCCGTGTGGCCGAGACCCCGGCCCGAGATCATCGGCACGAAGCCGCCGGCGGCGGCCACGACCGGGGCGAGGATCAGGCTGACCTTGTCGCCGACGCCGCCGGTCGAGTGCTTGTCGAGGATGGGGCCGCCGAGGTCGGGCCAGGCGAGCACCGTACCCGAGCGCGTCATCGCGCCCGTGAGCCACGCGCACTCCGCGCGTGACATGCCGCGGAAGTAGACGGCCATCGCGAAGGCGGCCGTCTGACCTTCGCTCACCGACCCGTCGACGATGCCCGCGACCAGGCGGCCGATGTCCTCCTCGCTCAAGGCCGCGCCGTCGCGCTTGGCGCGAATCAGCTCCGCCGTCGTCGCGCGCGCCGTCACACACCCTCGAACACGTCGGCCCACTCCTCGAGCATCTCGGGATGCCCGTGCCGCACGGTGAGGCCGACGTGATCGAATCCGGCCCGGGCCAGCTCGCGGATCTGCTCACGAAGCTCGGCCGGTGAGCCGGTGAACGTCGTCGCGCGAATCAGCTCCGCGGTGCAGATCGCCTGCTCCTCGGGCCGCAGGAACATGAGGTGGCCGCGATGATTGCTCAGGTAACGCGCGTCGGCCGGCTCGTACTTCAGGTAGATCTGCCGGTAGCGCTCGATGAGCGGCGCGAGCCCTGGAGGAATCGGGCGGCCCAGGTCGCCGAACTCGTCGCGCTCGACCAGGCTGTGCAGCGCGATCGTGGCGGTCGGCCCGGCGTGCGCCCGGGCACGCGGGCTGTCGGCGGCCTCGCCCTCGCGGAGCACGCAGCCGGCGATGGCGGCGGTCGCCGTCAGCCCGGCCGGATCGCGGCCCGCATCGCGCCACGCCGCCTGCATGTCGGCGATCGCGTTGCGCGCGTGGCCCGGGTTCGCGGTCGCGTGAATCCAGCCGGCGCCCAGCCTGGCGGTGAGCCGTCGGGCGCGTGGCCCGAGTGCAGAGATGTGCAGGGCAATGGGGTCGGTGATGTTGAAGGCGCCCACCTCGGGGTTCAGGAACCGGATCTTCCGGCGCTTGTCCTCGAAGGTCCACTCGAGCGTCTCGCCGGCCAGGAGCCCGCGCACCACGCGGATGTACTCCTCCATGTCCGCGAGCTTCACGGGACGCAGCCCCATCGTGCGGCGGGCGGTGAAGCCGGTGGAGACGCCGAAGTCGATACGGCCGGGCGCCAGCGCGTTGAGGCTCGCGAGCCCGCTCGCGGCGACCGGAGCGATCCGGTTCGACGGGATGAGCACGCCCGTGCCGAGGCGGATCGTCGAGGTCCGCATGGCGGTGGCCGCCATCGCCACGAACACCTCGGCGTTGAGCAGCTGCGTGTCGTAGAACCAGGCACGGCGAAAGCCCAGCGCCTCGGCTCGCTCGACGACCTTCCAGGAATCGGCCGCCGGCGCCAGAAAGATGTCGTAGTTCATCGCCTGTCCTCAGCGTTCCTTCACGTAGGGCACACCGATGGCGGCCGGCGCGACCGCGCGCCCGACGAAGCCCGCCAGCAGCAACACCGTCAAGACGTACGGCAGCGCCTGGATGAGCTGAACCGGCATCACACCGACGAGTGGCAGCTCGGTGCCCTGCAGGCGCGCCTGCACGGCGTCGGCGAAGGCGAAGAGCAGGCACGCGCCGAGCGTCGGCACGGGCCGCCACTGACCGAAGATGAGCGCCGCCAGGGCCAGATAGCCCCGACCTGCTGACATGTCGCGAATGAACGAGGCGTGATGCGCGGTCGACAGGTACGCGCCGGAGAGGCCGCAGAGTACCCCGCTCAGGACGAGCGCGCGGTAGCGCGTGGTGGCGACGGAGATGCCCGCCGTGTCGACCGCGCCGGGGTTCTCGCCCACAGCGCGCAGGCGGAGCCCGAACCGCGTGCGGTACATCACCCACGCGACCGCTGGAACCGCCGCGGCGGCGACGTAGACGAGAACGTTGTGGCCGTTCACGACCTCGCGGTAGATCGGGCCGAGCGCCGGCACGCTTCCGAGCGCGCTCGCGCCTGGAAGCTCGATAGGCGCGAAGCGGGCGCCGGGACCGAGGAGCGGTGTCTGGCCGCCCTCGTGAAACCACGCGTAGCCCAGCACCGCGGTGAGTCCCGACAGCGTGATGTTGAGCGCCATGCCCGATACCACCTGATTGCCGTGGTGCGTGACGCACGCGAAGGCGTGCAGCAGGCTCACGGCCACGGCCGCGGCAACGCCGGCACCGAGCCCGATCCAGGCCGAGCCCGTGACCGCCGCGGACGCCGCGGCCGCGAACGCCGCGGCCAGCATCTTGCCCTCGAGCCCGATGTCGACGACGCCCGAGCGCTCGGCGAAGAGGCCGCCCAGCGCCGCCAGCACGAGCGGCACCGCTCCGCGCGCCGTCGCCGCCGCCAGAAGCGCCGCGAAGGGAAAGAGGTCGCTCATGAACGGAGCAGCGCCTGCACCGGGCCGCGCAGCGCGTGCTCGAGTGCGCCGCAGACGAGAATGATCAGCCCCTGGATGACCACCACCATGTCGCGGGTGAGCGCCGGCATGTCGAACGACAGCTCGGAGCCGCCCTGATACAAGGCGCCGAACAGCACCGCCGCGAGCACGATGCCCACCGGGTGATTGCGTCCCATCAGCGCCACGGCGATCCCGACGTAGCCGGCGCCTCCGGTGAAGTTCAGGAGCAGGCGATGCTGCACGCCCATCACCTCGTTGAGGCTCATGAGCCCGGCGAGCGCTCCCGAGATCGACATCGCCACGATGATCGTCCGCGCAGGAGGGATGCGGCCGTAGACGGCCGCCGTCTGGTTGTGGCCGAGGGCTCTGAGCTCATAGCCCCAGCGCGTGCGCCAGAGATAGACCCAGACCAGGGTGCCGGCGGCGAGAGCCAGGGGCAGCGAGAGGTTCACCGGCGAGCGGCCGATCTCCCAGCCGAGCGCTCGGGCGACGTCGTGGAGCTGCGGTAGCCACGTGCTCGGGGCGAACTCACGTGTCTCCGGCGACTGCTGTCCCGGCTTGATCAGGACGTTGACGAGGAGATGGGTCATCAGCGCCGCGGCGATGAAGTTGAACATGATCGTGGTGATGACGACGTGGCTGCCGCGCCGCGCCTGAAGCCACGCGGGCACGAACGCCCAGGCCGCTCCGCCGGCCGCGGCCACGACCATCGCAGCCGCCACGACCAGCGTCGTCGGCCAGCCGCCGGCGCCCAGACAGAGCAGGGCCACCGCGAGGCCGCCGAGGTACGCCTGCCCCTCAGCGCCGATGTTGAAGAGCCCGGCGTGAAACGCGACCGCGACGGCCAGCCCCGTGAACACGAAGCTCGTCGCGTAATACAGCGTGTACCCGATCGCCTCCGCGCCACCGAACGCCCCGCTCGCCAGGAGCCACAAGGCCCGCGCCGGATTCTCCCCAACCGCGAACACAACAAGCCCCGACAGCAACAGCGCAAGCGCGAGATTGACGACCGGCAGCAGAGCGGGTGCGATCCAGGCGCGAAACGCGGACCGGGGCGCCGACGCCGTCATTTTGCGGATTATCCTCCGCTCCTAGTTCCAAGTCGACGCGCGGGGAGTCGCGGCTTGAGGCGTGGGAGGCGCGGTGGGGTCGAAGGGATCCGTTCCCGAAAAGTGGGTGGCGGAAGAGGCGCGTTGGGATGGAGCCCAGCCGCTCCGGAGCAGCGAATGCGTGCCGCGTGGTCGTCTCGACCCCACCGCGCCTCCCACGCCTCAAGCCGCGTCGCCAGGCTCCTCGAACTGGCGTACGCGGCGCAATTCAGGAAAGAGAAGCATCCAAAGGACGGCGACGGCGATAGTACCGATGCCTCCGAGCAGCACGGACGGAACGGTGCCGACGACCGCGGCGACCAGGCCCGACTCGAACGCGCCCAGCTGGTTCGAGGTGCCGGTGAAGAGCGAGTGCACCGCGCTCACGCGGCCGCGCATCGTGTCCGGCGTCCGGATCTGGACGAGCGAGGCTCGGATGACCACGCTCACCACGTCCGATGCGCCGAGAACGGCAAGGGCCACGAGCGAGAGCGTGAAGTTGGTCGAG
>DASRIY010000045.1:0-2163 GCA_035649755.1 Candidatus Methylomirabilota bacterium
TCGCGGCGCTGGTGGCGCTCGGGGCCTACGTCGTGCCGTTCTGGCTGTTCCGTACCAACGGGCTCCTGTGGTCCCTCGCCGTCTGCTCACTCGCGGTCCCGCTGATCGATCTCCTGCTGCCGGGCCCGCGCTACCAGTGGAAATCGACCGAGACATTACCCGGGGAAAGGAACCTTCGATGAAGCTCACGACGACTCTCGCGGCCGCGGCCCTCACCGTCGCGCTCACGGCGCCTTCGGCACTGGCCTTCTGCGGCTTCTACGTCGCGAAGGCAGACACCAAGCTGTTCAACCAGGCCTCGCAGGTAGTGCTCGTCCGCAACGAGAACAAGACCGTCATCACCATGGCGAACGACTTCAAGGGCGACCCGAAGGAATTCGCCATCGTGGTGCCAGTGCCCGCCGTGCTCGAGAAGGGGCAGATCCGGATCGGTGACCGGGCGCTCATCGAGCACCTCGATGCCTACTCGTCGCCCCGGCTCGTCGAGTATTTCGACGAGGATCCGTGCTCGCCACGGTTGATGTTCGAGTCGAAGATGATGCAGCGCGCGGCGCCATCCTCGGCGGACGCCATGGCCGAGCGGGCTCGCGGCCTCGGGGTGACCATCGAGGCCCGCTACACGGTGGGCGAGTACGACATCCTCATCCTGTCCGCCAAGGAGAGCGCGGGGCTCGAGACCTGGCTGCGCGACAGCGGCTACCGGCTGCCCACCGGCGCGTCGACAGTTCTTGGCAGCTATCTCAAGCAAGGGATGAAGTTCTTCGTCGCGCGCGTGAACCTGCTCGAGCAGGCGCGACTCGGCTTCACGTACCTGCGCCCGCTCCAGATGGCCTTCGAGTCGCCGAAGTTCATGCTGCCGATCCGCCTGGGCACCCTGAACGCCGACGGCCAGCAGGAGCTGTTCGTCTACGCGCTGACGCGGAAGGGTCGAGTGGAGACGACGAACTACCGCACGGTGCGGCTGCCCACCGGCATGGATTTGCCCGTCTTCGTGAAAGGGGAGTTCCCGCAGTTCTATCGCGCGATGTTCGCCGAGCAGGTCAAGCGCGAGGCGATGCGCGCAGTGTTCCTCGAGTACGCCTGGGACATGAGCTGGTGCGACCCCTGCGCCGCCGACCCGCTCTCGTCCGAAGAGCTACGCAAGCTCGGTGTCTTCTGGCTCCCCGAAGCGGCGCCGCGCGCGCCCGGTGACCGGCTGCGTCGCCAGCCCGGCGGTCCGGTCGACGTCTTCGTGACTCGTCTCCACGTCCGCTACGACGCGGCGCACTTCCCCGAGGACCTCGTCTTCCAGGAGACCGCCGACCGCTCGAGCTTCCAGGGCCGCTACGTCCTGCGGCACCCCTGGAAGGGCGAGGCGACGTGCGAAGCGGGCGAGCACTATCGTCGAGCGCTCCGCGTGCGAGCCCAGCAGGAGGCCGGCAATCTCGCGGCGCTCACCGGCTGGCCCATTGAGGAGATTCGCCGGAAGGCGGGCACTCTCCCCGACGGCGCGCCGGATAGCCGGCAGTGGTGGCAGCGGCTCTTTGGAGAGTAGCTACGGACGCGGCTTCCTCGAGCCGCTTGCGCACGAGGGGCCATTCTGCCGGCACGATAGAGTAGTACGCGGAGCTCCGGACGGCGCCGTCCTGCGCCGGCATGTCCGAGCGGCGCACGCCCTCGAAAACGGCGCCGAGCCGTTCGATGGCGCGACGGGATCGGGCGTTGCGCTCGTCGGTCTTGAGGCACACGCGGTGCACGCGCCAGACGTCGAAGGCGTGGCTGAGCAGGAGATATTTCGCCTCCGTGTTGCACCGCGTACGCTGCGCCGAGGCGGCGAGCCAGGTGGAGCCGATCTCCACCGAATCCGGGCAGTCGGCTCGCTGCAGCGGCGAGCCGGCCGGCCAGCGCCACTGCTGGATATCGAGGTAGCTCGTGGACCCGACGACGCGGTCGTGCCACTCGATCGCGAAAGGCATGCGGCGCCCCGCGTCGCGATCGGACAGCGCCAGCTCGATGTAGCGCCGCGCATCCTCGACGCTGTCCGGAACCCTCGTGTAGCCGTACTCGCCCCTGGACTCGGAAGCTGCGAGCGCCAGCGCGCCGGCGTCCGCCAGCGTGAGACCCCGGAGGGTTACGGTGCGGCCTCGAAGGAGCGGCGGTGGCCCGTCCACTACTTCCCCTTGC
>DASRIY010000046.1:0-7296 GCA_035649755.1 Candidatus Methylomirabilota bacterium
CACCGCTCATCACCCGCAACACGACGATCCCGACGAAGAAGAGCGAGGTCTTCACCACCGCGGCCGATAACCAGACGTCGGTCGAGGTGCACGTGCTCCAGGGCGAGCGCCCGATGGCGCGCGACAACCGGACCCTCGGGAAGTTCCATCTGGTCGGTATCCCGCCGGCGCCCCGCCAGGTGCCACAGATCGAGGTGACGTTCGACATCGACGCGAACGGCATCCTGAACGTCGCGGCGCAGGACAAGGCGACGGGGAAGCAGCAGAACATCACGATCACGGCGTCGTCCGGGCTGACCAAGGACGAGATCGATCGCATGGTGAAGGAAGCCGAGAGCAACGCGGCGGAAGACACCAAGCGCAAGCAGGAGATCGAGGTCCGGAACCAGACGGACTCACTGGTGTATTCCACCGAGCGCACGCTCGGCGAGCACGGCGCCAAGCTGGCAGAGGACGACCGCAAGGCCGTCGACGAGGCGCTGACCGAGGCGCGCGAGGCGCTCAAGGGCGAGGACATCGATCGGATGAAGCGCGCGCAGGAAAACCTGACCCGCGTCTCGCACAAGCTCGCCGAGATCATGTATCGCGAAGCCCAGGCGCAGGGCCAGAAGCCCGGCGCGCCAGGGGCGCCGAGTGAAGGCGCCTCGGGCCCGAAGGAAGGCGAGGTCGTCGACGCCGACTTCGAGGATCTGGGCGACAAGAAGAAGTAAGGTGCCGATGCGTCGCGACTACTACGCGGTTCTGGGTATCGCGGCGACGGCCGGGCCGCGCGAGGTGCGCCGAGCCTATCAGCGCCTCGCGCGGCAGTACTCGCCCGACGTCAACTTCTGGGACGAGCGCGCGCGCGAGCTGTTCGAGGAGATCGCCGAGGCCTTCCGGGTGCTGGGTGATCCCGCCGCGCGCGAGATGTACGACCTGTACGGGAGCGTGGCCCGGGCCGACGAGGCCCTCGGCGAGGGACGGCGCGGCGACGACGCTCACGCGGTCGCCGAGCTGACCTTCGCCGAGGTGGTTCGCGGGGCGCAAGTGCGGCTGGACGTTCAGCGGTTCTCGCCGTGCGCCGAATGCCGGGCGACGGGCGCCCGAGACGGCGGCCGGTGCGCGGCGTGTCTGGGTCGCGGTGTGCGCCGCGTTGTCGAGCCGGTCGGCGTGAGCGTTCCCGCGGGCGTCGACTCCGGCGCCCAGATCCGGGTGACCGGCGAGGGCAATGCCGGCCCATTCGGGGGACCGCGAGGTGACCTCATCGTCAGCACGCGGGTCGCCGAGCATCCGTTCTTTCAGCGGAAGGGCGACAGCGTGCATTGCGACGTGCCGATCAGCGTGTGGGAGGCGCTCCTGGGCGCGCGCATCCGGGTCCCGACTCCATCCGGAGAGGCGGTACTGGTCGTGCCGCCGGGCACGACCGGTGGGCAGGTGTTTCGCCTGCGCGGTCAGGGCCTGCCCAAGCTGACGGCCGAGTCGACGGGGGACCTCTACGTGACCGTTCGCCTCGAGGTTCCGACTGGACTGGACGCCCGGACTCACGAGCTGGTGCGTCAGCTCGAGCGGCTGATGCCGGTCGAAACGCGTACCGCGCTCGAACGCTACCGGGGAGGTGCGCAGTGACGGATCGCGGCAAGCCCCTCTACATGATCGGGGTGGTCGCCGACATGCTGAACGTCCACCCTCAGACATTGCGCTTCTACGAGAAGAAGGGGCTCGTGCGTCCGAGCCGCACCGTCGGCCGGACGCGCATGTATTCGGCCGAGGATGTCGACGAGCTGTCACGGCTGCTCAGGCTCACGCGCGACCTCGGCGTGAATCTCGCCGGGATCGAGGTCATCTTAAAGATGAGACGCCGCATGATGGAAATGCAGAAGCAGATCGAGGACCTGGTCACCTACCTCCGCGAGGACGGTGGCGAGACCGCGGGCCAGGGGCGGCCCCAGGCGCCGCGCGAGGCTCTCGTGCGCGCGGCATCCGGCCAGCTCAAGCCCGTCGATCTGTTCTGAGATCGAAGGGAGACATATGACTATCGAGCGCGACGAGAAGGAACCGATCATTCCGGACGTGCTGGGAATTCTGCCCCTGCGCGGAACGGTCATCTTTCCGCAGGCAGTGACGCCGCTCGCGGTTGGTCGCCCCGGGTCCGTGAAGCTCGTCCAGGAGGCGCTCCAGGGCAGTCGGATCCTCGGGGCGGTGATGCAGCGCGACCCGTCCCTGGACGATCCGGGGGCCCAGGGGCTGCACGCGATGGGCACCGTGATCCTGATTCACAGGGCCTTGAAGCAGCCGGACGGTACCGTTCGCCTCGTGGTGCAGGGACTCTCGCGCTTCCGGGTCACCGACGTGCTCCAGGAAGCGCCGTTTCTTCGGGCGCGTATCCAGCGCCTGAGCGACGACGCGCCCGCCACTCTTGAGGTCGAGGCGCTCGCGCGCACCGCCAGCACGCTCTTCCAGAAGGTCGTGGCACTGTCGCCGACGCTGCCCGACGAGCTCCAGAACGTCGTCGGCGCCGCCGAGGCGCCGGGTGTGCTCGCGGACCTCATCGCCGGGTCGCTCTCGATCCTTCCGACGGCGCTGCGCCAGGAGCTGCTGGAGACGACCAGCGTGGCCGAGCGCCTGCAGCGGCTGGTGGCGGCCCTCTCCAAGGAAGTGGAGGTTCTCGAGCTCGGCTCGAAGATCCAGTCCGAAGCCCAGTCGGAGATGTCGAAGTCGCAGCGCGAGTACTACCTGCGCGAGCAGATGAAGGCCATTCAGAAGGAGCTGGGCGACGGCGACGATCGCACGCAGGAGATCGACACGCTCCGCAAGAAGATCGATACGGTCGGCATGACCGAGGAGGCGAAGAACGAGGCCACGCGCGAGCTCGACCGGCTGGCGAAAATGCCGCCGGCGGCCGCCGAATACACGGTGGCTCGGACGTACATCGACTGGCTGGTGTCGATGCCGTGGCAGCAGGAGACGGCCGACAACGTCGACATCGCCGCGGCGCGGACGATCCTCGACGAGGATCACGAGGGGCTCGAGAAGATCAAGGACCGGATCCTCGAGTATCTCGCGGTGAAGAAGATCCGGCAGGCCGGCAAGGATCCGATCCTCTGCTTCGTGGGTCCTCCCGGCGTCGGCAAGACCTCGCTCGGGAAGTCGATCGCCCGCGCGCTGGGCCGGAAGTTTCATCGCATCTCGCTTGGTGGCATGCGGGACGAGGCCGAGATCCGCGGCCATCGCCGGACCTATATCGGCGCCCTGCCGGGCCAGATCATCCAGGGGCTCCGGCGCGCCGGCACGAAGAACCCGGTCTTCATGCTCGACGAGATCGACAAGCTCGGCATGGACTTCCGCGGCGACCCGGCCTCGGCTCTGCTGGAGGTGCTCGATCCGGAGCAGAACGTCTCGTTCCGCGACCACTATCTTGACGTCGCGTTCGATCTGTCGCGGGTGCTGTTCGTCACCACCGCGAACGTGATCGACACGGTGCCGCCGGCGCTGCGCGACCGGATGGAGATCATTCCACTCGCCGGCTATACGGAGGAGGAGAAGATCGCGATCGCGCAGCGGCACCTCGTGCCCAAGCAGGCGAAGGAGCACGGCCTCGATCCGGCCGCGGACATCGAGTTCACGCCGGAGTCGCTACGTCTCTTGGCTCGCGGCTACACGCGTGAAGCGGGCGTGCGCAATCTCGAGCGGGAGATCGCGAGCGTCTGCCGGAAGGTGGCGCGGCGTCGCGCCGAGGGGCATGCAGACCCCGTGCGGGTCAGCCCTGATCTCGTCATGTCGTTCCTTGGCGTGCCGCGGTTCGAGCTCGAAGAGCTCGAAGAGCGGACAAGCGTTCCGGGAGTGGCGATCGGTCTCGCCTGGACGCCGGTCGGCGGCGACATCCTGTTCATCGAGGCGACGCGCATGCAGGGCAAGCGCACGCTGACGCTGACCGGGCAGCTGGGCGACGTCATGAAGGAATCGGTGCAGGCGGCGCTCTCGTGGGTTCGCTCGCACGCGGACGAGCTCGGCATCACGCCCGAGTTCTGGGAGACGTCGGACATCCACGTGCACGTGCCCGCCGGAGCGATTCCGAAGGACGGACCGTCGGCCGGCGTCACCATGACGACGGCGCTCGTGTCGCTGCTCACCGGCCGCCGGGTGCGTCCGGGTCTCGCCATGACGGGTGAGGTGAGCCTCGCCGGACGTGTGCTGCCGGTCGGGGGCATCAAGGAGAAGGTGCTGGCGGCGCACCGGGCGGGGATCCGCACCGTGCTCTTGCCCAAGCGAAACGAGAAGAACCTCATCGAGGACGTTCCGCGGGCGGTGCGGGACGAAATGACGTTCCATCTGGTCGACGCCGTCCCCGATGTGCTGCGGCTCGCCCTCGAGGCCACTCCGACGTGGCCCGAGGTCGAGCAGCTCACTGTAACGGCCTGATTTTCGTGACATTCGCGTAATTTTCGGGATCGTCTTCTGTCCTTGATGGGGGAGCGGCGCGTCCCTTAACATTGGGGCATGCCCCGATGCCGTCGTAGGGACATGCCCCTACTCGGTTTGATCGTGTGCGCGGTCACGACTTTCCTTGTGACCTCGGCCCCGGCCGGCGCCCAGGTGTACAAGCTGTCCGAGAAGGACGGCACCGTCCACTTCACCAACGCGCCGACTGATCCTCGCTATCGAGGCCTCCCCGGGTACTCGTCCGGCACGGCGGCCGGTTACCTGCGGCTGGCCAGTACCGACACTGTGCGGTACGGCAATGAGATCAAGGACGCGTCACAGCGCTACGGCGTGCCCGAGCGCTTGGTTCACGCCGTCATCCGGGTCGAATCGGCGTTCAATCCCAAGGCAGTGTCGGTGAAGGGCGCGCAAGGGCTCATGCAGCTGATGCCGGAGACGGCCTCGATGCTCGGCGTCCGCAACAGCTTCGACCCCCAGCAGAACATCGACGGCGGCGTCCGGCACCTGCGCGGGCTGATGGATCGCTTCGGCAACGACCTGCCGCTGGCGCTCGCCGCCTACAACGCCGGTGAGAAGGCCGTCATCAACTATCGAGGGATCCCGCCGTTTCCCGAGACGCGCGACTACGTGACGCGCGTGCTCCATTTCTACGATGGCGGCACGAACGCCTCGGCCACGGCCTCGAGCGTCGTCTATCGCACGATCGGCGAAGACGGCACGATCGTCTACACGAACATTCCGCCCCGCGGCCGCCGGTAGCGCGGCCGCCTCGCTCGCCGCTTCACGCCCGCCACTGCCGGTCGAGGCCGCGGTACTGGATGGCCTCCGCGCAATGCTCGACCGCGAGGCAGTCGGCGCCCGCCAGATCGGCGATGGTTCGGGCGACCTTGAGCACTCGATCGTGACCGCGGGCCGATAGCCCCAGGCGCGTCATGGCGGCAGCCAGGAGGCGCTCGCCCTCGGCCGGTACCTCGCAATATCGGCGGACCTGCCGGGGTGTCATCGCGGCGTTGACCCGGATTCCGGTCGCTCCCCGGAACCGCGCGCGCTGCCGCTGCCGTGCGGCGCTCACGCGCTCGCGAATCGCCTCGGTCGCGTCGCCGGCGGCAGCCTGCGCCTGAAAATCGGTCGGGGCGAGCGCGGGAAGCTCGACGTGAAGGTCGATGCGGTCGAGGAGCGGTCGCGACAGACGACCGAGGTATCGCGCGCGCTCGGCGGGCGTGCACAGACACAGGTCGAGCGAGGCGCAGCCTCGGCGGCAAGGGTTTGCCGCGGCGACGAGCTGAAAACGGGCGGGGAAGTCGTTGATGCCGCTGGCGCGGGCGATGGAGACTCGACCCTCCTCGAGGGGCTGGCGCAGCGACTCGAGCACGTGCTGCTGGAACTCCGGGAGCTCGTCGAGGAACAGGACGCCCAGGTGGGCGAGGGTCACCTCGCCCGGATGCGGCGGCGTCCCGCCGCCGATGAGGCCGGAGACCGAGACCGTGTGGTGCGGCGCGCGAAACGGCCGCCGGGTCATCAGCTCGCCCTGGCGCGGCAAGAGCCCGGCGACCGACCAGATGGTGGACGCTTCGATGATTTCGTCCTGAGTGAGCGGCGGTAGGATCGAGGCCAGTCGGCGGGCGAGCATGGTCTTTCCGCCACCCGGAGGCCCCACTAGCAGCAGGTTGTGAGCCCCGCCTGCCGCGATCTCGAGTGCGCGTTTCGCGTACGCCTGTCCGCGAACGTCGGCGAGATCCAGGTCGTCCGCCGCCGGCGACGGAGGCGTGTCTGGAGCCGGCGGCGGCGCCGGCGTCGCCTCGCCGTTGAGAAGGCCGACGGCATCCCGTAGGGTATGCGCCGCGAGCACCTGCAGACCGCGCACGGCCCGCGCCTCGGCGTGGTTGGCGAGGGGCACCACTAGCGTGGAGATGCCGTGTCGCCAGCACGCCAGCCCCACGGCGAGCGCTCCGCGCACTCCCTGGATCTGACCGTCGAGCGCGAGCTCGCCGACGACGGCGAAGGGACCGATGCGCCCGCTCGTCACGGCGCCGGTGGCAGCCAGAATGCCGAGGGCGATCGGGAGATCGAACGAGGCGCCTTCCTTCCGCAGGTCGGCGGGGGCCAGATTCACCGTAATGCGGTCGGACGGAAACGGGAAGCCAGCGTTGCGGATCGCCGTACGAACCCGCTCACGGCTCTCGCGGACCGCCGAGTCCGGGAGCCCGACCGTCGTGAAGGCGGGCAGGCCGGGCGCCACGTCGACCTCGACGCGGACCAGCGAGGCTTCGACGCCGACGAGGGCTGCGGACATGACTCGCGCGAGCACGGGAAATTGTTCGATCGGTCGGCGGCGCGCGTCAATGTCGCGGTTTTCAGACGGCGCGCGACGCCCGGCGCCGTCGCCGCGCCCGAGCGCAGGCGCCGCGGCCACGCCCGAGCGCGGGATTGGTGCTAGAGTCCCGGCATGGCGCGCCCGGTCATTCTCGTCGTCGACGACGACCCCGGTGTCCGGGAGTCGTTCCGGCTGATCCTCGAGGACCATTATGACGTCGTCGACGTCCCCGACGGTCCGAGCGCGCTCGACGTCGTCCGGACCTCGCCCATGGACCTTGTGCTGCTCGACATCCGGCTGCCCGGCATGGACGGCATCGAGGTTCTGGAGCGGATCAAGGCCATCGACGATCGAGCCGAGGTGATCCTGGTGACGGCGGTGAAGACGGTTCGCACCGCGGTGGCCGCCATGAAGCTCGGCGCGTTCGACTACCTGACCAAGCCCTTCGAGGAGGACGAGCTCCTGTCGCTGGCGAGCCGCGCGCTCGAGCGGCGAACGCTCGAGCGGGAAGTCGCGCTCCTGCGCTCCGAGCTGGCGCGAACGCACGATCTCGACGAGATCGT
>DASRIY010000047.1:0-3945 GCA_035649755.1 Candidatus Methylomirabilota bacterium
CTTCCGGACGACGGACGTGACGGGGGTGTGCACGTTGCCCCAGGGGGTGGAGATGGTGATGCCGGGGGACAACGTGACGATGGCGATCGAGCTGATCGTGCCGATTGCGATGGAGAAGGAGCTGCGGTTCGCGATCCGGGAAGGCGGGCGGACGGTGGGGGCGGGTGTGGTCACGGAGATCTCGGAGTAGACCATGGCAACCATCGCCGCCGATCAAAAGATCCGGATCCGACTGAAGGCCTACGACCACCAGCTGCTCGACCGGTCCGTGAAGGAGATCGTGGAGACCGTGCGCCGGACGGGCGCGCGCGTCGCCGGCCCGGTTTTGCTGCCCACCGTCATCAACCGCTGGACGGTGCTGCGCAGCCCGCACGTGGACAAGACCTCGCGCGAGCAGTTCGAGATGCGGACGCACAAGCGACTACTGGACATCGTCGATCCCACTCCGCAGACGGTCGACTCGCTGATGAAGCTCGATCTTCCGGCCGGTGTCGACGTGGAAATCAAGCTCTAAGAGAACGACGCTCAGAGGCTAGCAATGGCGCGCAAAGAAGGATTGATCGGCCGCAAGGTCGGCATGACGCAGGTGTTCGCCGACGACGGTAGCCAGGTGCCGGTGACCGTCATCGAGGCGGGACCCTGCACGATCATCGGGATCCGGACGACCGAGTCGCACGGCTACGACGCGCTCCAGCTCGGATTCGGCGCGAAGAAGAAGAACGTGTCGAAGCCGGCCGCGGGGCTGTTCAAGAAGGCGAACGTCTCGCCCATGCGCGTGGTTCGCGAGGTGCGGCTGGAGAAGACCGAGAAGCTCCAGGGCTACCAGCTCGGACAGGCGCTGACGGTCGAGATGTTCGCGCCCGGCGAGCTGGTCGACGTGGTCGGCGTGTCGAAGGGCAAGGGGTTCCAGGGCGGCGTCAAACGTTACGGCTGGTACGGCGGCGACGCCACGCACGGCTCGATGTTCCACCGCGCGCCCGGCTCGATCGGCGCATCGTCGGATCCTTCGCGCGTGTGGCCGGGTCACCATCTGCCCGGGCGCATGGGCGGCGACCGGCGGACCGTGCTGAACCTGAGTGTGGTCCGCGTCATGGCGGAGCAGAACATCGTCCTGGTGCGGGGCGCGGTGCCCGGCGCCAACGGGTCGCTGGTCATGCTGCGCAAGTCCGTGAAGGCGACCAAGCAGCAGCAGGCCCAGAAGACCGCGGAAAAGAAATAGCGATGCCAACCGTGCAGGTTCTGGACGCGAAGGGAAAGCAGGCCGGATCGCTCGAGCTGAAGGCGGACGTGTTCGCCTCCGAGATCCGCGCGCCGCTGCTCCATCAGGCGGTCACGCGCGAGCTCGCCGACCGGCGGGCCGGCACTCACGATACGCGCGGGCGCAGCGAGGTGTCGGGCGGCGGCCGCAAGCCGTGGAAGCAGAAGGGGACCGGCCGCGCCCGGCAGGGCTCGACGCGCGCCGTGCAGTGGAAGGGCGGCGGCAAGCCGTTCGGCCCGACGCCGCGGAGCTACGCCAAGGACATGCCGCGCGAGATGCGGCGGGCGTCGTTGCGCGCCGCGGTCGCGGCCAAGATCGCGGCCGGCCAGCTTTCGGCGGTCGAGGCGATCGACGCCCGCAACGGCAAGACCAAGTCGCTGGTCGGGGCGCTGACCGCGCTCGGGATCGCGAAGGTTCCTACTCTGCTCGTCGTGCGCGAGCTGGCGGAGGGGCTGACCCGCGCCGCGCGCAACGTGCCGTGGCTGACCGTCGAGACGCCGGCGCACGTGTCCGTCTATCAGCTCCTGCACGCCCATCGGGTGGTGTTCGAGCGCGCCGGCCTCGTGGCGCTCGAGGAGGCGCTGGCAAAATGAAGCCACGAGTACCTACGGCAGGCCACAACCGGTTCGTGCCGGCCTCGAGGAGTTCGCTCCAATGAGCCGAACGGCGCGCGAGATCCTGATCCGTCCGCTGATGACGGAAAAGAGCATGCGGCAGAAGGAAGAGCTGAACACCGTGGCCTTCCGCGTCCGGCCCGACGCCAACAAGGTCGAGATCCGGGCGGCGGTGGAGGCCGTGTTCAACGTCAAGGTGACCTCGGTACGGACGGCCTCGTTCGAAGGAAAGCTGAAGCGAATGGGTCGCGCCGAAGGGCGGCGCTCCGACTGGAAGAAGGCGGTCGTGACACTCGCCCCCGGCCACAAGATCGAGCTCGTCGAGGGGGCGTAGCGCATGGCCATCCGGATCGTCAAGCCCACGTCACCCGCGCGGCGCTACCTCACGTACGTCACGTACGACGACATCACCAAGCAGGAGCCCGAGAAGAGCCTGCTGAGTCCCAAGCGCCGGACGAACGGCCGGAACGTCTACGGGCGTATCACGGTCCGTCATCGGGGCGGCGGGGCCAAGCAGATGATCCGGCAGGTCGATTTCCGCCGCGAGAAGTACGGGATCCCGGCGCGGGTCGCCGCGATCGAGTACGACCCGAATCGCTCGGCACGGCTGGCGCTGTTGCACTACCGGGACGGCGAGAAGCGCTATATCATCGCGCCGCTCGGGCTCCGGGTCGGCGACAGCGTGATGTCCGGCCCGCAGGCCGACATCCTGCCGGGCAACGCGCTGCCGGTGCGGAACATCCCGGTCGGCACGCTCGTGCACAACGTCGAGCTGCAGGCCGGGCGCGGCGCCCAGCTCTGCCGGAGCGCCGGCGCGCAGGCGCAGCTACTCGCCAAGGAGGGTGAGCGGGCGACCCTGAAGCTGCCCTCCGGCGAGGTGCGGCTGGTCTCCCTGGCGTGCATGGCCACGATCGGCCAGGTGGGCAATCTCGACCACGAGAACGTGTCGATCGGCAAGGCGGGCCGGGTCCGCTGGCGCGGCTTCCGTCCGACGGTTCGCGGAACCGTGATGAACCCGGTCGATCACCCGATGGGCGGTGGCGAAGGCAAGGGCAAGGGCAATCACCCGATGACGCCGTGGGGGAAGCCGACGAAGGGCTACAAGACCCGTCGCGGCGCCAGACCCTCGGACAGCGCCATCGTGACGCGTCGGACGAAATAGGAGCGGGAGATGGGGCGTTCGCTGAAGAAAGGGCCGTACATCGATCCGACGCTGCTCGAGCGCATCGAGGAGCTGAACCGGACCCGCCAGAAAAAGGTGCTGAAGACCTGGTCGCGGCGTACGCAAATCCCGCCCGAGTTCGTGGGCCACACGGTGGCGGTCCATAACGGCAAGAAATTCATTCCGGTCTACGTCACCGAGAACATGGTCGGTCATCGCCTCGGCGAGTTCGCCATGACCCGGACCTTCCGGGCCCACGGCACTGCCGAAAAAGCGGCGACGTCGCCGACCGGAAAGTCCTGAGCGCGATGCAAACGATGGCGCGCGCCCGGTTCGTCCGCGTGTCGGCCCGCAAGGCGCGGCTGGTGCTGGACCAGATCCGCGGCAAGTCGGTGGGCGAGGCGCTGGCCACCCTCGAGTACACGCCGCGCGCGGCCGCGCGGCTGGTCGAGAAGGTGCTGCGCTCGGCCGTCGCGAACGCCGAGCACAACTATCAGGTCCGCAACCTCGACGAACTGCGCGTCGTCCGGGCGATCGCCGACGGGGGACCGATGCTGAAGCGGATCCAGCCGCGCGCCATGGGGCGCGCGTTCGGGATCAAGCACCGGACGAGCCATCTGACGATCGGCGTGAGCGACGAGACGAACAGCGGGACGCCGCGACCGGCTGCGCCGGCGACGCGCCCGAGCGCACCGCCGCCCGCGGAGGCGCCGGCCGCATCGCGCCGGGCGCCGCGACGGGGCGCCGCAGCCGGCAGTCGACAGCCGCGCGCCCGAGCCGGCAGGAAGCCGAAGGAGAAGGAATAGACGATGGGTCAGAAAACGCATCCGATCGGTTTCCGGATCGGCGTGACGCGGAGCTGGAGCTCCCGCTGGTTCGCGACGAAGAGCTACGCCGGGCTCCTGCACGAG
>DASRIY010000048.1:0-2972 GCA_035649755.1 Candidatus Methylomirabilota bacterium
CTCAGATCATGGAAAGGAGCGCTCGATGAAACGTTGGATCATGGGAGCGATCGCACCGCTCGCGGTGGTCGCGGTCGCCATCACGATTCCCGTCTTTGCGCAGCCGAAGAATAGTCCCGCGCTGTTCTGGTCCGAGCAGCCGGTGACCGCCGCCGTTCCGGCGCCGCCGCCGTCCCCGTGGGTCCAGCTGGCCCGCGAGCTCAAGCCCGCAGTGGTGAACGTCAGCACGAAACGCGTCGAGGAGGGCTGGCGGCGCCTCGAAGGCGACGACGAGGGCCAGTTCAACCATTTCTTCCGTCAGTTCTTCGGCGACCAGCCTCGCCGCACGGTCCGGAGCCTCGGCTCGGGCTTCATCGTCAACGCCGACGGCTATGTCGTGACCAACAATCACGTCGTCGACGGCGCCACCGAGATCAAGGTGACGCTCGCCGACGGGCGCGAAATGACGGCGAAGGTGCTCGGCCGCGACTCGAAGACCGACCTCGCGCTCCTGAAGATCGACGCGAAGGGTTTGCCGTCGATCGCGCTCGGCGACTCGACCGCGCTCCAGGTCGGCGAGCCAGTCATGGCGATCGGCAATCCGTTCGGCCTCGAGCAGACCGTCACCACCGGCATCGTCAGCGCGACCGGTCGCGTAATCGGCGAGGGGCCGTACGACGACTTCATCCAGACCGACGCGTCGATCAACCCTGGCAACAGCGGCGGACCGCTCATCAACGGCAAGGGCCAGGCGGTCGGCATCAACACGGCGCTCGTCAGCCAGACCGGCGGCTCGGTGGGGATCGGGTTCGCGATTCCGATCAACCTGGCCAAGCCCGTCCTGATCCAGCTCGCGTCGGCCGGTCGCGTCGAGCGCGGCTATCTGGGTGTGGCCGTGCAGCGTGTCACGCCAGACCTGGCCAGGAGCTTCAAGCTGGATGGACCACAGGGCGCCCTCGTCGCTTCGGTCGCGCCCGGGTCGCCCGCGATGAGCGCGGGCATGAAGAGCGGCGACGTGATCGTCGAGTACGACGGCCGTCGGATCGCCCGCTCCGACGAGCTGCCGCGCGTGGTCGCGGAGACGCCGATCGGCAAGGACGTTGCGCTCATCGTCGTCCGCGACGGCAAGCGCATCACGCTGCCCGCGAGGGTCGCGCGGCTCGCCGAAGCGCCCGAGCGGGCGGCCGCCCAGAGCAGCACGAGCTCCCCTCTCGGTCTGAGCGTGCAGACCCTGACGCCTGCCCTGGCCAAGGAATTCGGCTTGCGCGAGAGCGTCGGCGTTCTGGTGCGCGGGGTCGAGGGCGCCAGCCCGGCGGCCGACGCGGGCGTGCGGCCCGGCGACGTGATCGCCGAGGTCGACCGCCAGCCCGTGAAAACGGTTGACGACCTGGAGCGAGCCGTCGAGAAGCGCAATCCCGGCTCGTCGACCTTGCTGCGCGTGCACCGCGACGGGGGCGATCTCTACATCGCGCTTGGCTCGTGATCCGGCGACGGGGCGGCGGGGCCATGTGGGACGAAGCCTGTACCTCTGTCTGCCGGCGTCATGACGACGTCGTGGCCGTGTTCGAATCTCCGGTCGGTCGGCTCGCGCTGCTGCTGCGCCAGCCCCTCGTGCCGGCGCCCGACGAGCGCGCCGACTGGCTGACCGAGACCCAGCGCTCCGCGCGAGCCGTCACCGCGAGCCTGCGGGCCGCGGGCCGCCGCGGCGAGATCACAGTGCTCCAATGGCAATCGCTCCGGCAGGTGGCGCACATCATGGCCGACTGGGACTGCAGCTACGAGGGCGACGAGATCCGCCATGCTGAGCTCGTGGCCAGCATCTGCGCCTGGCTCACCGACGGAGGGCCGATCACGCCGCCGGTGGCCGGTCTCGGGCGGTGGTACCGCCGGATGACGCCGAGCTGGATGAGCGTCGAGCCGCTGGCGCGACGTCGATTGATTCTGCGAACCCACCGCTGGATCGCCGAGCGCGTGCTCGAGCCTCTGAGTCAGGACGAGGAGCCGGCGCGCGACGACCTCGAGGCCGACGGCCTGCTGGCGAGCTGGCTGAGCGATGCCGTCGCCTCAGGCGAGCGAGAGTCGTGGCAGCCGTGGGTGGACGTGGTGCGCGCACGTCTCAGGCGAGCGCTCGCCTGGCCAGGCGCTCAGCGCAACGATGTGTGGGTGCGCTGGCTCTTCCTGATCCCTTACGGCGTTCCGGCGCGCGGCGAGCAGGCGAGCCCGCGCCCCGAGCACGCCCTCGCGGGGGCCGAGTAGCGCCCGAGCGGGATGTACAAGCGGATTCTCGTTGCCGTGGACCGTACCGCGACCTCACTGCGGGCGCTACGGGAGGCCGTCGACCTCGCGGCCGACCAGCGCGCCGAGCTCGAGATCGTGCACGTGGTCAACCTGGAGCCGTACGGCGCGCCGGAGCTCGGCGTGCCCGTGAGCGTCTACGAGGAGGCGTGTCGCGCCCAGGGCCGGCAGATCCTCCGGCAGGCGACCGAATACGCGCGGCGCGCCGGGGTGGAGGCGCGAGCCACGCTGCGCCAGCGGAGGGGCACGCGCCTCAGCGCCGCCATCGTGGACGAGACACGGCTCTTCGAGGCCGACCTCGTCGTGCTGGGCGCCGACGGCTATCACGGACTGAGGCGATGGTGGCACGGCGGCGTGGCCGAGGCCGTGATGGAGGGCACCAGCGTCGCCGTGCTGCAGCTTCGCGCGTGACGCTGCTGGCCGCCGCGACCTCGATCGGACTCGGATTCCTGATCGGCGCCTTCGGCACGCTGGTGGGAGCCGGCGGTGGCTTCCTGCTCGTGCCGCTCCTGGTCCTGGGCTACGGGTTCGCTCCCGCCGACGCCGTCGGGACGTCGCTGTCGCTGGTGTTCCTCAACGCTCTGTCCGGGAGCGTGGCGTATCTGCGCCAGCGCCGTGTCGATCTCTCGCTGGGATGGCGATTCGCCGCCGCCACGCTGCCCGGGGCCGTCGGCGGCGCGTACCTGACGCGCGCCCTC
>DASRIY010000049.1:0-4721 GCA_035649755.1 Candidatus Methylomirabilota bacterium
ACCGGCAGCGGGACGCAGTAGTGATCGGCGCGGACCTCCTTGATCAGCACGGGACCCCCGTCACTTGATCGCGTACGGGTTGATCGGCGTGCCGACCCCGCGCGTGACGGGCAGCGGCGACGCGACCAGGAGAAACGCGTAGCGCCCGTCCGCCGCGCAGTCGGTGGCCAGCTCCTCCAGGTAGAAGATCTCGCCGAGCGTCAGCCCCATGTTCGGGATGGCGCAGATGTGAAACGGGCTCCGGAAGGGTGGCAGTTGCGAGGGCCGTACCTCGACCGCGTAGTTGTCGGCGGCGACCGCGGCGATCTCCTTGGCGTGCATCCAGGGCGCCGTGTACACGGACACGCCCGGCGAGTCGTCGAGGTCGTAGTTGCGCCAGTCCTTCCGGTCGAGGTAGCGCGACATGTGACCCGTCCGAATCAAAAGGAGATCGCCGCGCCGCACCTCGACCTTCTGCGCCGAGGCGGTGGCGTCGAGATCCTCGGGCGTGATCGCGTAGCCCGGCTCGAGCGCGCGCACGCCCTTCCAGCGCGCGACGTCGAGCAGGACACCGCGGCCGGCGATGCGGCTCTTGGTCTTGTCGATGCTGTTCTTCGACGTACCGCTGCTGGTGACGAGGGCCGCATCGTAGCCGTTGTACATCTTGCCCTCGTAGAAGACGTGGGCGAGGCTGTCCCACTGGGTCACGCACTGCAGCGGCATGACGATCCAGTCGTCGGAGCCGCCATAACCTTGCATCGCGGTGACCTCGGCGGGGGTCTTCGGCACGTCGCCGCCGTCGCGGAACATCGTGTGGATCGGATTGAAGCGCTGGCGGGTTCCGCTCTGCGGCCCCTCGCGCTGCAGCGGGATGCCGAGCGCAAAGACCTTGCCGGTGGTGGCGAGCCGACAGGCCGCTGCGACCGTGTCAGGCGTGACGAAGTTCAGCGTCCCGATCTCGTCGTCCGCGCCCCACCGGCCCCAGTTCCGTACCTGCATCGCGATCTTCCGGAGATTCTCTTCGCTCATGGCCGGGAATCTTACGCCAACCTCCCCTCGCCGGGCTGATAATGTGTCCCCGTGACCGCGCGCACGGACCGGCTCCTCCTCGCCAACGCGATCATGGGCCAGTTCATCACGGGCGTGGCCACGCGCATCTTCATCGTCTCGCTGCCGACGCTCGCCACCGCGCTCGAGACCGACATTCTCGCCATCTCGTGGGCGCTCATCGTCTACCAGCTCGCCGGCATCAGCCTCTCGGTCGTCTTCGGCCGCCTCGGCGACATCCACGGCCGCTCGTGGATCTACGGGCTCGGCTTCGCGATCATGACCGTCAGCTCGCTGGCCTGCGGGCTCGCGCCGAACGCGCTCGCGCTGATCCTGTTCCGGCTCGTCCAGGGGCTGGGCGCCGCGATGATCTCGTCGGCGACGCGGGTCCTGGCCATGGAGGCGATGCCCGAGGGTTCGGAGGGCCGCGCCAACGGCTACATGACCATGGGCTTTCATTCGGGGCTGCTGCTCGGCCCGCCGCTCGGCGGGCTCGTCATCGATCTGGTGAGCTGGCGCTGGATCTTCTTCCTGCTGGTGCCGATGGGAGTGGCCGGCGTCGTGCTGACCATGATGCGGCCGCAGCGGCGCCCGATCGCCACCGACCGGGCGCCGTCGATCGATTACCTCGGAGCAACGCTCCTCATCGCGCTGACGGCGCTCCTCACGCTGCTCCTCGACCGCCGGAGCGCCCAGACGCTCGGGGCTGAGCGCGCCGGCGTCATGGCGCTGATCTTCGTGGCGACCCTAGTCGGCTTCCTGGCTCACGAGCGCCGGGCGGTCAGTCCGGTCGTGAATCTCGCGCTGTTCCGGATCCGCATGTTCACGTTCAGCATCCTGAGCCTCCTGATGATCGCCACGACCATCAGCATCATGAGCTTCCTGATGCCCTTCTACATCCAGGAGGTGCTCCACTTTTCCCCATCGTTCATGGGGCTCATCTTCCTGGCCGCACCGGTGTTCACGATCTGCCTGGCCACCGTGAGCGGCCAGCTCACCGATCGCATCGGACCGCGGGCGCCGGCCTCGATCGGCGTCCTGTCGACGATGGGCGCGTACGCCATCGGACTTTTTCTGCGCGTGGACTCGCACTGGCTCCTGCCGACCATCATGATGGCCCTCGTCGGCGTCGGCTCCGGATTCTTCAACACCCCGAACCAGGCGGCGATCATCGGGTCCGTGCCCCGCGAGTACCGTGGCTTCGCGACCGGGATGGTCCAGACGGTGTTCGGCATCTCGGCGCTGCTTGGAATCTCGCTCGGGGGCGTCTTGCTGACCTTCGCGTTCCGTCACTTCTCCGGCGTGCCCGACGCCACGCCGAGCGCCGCGCAGCCGCTGGCCTTCGTGTCGGCGATGAACGTCATCTACCTCGCCTGCTTCCTGCTCATGCTGGTGGCGCTCGGGGCGTCCTTCATGCGCGGCGGAACCAAGATCGAAGCGGCGTCGATGAGCTGAGACCTTATAATGCTCGGGCCGATCACCGGATCCTTCGCGGGAGGTCGCCGATGAAACAGTACGACGTCGCGGTCGTTGGGCTGGGAATCGTGGGCGCGTCGGCGGTGTATGCCGCGGCCTGGGCCGGAGCGCGGGTCCTGGCACTCGACGCGGGCGCGCCGGCTAGCGGCACGAGCGGCGCCTCGTTCGCCTGGCTGAACTCGGTGCGGAAGGAGCCCGAGGTCTACCACCAGCTCAACGCGGCCGGGATGACCGCTCACCGCGAGCTGTCCAAGGAGCTGGGTGGGGATGCGGGCCATCACGAGGGCGGGTCGCTCGAGTGGGCGGAGAGCGGCGCCGACGAGCGCGAGCTTCGCGAGCGCGTCCATCGCCTGGCGAGCCGGGGCTACCCCGCAGAATTCATCAGCCGCGACCGGGCCCGGGAGCTCGAGCCCGGTCTCGCCATTCCCGACAAAGTCGGAGAGGTCGCGTTCTACGGCGCCGATGCCTGGCTGGACGCCCCGAAGTTGATCGCACGCCTCCTCGCCGCCGCCTCGGCGCGCGGCACGGACATCCTGGAAGGCCGCGCCGTACGCTCACTCAGAACGCGCGGCGATCAAGTCGACGCGATCGTGACGAACCACGGCGAGCTGGACGCGGAGTCGGTCCTCGTCTGTGTGGGCCCGGCCACGCAGGCGTTCCTCGAGCCTTTGGGCGCGGCGATTCCGGTGGACAAGGTTCCCGGGCTGCTGGCCATCACGTCCGCGACGTCGGCTCGGCTGAGCCGGGTCGTGCACGCGCCGGGAATCCATCTGAGGCCCGATGCAACGGGCGGGCTCCGGCTCGGCGCCGAGGACATCGACACGCTCGCATCGAATTCTGGCTCGCCGATCGCGCTCGGCGAGCTCTTGCTCGAGCGCGCCGCGCGGGTGTTCCCCGCGGCCCGTCAGCTCAAGGTCGCCGACCGCCGCATGGGCGTGCGGCCCATGCCGGGGGACAAGCACACGATCGCCGGACGCATTCCCGGTCTGGCAAACGCGTGGATGATCGCGACGCACAGCGGGATCACGCTGGGGCCGCTGCTCGGCCGCCTCATGGCGGACGAGATCGTGCGCGGCACACCCAGTCGAATGCTGGCGCCGTTCCGTCCGGAGCGCTTCCTGACCGCTGCCCGGGCGTGACCGGTCGCCTCGGCACCCTCAGTCGATCAGCGTGACCTCCGGCGCGGTGCACTGACCCGGCGCGGCTTCACCGCCCGCAGCACGGCCTCGATGTCGAGCCGTCGATGATCGGCCGAATGGCCGTCGAAATCGAGCGGCCACGCCGGTGAGCGCTGGCGCCGGCTAAACCACGCCGGCGGATTCTTTGCGAGCGTCTCGAGCACTTCTCGGTGTACCCGGCGATGCCACGCCACCAGCTCTCGCGGGGCCCGGCGCCGCCAGCGCCGGTACACGAGCCGGTTGATCTGATTCACGTCGAGGCCGCGCATCTCCGGCAGCCGCCGCTCCCCCCGGAACACGCGGGCGCTGTGCTCCTTCCAGTAGACGATGTGGGCGAGAGCGTCCTTGACGGTCCACGGGTCGCGCCCGGGCGGCCGCGGCGCCCGGCGCTTCCAGTCGGCCGGGCCTAGACGTGAGACCAGGCGGTCGAGGCTCGCGAACTCGCGCCGCGTGCGGGCCAGGACCTCGCGCTTCGTGTGGCGCACAGGCTACTCGCCCCCCGGGCCCTCCTTGGCGAAGGGCGACTGGACCTGCCAGAACGGCGCGTCCTCCGTGGTGACGACATCCAGCACGATGGGCTCCTTGGCGCCGTTCACACGGCCGAGCTCGCCGACCAGATCCTTGACGCTCTCGACGCGGATGCCCACGCAGCCCATCGCCTGGGCGATCCGCGCGTAGTCGTTGCGGCCGAGCTCGGAAGCGATGAACCGGTTGCCGCGGCGCCGCTGTCCGTCCTTGACCCAGCCGAGGACGCTGTTGTTGAGCACGACGGTGACGACCGGGATCCGGTACTGGGCGGCGGTGAAGAGCGCGTTCATCGTCATGGCGAAGCCGCCGTCGCCGCACACCGCCACGCAGTCGCGCTCGGGGCTCGCGAGCTTGGCGGCCATGGCCGCGGGGAGCGCGTAGCCCATACCGCCGATCGACGACGGCTGGTAGACGATGCCGGGGCCCCGGCTCTGGAAGTAGTGCGTCATGTACAGGCGATTGGCGCCGGCGTCCATCGTGACCAGGGCGCGCTCGCCGAGCCGGCGCCCGAGC
>DASRIY010000050.1:0-4065 GCA_035649755.1 Candidatus Methylomirabilota bacterium
ATCGACCGCTTGTTCCGGTGCAGGTTCAGGAAGTCGAAGCCGAGCGCGGTCGAGTCGCCCTCCATCTCCTCACGCTGCTCGATCTTGATGACGTTGGCGCCCATGTCGGCGAGCTGGCGCACCGCGGTCGGGCCGGAGCGCGCGCGGGTGAGATCGAGGACCGTGTAGCCTTCGAGTGGTAGTGGCATCAGCGTGTCTCCGCGGGTAGGACGGCCGAGCCCGTCTGGGAAGCTGGGTTGCGTCGCGTCCACTTCCCGGCGTCCACGGCCGTGAGGAAGTCGAGCACGGCCCGGTTGAACGCCTCGGGCTCCTCCAGGTTGATCGTGTGCCCCGACTTCGGCAGGACGACGAGCCCCGCCGTCGGGATCTTGCGTTTCATGAAGATGCCCGGCTCGAGACACGGGTCGTCCTCGTCGCCGGTCATGATCAAGGTCGGCACGTCGAGCTTCTCGAGCTGGGGCCCGAGGTCCAGGATGGACGGCCGGAGCATCTGCACGCCGCGCTGGGTGAGCGCGTGGCCCTTCGCCGAGCCCTCCGCGAGCTGCGCGTGGAACTCGCGCCAGCCGAACGGGTCCTTGTCCATGAACTGCACGCGGGTCGGCCCCTTCGAGTACATCTCGGCGGTCTTCACCATCCCGTCTTCCTCGAAGCGGCGTGCAACGACCTCGGTGTCCTTGCGGAACTTGTCGCGCTCGCCGGGCACGCTGCCGTAGCCGGCGCCGGCGACGACCAGCGACAAGGCGCGGTCGGGGTGCCGCAGGCCGAAGTGGAGCGTCGCGAAGCCGCCCATGGAGAGACCGCAGATGTGGGCCTTCTGGATGCCGAGCCCGTCGAGCACGCCCCGGATGTCCTCGGCCGCGCGCTCCTGCGAATACGCCTTCACCTCGCTGGGGACGTCGGACGGCGGATAGCCGCGTGCGTTGAACGCGATCGCGCGGTAGCGGCGCGAGAAGAAGCGCGCCTGCAGATGCCAGCTCCGGTAGTCGCCGGCGAACTCGTGGACGAAGATCAGCGGCAGTCCCCGGCCCGATTCCTCGTAATAGATGTTGACGCCGTCGTCGACTCGCACGGTGGGCATGGCTCTGGCCTCAGTCCGTCCAGGGGAAATTGACTCGGATGATGTCGAAGGTCTTCTTGCCGGCGGGCAGCTGCGCGGTCACGCGATCGCCGACGTGCTTGCCGATCAGCGTGCGGGCCAGGGGCGACATGACCGAGATGCGGCCCTTGGCCGGATCGGCCTCGTCGGAGCCCACGATCTGGTAGCGGATCTCCTTGCCGCTCTCGTCCTCGAGGAGCACCGTCGAGGCGAACGTGACCCGCTCGCCCGAGGTCGGCGGGTCGATGACCTCGGCGTTCCCGACCTTCCCCTCGAGCTCGGCGATCCGCCCCTCGATAAAGCTCTGCTTCTCGCGGGCCGCGTGGTACTCCGCGTTCTCCGAGAGGTCACCGTGCGCCCGGGCCTCGGCGATGGCCTTGGTGATCGCGTGGCGCTCGACCCGCTTCAGCCGGTCGAGCTCGTCACGGAGCCGCTCGAAGCCGGGGCGCGTCATCGGCGTGCGCTGGACGGACATGCCTTCGCCGACCCTTCAGCTACTCGTCGTCCTCGACCCGCGAGCGCTTGAGGGCCCGCCGCCGCTTCTTGCGCGCCTGCGCCTGCTTGCGCTTGCGCTTGACGGACGGCTTCTCGTAGTACACCCGCCGCTTCATCTCCTGGAAGAGCCCCCCCTTGAGCATCACCTTCTTGAGGGTCTTCAGGGCGGCCTCGACCTGGTTACCGCTGACCTCGACCTTCGCGCGTGTCAAGCTTGCCATTGGTCGGGGTAGTGTACACGGCTTTGGGCCCAGACACGCAGGGTCGTGGGAGCCCGCCCGCCGGGGGGCTAGCCGCGGCGGGACGGAGGCAGGTGCGTCTCGATCTTGGCGTTCGCCCGGGCCCCGTTGAGCCAGGATTCCCAGGCGAGGCTCTGCTTCTGGACCAGGACTTCCTTCAGGAGCTTGTCGCGCTCGGCGGCGAGCCCGCTCATGTCGGGCGGCACGCGCTCGAGCACCTTCACGACGTAGTAGCCCTGCTGGGCCTTGACCGGCGCGCTGAGCTGGCCGGCGGGCGTTTGCAGCGCCGCCAGCATGGCATCGACCGGCAGCTTGTCGGCCGGCTTGCCCCGGGAGAACCGCGGCGTCTCGCCGGTGACCGCGCCGGCCTTTTTGGCGGCCTCGGCGAAGTCGCCGCTCTGGGCGGCGGTGGCGAGCTGCTTGGCGCGCTCGAGCGCGGCCGCCTCCGCCTTCTGGCGCTTGACCGACGCCGTGACCTTGTCCTTGATCTCGGCGAGCGGGGGCACGCCGGCGGGAATCGTCGCCACGACCTTGAGCAGGACCAGGCCCGCCGGCGTGGTCACCGGCGTCGAGACGCCCCCCTGGGCGAGCGCGAACGCCGCCTCCTCGAGGGTATCGGTGCCGGTCAGTCCGGGCACCCGATCGAGCTTGGCCATGGTCGTCTCGAGCGGCTCGAGCCCGAGCTTCTTCGCCTCGGCCATGAAGTCCTTCGCGGCCTGCAGCGGCGGCCGGATCTGCTCGGCCTTCTCCTTGACGGCCCGGTCCGCGGCTTCGGCCGAGAGGCGGTTCTTGATCTGGCCCGCGACGTCCTTCAGGGGCTTCTTGCCGCCCTCCTGGATGTCGGTCACCTTGATCGCGTGGAAGCCGAACGGCGTGCGGACCGGCTCGGGCGACACCTCGCCCTTCTTCAGCGCGAACAGCGCCTGTTCGAACTGCGGCACCACCTCACCTTTGCTCACGAGCCCGAGGTCGCCGCCGCGCGGCGCCGTCCCGGAATCCTGCGAGAGCTGCTGCGCGAGCTTGCCGAAGTCCTCCCCCGCCTTCGCGCGGCGGATCGCGTCGGCGATCTTGCTGCGCGCCTTGTCCTCCGCTTCGCTTCCGCCCGTCTCGGGGACGCGGACCAGGATGTGCGCGGCGCGCACCTGCCGCGGGCTCTCGAACTCCTTGGCGTGCTCGCGGTAGTACTTGTCGACGTCGGCGTCGGTCACCGTCGGAGTGAAGCTCTTCGGGCTCAGCGTCACGTACTGCACGCGCCGACGGTCGGGCTGGCGGAACTCCTCCGGGTGCGCCGTCAGGTACGCGGCAAGCTCGTCGTCGGTCGCGCTCGCGGCGGCCACGAGCGGCCCCAGCTCGACCAGCGCCCACGCCGCGCGCACCTCTTCGCGGCGCATCCGGAAGGCCTGCTCGAGCTCGGTCTCCGACACCTTGACGCCGCCGCGGATCGCCGACTCGACCTTGGCGCGCGTGAGCTCGCGCCGCACCTCGACCTCGAACGCGGGCGGATTGAGCCCACGCCGCTTGAGGATGTCCTGGTAGCGCTTGAGCGAGAAGCGCCCGTTCTCCTGGAACGCGGGAATCGCGTGGATCCGCGCGTTCAGCTCCTGGTCGGTCACTGCGAGCCCCTCGGCCTGGGCGCGCTGCACGATCAGGGCCTCCTGGACGAGGTCGCCGACGACCTGCTGGGGCAGCCCCATGCGCTCGGCCAGCTCGTTCGTGAAGCGGTCCCGGTACATCTGCGCGTACGCCTCGAGGTACGACTGGTAGCGCCGCTGAAAGCGGTCGATCGGGATGCTCTCGCCGTTGACCGTCGCGACCCGGTCGCGCGCCTCGCCGCCGTCCATGCGCGAGCCGCTCGAGCCGAACACGAACAGCGAGGCGACGAATGCGGCGATGATGACGAGCAGACCGACCTGAAGCAACTTCCGGTAGCGCCGCATCACCGTGATCATCGGCTACCCCTCGAACTCCTGGCGCTTCAGGCGCGCGCCCGAGCCGCCTTCCTCGGGAACGACCCGCCGCGCCACGGTGATGAAGCCGGTGTGCGCGACCATCCGGTGGAACGGCCGGACCGACTGGCCCTCGATGTTCCACGGCCGGTAGAGCGTCTCGAACGTCTCGATCAGCGCCCACTGCGGCTCGCGCGCGAGCGCCTCGGCGATCTGCTGCGACTGCACGATGGTCGGCACGTAGCAGAGGAAGATGCCGCCCGGGCGCAGCACGTTCGCCACGAGGCTG
>DASRIY010000051.1:0-4299 GCA_035649755.1 Candidatus Methylomirabilota bacterium
GTTCGGGATGCACTCGTAGCCCTCGTGCTGGAAATGGTGCTCGGCCAGCCAGAGGGCCTCGTAGCCCAGCTCGTCCATCGTCTTCGCGAGCTCGAGCGTCGTCTCGAACGCCTCGATCACCCGGTCGTTCGAATAGCGGCGGTCGTCGGCCGGCGTCCCGGCGTGTCCGCAGTTTTCCAGCTCGATGTGGCCGATGTAGAGCGTCGAGAATCGCTTGATCATCAGGGCCTCTTGGTTTCGGTCAGTCGCGAGTCAGCCGTGCGGCGATGTCGGGATCCGTGACAACGCGCTGGACGAACTGGCTCAGTGCGAGGTTCATGATCCGCTGCAGATCGTCGACGGAGGTGAGGACCCCACCGCCTCCGTACTCGGAGCGCACGCGCTCCGAGATTTCCTTCTGGGCCGCGATCGTCCCGTCGCTGCGGTAGAGCTTGACGATCGCGCTGATGTGCGCCGAGTTGGTGTAGCGCGCCTCGGTGGAAAAGTTCTTGAGGTCGCCGCCGAGCGCGTAACCCGTGACCGACGGATCGCCGGCCTGGAACTCGCGGTCGGCCGCGGACTGCGTCGGCACGCCGCGGCTCTGGAATCCGGTCACGACCGCGTTCACGAGCGTCCGCATCCAGGGCGTGGGAGTCCACACCTTCGAAAGCTGGTTGCCGTACCCACCGTAGATGCCGCCCACGCGATTGGGATGGCCGTCACCCTCGTTGCCACGCATGTCCCGGAAGGCGAACACCGTCACGGCTCGAGCGTCGGTCAACGCGGGAGTCGCCGGCCCGGGAGCATAGCTGAGCGCGATGGTCTTGTCCCCGCACCCGGTGAAGAGCAGCGCGACAAGGGCCACGAGCCACACTCGGCCGCGCATCCGTGGCCCTCGCTACGTGGCCGTCGGCGCCAGGGTTCTCAGGTCGACGTTCGGATCCGCGAGGCTCGCCGGATCGACCGCGGCGCGTGCCTTGATGATCGGGAACGTCCGTCGCATGTCGCGCCCCTGGTTGATCGCGACGACCGACTCGACGCGGCCCCCGGTCAGGTAGAAGGCGAGGAACTTCCGGGACTCGAGACTGCCGCGCACGACGATCTGATCCCACGCGGCGTGAAACCCGGCGTACTGGATGTTCGCGTCGAACTGATCGGACCAGAACCAGTGGACCTCGTCGTACGTCTGTCCGCGGCCGAGCATGCTCCGCGCCGCCGCGGCGCCCTGCTTGACTCCGTTCTGCCAGTGCTCGACCCGCATCTGGCGCCCGCACACGGGGTGATAGTGATTGGCGACGTCGCCCGCGGCGAAGATGCCGGGCACGTTGGTCCGGCACTGATCGTCGACGACGATCCCGTTGTCGACTCGCACCGGCGTCCCGGCGACCAGCTCGGTCGCGGGCTCGATGCCGAGCCCGAACACCGCCAGGCTGCAGTCGATGCGCCGCCCGTTGCGCGTCACGACGCGCTCGACCTTGCCCGCTCCCTCGAACGCGGTGACCGCGTCGTCCAGGATCATCTCGACGCCATTGTCCCGATGCAGGCCCTCGACGACGCGCCCGATCTCCTCGCCGAGCGCCCGGTAGAGCGGCGTCTTGAACGGCTCGATCGCGACGACGTCGAGGCCCGACTGACGCATCGCCGCCGCGACTTCGGCGCCGATGAAGCCCATGCCGACGACGACCGCCCTTCCGCCGCGCGCCATCGCCTCGCGGATGCGATCGGCGTCGGCCACCGTCCGAAGGTCGTAGACGCCGGGCAGATCGATGCCCGGGATCGGGAATCGGCGGTTCTTGCCGCCGGTCGCGATGAGCAGCTGATCGAACTCGAGCCGCTCGCCGTCGTGGAGCGCCACGGTGCGCTTCTCGGCATCCACGCGCGTCACCGTCGTGCCGAGCCGCATCTCGATGTCACGCTCGCGATAGAAGTCGGCCGGACGCAGCAGGGTCTTCTCGAACGGCGTCACGCCGCGCAGATAATTCTTGGAGAGCGGCGGCCGGTCGTACGGCAGCTGCGGCTCGGCGCCGATGAGCACCACGCGCCCGTCGAAGCCCTCCTCGCGCAAGGTCGCGGCGGCCGACGACCCGGCGAGACTGGCGCCGACGATCGCGACCGTCGCCATCAGAACTCCACTTGCAGGTCGCTGCCCTGAACGCGCACCGGATAGACCTTGATCGGCACGGTCGCCGGCGGAGCGAGCACCGCGCCGGTCCGCACGTCGAACTCCGCAAAGTGACACGGGCAGACGACGGCGGTCTTCACCAGATCGCCCTCGGCGAGCGAGCAGTCCTCATGGCTGCAGGTGTCATCGAACGCATGAAACGCCCCGCCGACGTTGGCCACCGCCACCGGGAAATTGTCGATCTCGACCTTGATCATCTGGCCCGGCTGGATGCTGTCGGCCTTCGCCACCGTCACGAATCGCGGCATGTGCTGTCCTTTCCTTCTCTGTTCTTCTGAGGTCGCTCGATGGGCGTGTCAGCGCCGCGCGCGCTTCGCGCGCCGGGTCGACGGCACCGAGCCCGCACGCCCGTGCTCGTCGTGCCAGCGCGCGACCTCCTCGCACGTCGTGAACCACACGCCGCGCTGGCGGCGCATGAACGCGACCAGCTCTTCGATCAGCGCCACGCGCGAGGCGCGCCCGCTGATGAACGGATGGCACGTCAGCACGAAGCATCCGTTCTCGCGGTGCATCGCGATGAACTCTTTGCTCCACATCTGCAGCACACGGCCGGGATCGGCGATCGCGTTGGTGGCGCCGTAGACGTGGCGAAACAGCGGCGCATCGTCCATGATCCACTGGACCGGGATCTCGGTCAGCGGGCCCTCGTCGGTCGGGACGTCGTAGGGGACGTCGTTGCCCATCAGCGAGCTGTCGTAGCGGAATCCGTGCGTCTTCAGGAGACCCGGGGTCCACACGTTGACGTCCCAGGACGGCGAGCGATAGCCGGCCGGACGAACTCCGAGCTCATCGGACAGGATACGCAGCTGCTCGGCGAGTACCGCCTTCTCTTGCGCCTGGTCGAGCGCGGCGACCGCCTCGTGGACGTTGCCGTGGGCGCCGATCTCGTGGCCCGCGTCGCGAATTCGCTTGCATTGCGGCAGGTGGTTCACGACGGTCCAGCCCGGAATGTAGAAGCTCGCCCGGAGACGAAGCCGGTCGAGCATTCTCAAGATTCGATCGACGCCCACCCGAGGCCCGAAGCGCCGCTCCTCGAGGTCGGCGAGGCTCCGCTTGGCCTTCTCCGGCTCGCGGAAAAGAAATCCCGATTCGGCGTCGAAGTCGAACGAGAGCACGACCGCGGACCGCTTGCCGTCCGGCCACGGATAGCGCATGGCTAGCGGCGATTGCGCAGGGAGAATTGCATGGCAGCCGATTATCGGCGAATCGCTCGCCATGTCAACCGCGGGCGGCCTGGGAGCGGCCGCGGGCCGGCCAGGCGCGGGTCGCAGGGCGGCCGGAGCGAGCGCGAATCAGCCGGCGAGCGCCGGCTGGTGCAGCACCTCGGCGACCTTGCGGGCGAGCGCGTCGGGAGTGACGGGCTTCTGGAGCAGGATGTCGTCGGGAATCGGCGGCTCGGCGTAGCCCGACATGAACAGGATGCGCGTGTCGGGCCGGGCGCGCATCATGCGCTCGGCCAGCTCGCGTCCGTCCATGCGCGGCATGATCACGTCGGTGAGCAGCAGATGGATCGGCTCCGCGAAGCGTTCGCTCAGCGCGAGTGCCTCGAGCCCGTCGCCGGCGACCAGCACCTGGTAGCCGAGCCGGCTCAGGATCTCACGCACGAGGCCGCGGACGGCCTCCTCGTCCTCGACGAGCAGGATCGTCCCATCGCCGCGGGGCAGCGGATCGCGCGCGCCGTCGCCCCGCGGGGCCTCGGCCGGCGCCTCGATCCGCGGCAGGTAGACCCGGAACGTCGCGCCGCCGCCCGGCTCGCTCTCGACGGCGGTGTAGCCCTCGTGCTGCTTGACGATGCCGTACACCGTCGACAGCCCGAGTCCGCAACCCTTGCCGGCTGGCTTGGTCGTGAAGAACGGCTCGAACGCGCGCTGGAGCGTGGCCTCGTCCATCCCGGCGCCGGTGTCGCGCACTTCGAGGACCACGTGCGGCCCCGCGGTGGCGGCCGGGTGCGTCGAGACGAACGCCGCGTTCAGCATGACGTTGCGCGTCGCGATCGCCAGCCGCCCGCCGCCGGGCATGGCGTCGCGCGCGTTGACCGCAAAGTTGACGATGATCTGCTCGATCTGGCTGGGATCGCCCAGCACGAGATCGAGCTTGGGATCGAGCTCGACCGAGAGCTCGATGTTCTCGCCGATGAG
>DASRIY010000052.1:0-3974 GCA_035649755.1 Candidatus Methylomirabilota bacterium
GCCTCGCCACCGAATGGAAGCTGCAGGGCCAGACGACGTGGGCGTTCAAGCTCCGTTCGGGCGTCAAGTGGCACAACGGCGATCCGTTCTCGTCGGCCGACGTGAAGTTCAGCATCGATCGCTCGCTCGATACGGGCCTCAAGGGCAACCGCGTGAACACGGTACTGACGACCGTCGACCGTGTCGAGGCGCCGGATCCGGGCACGGTCGTCGTCCACACCAAGAAGCCGGATCCGCTGCTGCCGGCGCGGCTCGGCTTCTACGGCGGACAGATCATCCCGAAGAAGTACGTCGAGCTGTCCGGGCCCGACAAGTTCAACCAGGCGCCGATCGGAACGGGGCCCCTGCGCTTCGTCTCGTGGACAAAGGACGACAAGATCGTGCTCGACGCCAACCCGGACTACTGGGGCGGGCGCATCGATTTCGATCGCCTCATCGTGAGAGCGCTGCCCGAGATGGCGCCCCGGGTCGCGGCCCTGCTCAAGGGCGAGGTCGACCTGATCACCCAGGTGCCGCCCGACCAGGGCGAGCGGATCAAGGGCAACGCCGGGACGACGGTGGCCGGCGCGCTGTACGGCGGCCTCTACGTGCTCGCCGTGAACTCGAAGCGGCCGCCGCTCGACAATCCGCTCGTGAAGCAAGCGCTCTCCCTGGCCGTCGACCGCGAGGCGATCGTGAAGGAGCTCTGGCGGGGTCGCGGCATCGTGCCCAACTCGATGATCGCCAAGGGTGACAACCACTTCGACGCCTCGCTGCCGCCGCTCGCCTTCAATCCCAACGAAGCCAAGGCGCGTTTGAAGAAGGCCGGCTACAAGGGCGAGGAGATCATCATCGAGACCACGGCCGGCTACCTGGCCGGCGACAAGCCGATGGCCGAAGCGGTTCAGGCCATGTGGCGCGACGTCGGCGTCAACGCCAAGGTCGAGGTCTTCGAGTACTCCGTGCGGGCCCAGCGGATCCGCGACAAGAGCTTCAAGGGGCTCTGGTGGTCCGATCCGACCTCGACGCTGCGCGATCCCGACGGCATGATGTGGCGGCTTCTGGGTCCCGGCGGATCGCAGGATTACTGGCGCCATCCCGAGTTCGACGAGCTCGGCAACTCGGCGCGCTTTTCGGTCGACGAGAAGTTCCGGGCGGGCGCGTACAAGCGGATGACCGAGCTGTTCCTCGAGCACCTGCCCTGGATTCCCGTCATCCAGCCGTACGAGGACTACGGCCTGCAGAAGTACGTGGAGTGGGCGCCCGATCCGCTCCAGCAGCTCGAGATCCGACGCTTCAACTTCAAGTTCCGCCGCGCGTAGGCCGACGTACCGGGACGGAGCCGCTTCGGCTCCGTCTCGGTGACCATGCGCGGACTTCTTCCGTTCCTCACCGCCCGGCTCGTTCGCGCCGCGATCGCGCTCTGGCTCGTGTCCACCGTCGTCTTCGTGGTCATGCGGCTGTCGGGCGATCCGGTGCCGCTGCTCCTCCCGCCCGACGCGCCGCGCAGCGAGATCTTCCGCGTGCGCGCCGAGCTGGGTCTCGATCGTCCGCTGCCCGTGCAGTACGCGGTCTTCCTCGGCAACGTCCTCCGCGGCGATTTCGGCCGGTCGATCCACTTTCGCCAGCCGGCCCTCCAGGTGGTGCTCGGGTACCTGCCGGCGACGCTCCAGCTCGGCCTGACCGCCTTCCTGCTGGCGGCGCTCGTCGCCCTGCCGATCGGCGTCATCTCCGCGGTCCGGCGCAACTCGCTGGTCGATCAGACGGCCATGGGGCTGGCCCTCGTCGGACAGTCGGCGCCGACGTTCTTCATCGGGATTCTCCTGATTCTCGTCGTCTCGCTGAACCTCGGCCTCCTGCCGACGTCGGGCCGGGAGACCTGGCGCCACCTCGTGCTGCCGGCGCTCACGCTGGGCGCCTTCGCGATGGCCTCGATCGCCCGGCTCACGCGCTCGGCGGTGCTCGAGGTCCTGCGGGCGGACTACGTACGCACGGCGCGCGCCAAGGGTGTCGCGGAGACGATCGTGATCGTCAAGCACACGCTCAAGAATGCGGCCGTGCCGATCGTGACGATCACCGGGCTCCAGTTCGGGACCCTGCTGGGCGGGGCCGTGGTGACCGAGACGGTGTTCGCGTGGCCGGGCATGGGGCGGCTCGCGATCCAGTCGATCTACAACCGCGACTACCCCATCGTGCAGTGCACGGTGTTCCTCTCCGCGCTGCTCTTCATCGTGATCAACTTCTTCATCGACCTGATCTATGGGCTCCTCGATCCCCGCGTCCGCTCCAGCTGACGCGGGCGTGCCCGCCCTGACGGCGCCGCGCACGAGCCGCGCGCGCCGGACGCGCTGGATGGCGCTCGCCGGCGGCGTGTTCGTCCTGGTGCTGGTAGTCGTGGCGGTGGCGGCCCCCGTGATCGCGCCATACGACCCCATCCGACAGTCGCTGCGCGGGCGCCTGTCAGCGCCGACGCTTGCGGGGGCCGACGGCAAGGCTCACCTGCTCGGCACCGACCACCTCGGCCGCGACGTTCTCTCGCGCGCGATCTACGGCGCGCGGGTCTCGCTGCTGGTGGGGCTGGCGGCGGTGGTGGTGGGCGGGATCGTCGGTGCCAGCCTCGGGCTCCTGGCCGGCTTTCGCGGGGGCTGGACCGACAGCATCATCATGACGCTCGCCGACGCCCAGCTCGCGTTTCCGTTCATCCTGCTGGCGATCGGCATCATCGCGGTGCTGGGGCCGAGTTTTCCTACGCTCATCGTCGTCATCGGGCTCTCGGGCTGGGTCACCTACGCGCGCGTGCTCCGCTCGCAGGTGCTGGTGCTGCGCTCACGCGAGTTCGTGGACGCGATCCACGCGCTGGGCGGCTCGGTGGCGCGGGTCATCGCGCGTCACATCCTTCCCAACGTGCTCTCGTCGCTCGTCGTCATCGCGACGCTCGAGCTGGCCCGGGCGATCGTGCTGGAGGCGACGCTCTCGTTCCTGGGTCTCGGCGTGCAGCCGCCGACGCCGTCTTGGGGCGGGATGGTTCACGAGGGGCGGGAGTACCTCGATTCGGCCTGGTGGATATCGACGGCGCCGGGGATCGTCCTCATGCTCACATCGATCATCGTGAGCCGGACGGGCGACTGGCTCCGCGACCTGCTCGACCCGACCCTGCGGGGCGAGTAGGAGCTAGGCGCCGTCGGCGATCGGAATCCGCTCGAGGATGCAGAACGGAATCGTCACGGACTCGGCACACGCCAGGCAGTAGAAATCGAGCTCGAGCCCGCCGCGCTTGCCGTGGAGCGACAGCCGCTGACTGCAGCGCGCGTGATGAAGCCCGCCGTCCAGCGCCATGTACACGGTGACGATCCCTGCTTCGACCGAGGCGTCCATTGCCGTTTGCCCTCCCACCCCTGAAAACAGCAATCGGCGTTCCAGGAAGGGTGAGGCGTAAATAGCCGAAATATTGGCGTGTCCGGCCGTGTGCCGGATGGACGTGTTCAGAAATTGGGCGGTCGGCTGCGAAGCCCTGGACCGAAGCGGATCAACCGCGCCAGCGCGAGAGCCGCTCGTTGATGCCGTCGAGCGCCAGCACGATCGCGATCGAGACCGCGGACACGAGCGCCGTCGCCGCGAACAGCTCCGGCGCCTGGAATCCGTTGGCGAACGAGCCCAGGACGTGGCCCATCCCGCGCACGCCGGCGAACATCTCGACCACCAGGACCCCGAGCAGGCAGAACACGATACCGAGCCGCATTCCCGCGAGCACCGAAGGGACGATCGCCGGCAGCAACACCTTCCAGTAGAGCTGGAGCGGCGTGGCCCCGAACGACCGCGCCACGGTCACGAGCGAGCGATCGACATCGCGCACTGCCCCCATCACGAGCACCATGATCGGGAAGAGCCCGTGGATCGCGCCGTAGAGCACAGCCGGCGACGTCCCGTAACCGAGCAGCAGGACGATCCAGGGCAGCACCAGGATCTTGGGGATGCCGTAGAGCGCGATCACGTAG
>DASRIY010000053.1:0-17446 GCA_035649755.1 Candidatus Methylomirabilota bacterium
CCTGATTGTTCGCCGTCCGTATGCCCACATCGAGGCCCACCTGCGCAGTGCATTCGAGGGGCGTCACGACATCGTCATCCTCGGCGATCGCCGCCATCGCGTGCGGCGCATGACCGCCGGGGCCGTTCGAGATGAGCGCCGGCGCGCCGAGCGCCGGTTGCGCAAGGAGGAAGTCCTGGAGGTCGTGATCGAAGGCTATCGCCGCGACGCCGATCTCGGGACACCCGGTCGATAGGGGAAACACGGAGCCGTCCCCCCAGCACTTGCCGCCGGGACATTCAGGACTTCACGGAATGGAGAGCCTCTCGGTCGAGGGGCCGTAGCGTGAAAACCGTAGCTTCGAAGACATCCGGACGCGCTGCGCGTCAGACGCGCGGCATCAACCGAAAGGGGCGAAGCCCGTCCAATGAACGGAGGGAGCGATTCGGACCCCGACCACGCACGCGTGGCACGCGCCGTGGACGCGCAGCCGCTGCGAGCAGTTGGTCCACGACCAGCTGACCGCGTGCCGTGGATGTAGCAGCGGTCGAGCACCACGTCGGTGAGCTGAGAAGCGTTCTCGCAGGATTGTGAAAGCGCAGCGGGCGGCCCGCGTTGCTTCTGGTAGGCTAACGGCGTGATTGCCCGAGAGCGAACCGCCATGTTTCTGATGGCGAACCGGGGCCGCGAGCTCTGTGATCGGTGCCTGGCGCGCGCGCTCGGGATCGATCCCTCGACGGGCTACCGCGCGGCTGAGAAGGTCGCGCGCACCGACGCCTTCATCCGCCGCTACGGCGATTGTTCGGATTGTGGTGCCAGCCGGCTCGTGACGCGCGCGGCCTAGCCGCCTTCACTCCAGCGTGACGAAGATGCAGTTCCGAACCTTGCCCTCGATGGCCTTGGAGAGGTGTCCCTTGCCGGTGGTGTCCTCGACCAGGAGGACCTCGCCCGCGCCGATCCGCCGGGACTCGCCGTCGCTCGCCGTGATCTGAACGCCCGCGTCCAGGTTGATGATGTACTGGCGCCGCGGCGCCGGGTGCCAGTCCAGGTCGTAGTCGGGCTGGACCTCGCGGAAGATGATCCCGGTGGCGGGAATCCGCTTCGAGAGCTTCCCGGCGCGGGTCGTCTCGGCGTACTCCACCTCGACGTCCTGGAAGTGCGACTCGCCGTTCTTGTCCGTGTAGAGCCGGTGGATCCTCATATGTTCTCCTCTCTCTAGAGGCGCGCCTCGGCCGGCGGGCCCCAGCCCCGCGACGGCCTGCGACGCGCACTTCGCCGGAGTGCCTTGATATGATCGCGCCCCGGGCGCGCCGATCATAGTGAGGGCGGGGTGCTGTGGCAAGGAGGCCGTATACTCACCGGAATGACGACGAAGCCCGCGGTGGGTCTCGTCGCGGTGGCCGGCCGGCGCCGCGCGACGCTCGAGATGGCCCAGCGCCTCGAGCGCGAAGGGTTCACCGGCCTCTACTGTCCGAGCCCGGGTGACGGCCTGGCCCTCTGCGAGGCACTCGCGCTCTCGACGCGCGAGATCACCTTCGGCACCAGCATCGCCAACATCTACACCCGCCACCCGTTCGAGTACGCCCAGATGGCGGCGGTCATCCACGAGCTGTCGGGCGGACGGTTCCGGTTCGGGATCGGCGTGAGCCACGGACCGACCTATGAGCGGCTCGGGCTCCGGGCCGGGAAGCCCCTCGAGGACATCCGGAAGTTCGCGGCCGACGTGCGCGAATACGCGAGCCAGGTCGGCGGGCTCCCACCCATCGTGCTGGCGACCCTGCGGCGCCGCATGGTCGAGCTGGCTGGGGAGGTCGCGCAGGGCGTGGTGTGGGCCAACGGGGCGCGCTCGCACATGGCGGCGTCGCTCCGCCACCTTCCGGCGCCGGCCCGCGACGACCCCGGGTTCTTCATCGGCAACATGGTGCCGATCTGCATCGACGACGACCGCGCCGCGGCCGCCGCCGTCATGCGAAAGACCCTCGCGTCCTACGTGCGCCTGCCGAACTATCAGAACTACTGGATCGAGGCGGGCTACGAGGAGGAGATGCTGGCCATCCGGGCTGCGCTCGCCCGCGGCGAGGTGCAGCGGCTCCCCGAGCTGATGTCCGAGCGGTGGCTGCGCGACGTCACCCTGTTTGGCAGCGTGAAGGACGTGCGGGCGGGCGTCGAAGCCTGGGGGGCGACCGGCGTGCGGACGCTCATCGTGGTGCCGTCGTCGACGCGAGGCGGGCAGATGGTGGCCCTCGAGGAGCTCATCCAGGCGTTTCGCTGAGCGGGGAGGACGAATTCAATGGGACAGCTCGAGGGGAGAGTCGCCCTCATCACCGGCGCGAGCAAGGGAGTCGGGCGGGTGCTGAGCTCCGTGTTCGCGCGCGAAGGCGCCGCCGTGGTCTGCACGGCCCGCTCCCGCGAGCTCGTCGAGGAGACGACGGCGATGGTCAAGGCCGAGGGCGGCCGGGCGATCGTGGTCGTCGGCGACGCCGCTGTCGAGGCCGACGCGCAGCGCATGGTCGAGGCCGGGGTGAAAGCCTTCGGCAAGATCGACACGCTCGTGAACAACGCCGGCGACGGCGGCCCCACGAAGCCGGTGCAGGACTACACGACCGAGGACTGGTTCTACACGATCAACTCGTGCCTGACGAGCTCGTATATGTGCACGCGGTTCGTGGTGCCCTCGATGATCAAGGCTGGCGGGGGCTCGATTGTGAACATCTCGTCGGTGGCGGGCCGGCGCGGCCTGGCCTACCGGATCGGCTACTGCTCGGCCAAGGCCGGGCAGGTCGGCATGACGTACGGCCTCGCCCTCGAGCTGGCGCCGCACAACATCCGGGTCAACGCGATCGCGCCGGGCGCCGTCGCGGGGCCGCGCATCGACAGCGTCATCGCCGGCCAGGCCAAGGTGAAGGGCGTGTCGTTCGAGGAGGAGCGTCAGCGTCTGGTCGCGCGCTCGCCGCTCGGGCGCATGTCGACCGCCGAGGACATCGCGACGCTGGCGGTCTACCTGTGCAGCGAAGCCGCGAAGAATCTCTCCGGGCAATGCATCGCGGTCACCGCCGGCGAGCCGGCGGTCTGAGCCGGCCGGGAGCTAGAAGCTCCTGCGACGGTCGATGCGGTCACGCTCCTCGACCCAGTCGAAGCTGATGATCGAGACCCGGTAGGACGGGGCCTCACCGACCGAGGTTTCGAAGAACGCGCGATTGTTGGGCGGGACGTCGCGGACCGAGGTCGACGTTTTGCTGACGACGGCGCCGGCCGGGTCGAGGCTTTCCACGAGCAGCTGCATGTGGCCGGCGCGGCGATTCGAGGAATTGTAGACGTAGCCGTTCACCTTGCGCCCGCTCTTCGACCACTCCAGGAGAAAGTACGCGTCGACGGTCTCCTTCGAGACGACGTCGCCGGCGGGGGCGGGCGGTGCGACGGCGCCGGCGGCGGCCACCAGACCGCCCGCGAGGACGAGCGTGGTTCTCCAGCGGTAAGACATCAGCGGGCCCTCCAGCGATCGCCGATCGACGCGATTTCCTGAATCAAGTTGTAGGACTCGATCGTGATCCGGTAGCCCGGCGCGTCGCCGACCTTGACCTCGAAGAACGTCCGGTTGTTAGGTGGGACGTCCGGGACCCACGTCCGCTGTGTGGCCATGATGTTTCCGGAAGCGTCGACACCTTCGATTCTGAGCCGCATGCGCGCGGCGTAGCGACTGGTCAGGTTGTAGACGTAGCCATTGAGCTTCTGCCCTTCCTTCGACCACTCCAGGCGGAAGACCCGGTCCAACGACTCCTGGACCTCGGCGGCGGCGATCGCGGGCGCGAGCGCCGAGAACGTCGCGACGATTCCCAAGAGCCAGCCTGCGACGAGGATTCGCATGGCCCAAGTGTCTCACGCACCCCCCGGGCGGTGCCACTCGGCGCCACGCCCGCGAACGGAGACACCGGCGCCGAATTCGGGTATCTTCTCATCCACCGGCTCGCATCACGGAGGGTGTCATGGGATCTATTACCGGTTCTGAGCTGCTCGCCAAGTCGCTCAAGGCCCAGGGTATGGACACGCTCTTCTATCTCATGGGCGGCCCGATGCTCGAGACCGAGAGCGCCTGCATCAAGCTCGGTGTGCGGGCGATCGACAGCCGTCACGAGCAGGGCGCCGCCATGATGGCGCACGCCTACAGCCGCCTCACGCGGCGTCCGGGCGTGTGCATGGCCTCCTCCGGTCCCGGAACGATCAACATGGCGACGGGCGTGGCCAACGCGTTCGTCGACGCCGCGCCGCTGGTGGCCGTGGGCGGCACGAGCCCGCGGGTCTACTTCGGCATGGACGCCTTCCAGGAGGTCGATCAGCTCTCGCTCTACAAGCCGATCACCAAGTGGGCCACGCGCATCCTCGACGCCAAGCGCATCCCCGACGTCGTGGCGACCGCGTTCCGGCAGGCCACCTCGGGCCGGCCGGGGCCGGTGTTCCTCGACCTTCCCGGCGACGTCCTGGGTGAGGTGGTCGACGAATCGTCCGTGCCGATGCCGGCTCGCTGGAGGCCGGCGCCCCGCGCCCACGGCGATCCCGCGGCGATCAGCGAGGCGATCGAGCTGCTGTCGCGCGCGGAGCGGCCCCTGATCGTCGCCGGGAGCGGTGTATGGTGGTCGGACGCCGGCGCGGCGCTCCAGGCCTTCGTGGAGGCCGCCGGCATTCCCTTCTACACGACGCCGCTCTCGCGCGGGTCCATCCCCGAGGACCACGACCTCGCGTTCCTCTTCGCCCGCGCCCGGGCCTTCAGCGAGGCGGACGTGGTCCTGAACGTGGGCACCCGCTTCAACTACGTGATCCAGTTCGGGCGCCCGCCGCGCTGGGCCGTGGACGTGAAGGTCATCCAGGTCGACGTCGATCCGACCGAGCTCGGCCACAACCGCCCGGCGGACGTGCCGATCTTCGGCGACGCCCGCGCCGTCCTGTCGCAGCTGATGGCCGAGGCGAAGGGCAAGCTCGACAAGGGGCGATATCGCACGTGGGTCGAGCGGCTCAAGAGCATCGACGCCGAGAAGGGCCTGGAGTCCGAGAAGGCCATGAGCGACGACAAGGTGCCGATCCATCCGCTGCGCCTCTGCAAAGAGGTCCGCGACTTCCTGCGGCGCGACGCGATCCTGGTAGTCGACGGCCAGGAGATCCTCAACTACGGGCGCCAGTCGATCCCGACCTTCACGGCGGGCCACCGGCTCAACTCGGGTCCGTTCGGCTGCATGGGCGTGGGCTTGCCGTTCGGGATCGGCGCGAAGGTTGCCTGCCCGGACACGCAGGTGGTCGTGCTGCACGGTGACGGCTCCTACGGCATCAACGGGACGGAGATCGACACGGCCGTGCGCCACAAGATCCCCGTGCTCGTCGTCATCAGCAACAACGGCGGCTGGACAGCGGATCCCAAGCAGGACAAGCCCGGCCGCAACCTCGGCTACACACGGTACGACAAGATCGCCATCGACTACGGCGCGCACGGCGAGTTCGTCGAGAAGCCGCACGAGATCCGGGCGGCCCTCGAGCGGGCGTACGCCTCCCGCAAGCCGGCGGTGGTCAACGTGGTGACCGACTACACGGCGCGCGCCACCACCATTCGCTTCTCGGCCTATTCGACGTAGTCCCAGGAGGATGTGACCCCATGGCCAAGGCCCTCGACGGGATCGTGGTGCTCGACCTCACGCAGTACGAGGCAGGCCCAAGCTGCGCCCAGATGCTGGGGTGGCTCGGCGCGAACGTCATCAAGATCGAGCCGCCCGGGGGCGAGCCGGGGCGCCGCGCGCTGTCGGAGAGTCCCGACCTGGACGCGTGGTTCTTCCTGATGCTGAACAACAACAAGAAGGGCGTGACGCTCGACCTCAAGACGGCCGAGGGCCGCGCGATCCTCAAGAGGATGGTCGAGCGCGCCGACGTCCTGATCGAGAACTTCGGCCCGGGCTCGTTCGAGCGGCTGGGCTTCGGCTACGAGGACCTGCGCCGCATGAATCCGCGCATCATCTCGGCCTCGGTCAAGGGCTTCGGCAGCACCGGGCCCTACGCGAACTACAAGAGCTTCGAGATGATCGCCCAGGCCATGGGCGGCGCAATGAGTGTCACCGGAACTTCCGACGGGCCGCCCACGAAGGTCGAGGCGGGCCTCGGCGACACCGGCGCGGGGCTCCACCTGGCCATCGGAATTCTCGCGGCGATCGTGCAGCGCCAGACCACTGGCGTGGGCCAGCGCATCGAGGTCGCCCAGCAGGACGCGGTCCTCAACCTGGTGCGCATCCACTTCCGCGAGCACTATTCCACCGGCAAGCCCGTGCCGCGGCGCGGGAATCGCTCCCCGGGCGGCGCGCCGTCGAACATGTACCGCTGCCGGCCGTTCGGGCCGAACGACTACGTCTTCATCCACTGCGCGACGCTCGAGATGTGGAAGATCTTCTCGAAGATTCTCGGCCGCCCCGAGCTCGGGGACGACCCGTCACTCGCCGACCGGATGGGACGGGTCGCGCGCAACGACGAGCTCGACGCGCTGGTCAGTGGATGGACGGAGAAGCGGACCAAGCACGAGGTGATGGAGACGCTCGGCGAGGCAGGTATTCCGTGCGGCGCGGTGCTCGACTCGGGCGAGGTGTTCACCGATCCGTCGCTGCTGCACCGCAAGATGGTGGTCGACCTCGAGCATCCCAATCGCGGCCGCTACCCGATGGCGGGCAATCCCGTGCGCATGTCCGAATCGCCGACCGAGGTCACGCGCGCGCCGATGCTCGGTGAGCACAACGCGGAAGTGTTCGGTCAGTGGCTCGGTCTCAGCGCAGAAGATCTGAAGGCGCTGAAGGACAAGCGCGCGATCTGACGTAAACGCGAGTAAACGCGCGCGACGACAGGGCAGGCTCATTCCGGAAAGAATCACGCGCCGGATTGGCAGAGCACCCTGTCACAACGACGGGGATTTGACGCTCGGACCGACCCGTCTAAGCGCCCGAGAACAATCACCATTGGCCAGTAGGGGCCAGTGGCACTTTGCTTGCTCTTTCTCCACGCGTCGCCCATGGCTCGCACAGAAGGCAGCCCCAACAAGCCGTTCGAGAGGCCGAAGAAGCGGGTTCTCATCATCGACGATGAGGAAACGATCCGGCAGGTACTGACGGAGTTCTTCAAGAGCTTCAGCCACGGCACGACGTACACCGTGGAGACCGCCGCCAACGGCGCGGACGGCGTGATGAAGATGCTGCGCGGCCGCCCCGACCTGGTGCTCATCGACCTGCACATGCCGGTGATGGACGGTCTTCAGGCGCTCAAGCAGCTCCGCGGGATCGACGCGAACGTTCCCGTGATGGTGATCACGGCCAGCCGCGACAGCAAGGCCGCAGCCGAGGCGCTCAACCAGGGCGTCTTCGCGTTCATCCCGAAGCCCTTCGACTTCGGTCAGCTCGACCACCTGGTCGCGCTGGCCCTGCCCAACGCGCGACCCCGCCAGTCGTTCAGCTCCGCCTGAGAGAGGCCCGCGTAGCGGGCCGGGCGGGGGCTACCTGATCAGCCCGTAAAGCTTTCCGGCGTTCTCGCAGACGACCTTGCGGCGCACACCCTCCGGGAGATGGCCGAGCTCCCTGGCGATGTACTCGCGGGAGTCGGGCCACACGCCGTCGGGGTGGGGAAAGTCCGAGCCCCACATGACCTTGTCGGCGCCAAGCTCGTCGAGCAGCTTCACCCCGATCGGATCGGTCTGGTAGGTCGCCCAGCACTGCCGCTTCCAGTACTCGCTCGGCGGCATCGTGAGCGAGAGATCCTTGAACTGATCCTCCCACTCGGCGTCCATGCGCCAGAGGACGTACGGGATCCAGCCGATCCCGGACTCGCCCAGCACGAGCTTCAGCCGCGGATAGCGCTCGAACACGCCCGAGAAGATCATCGAGGTCAGGATGTTGGACATGTTCATCTGGAACTGGGTGATGTTCGAGGCGAACGCCGAGCGCGCGACCGGCAGATCGACCTTCGGCGCGTCCGCGGCGTTGGCGCGCGACGGGTCGGAGCCGATCATGATGACCTTGCGGATGTGCTCGGGCGTGTAGCCGCCGACCGTGTGGAAGTGCAGCGGCAGCCCGCAGCTGTCGATCGCGTCCCAGAGGGGATTCCAGTAGGGGTCCCAGAGCGGCTTGAGATCGGACGAGTTGGCGATGTCGAGGCCCCGCAGGGCGCCGCGCTTGACGACGCGCTCGACCTCGGCGATGGCCGCCTCCAGTGGATTGTTCGGGATCGCCGCCAGCCCGACGTAGCGGTCGGGATGAACCGAGCAGAAGTCGGCGAGCCACTCGTTGTAGATGCGCAGGACCTCGACCGCCGCCTCCGCGTCGTTCATGCGGCCGGTGGCGCCGAGCACGCCGTAGAGCACCTCGGCCTGGACGCCGTCCCGGTCCTGATCCTTGAGCCGGAGATCGGGGTCGGTGATGCGCCGGATCCCCCGCTTGCCGTCCTCGTAGAGTCCGGTCGACGCCATGCGATCGGAGCGATGGATGCGCCCGGGGACGTACTCACGGCCCGCCGAGCCCATCCCGCACGCCAGCCCGAGGCCGGCGCCCTTGTTGGTGACCCAGACCGGCCCCTTCGGGCTGTCCTTCGTATACGGCATCCGCTCCTTGAGCGCCGCGGACGCGCGGGAGGTGAAGAGGTCGGGAGGAAGCCAGCAGAGATCGAGATGGCAGTCGGCGGAGATCATTTCGTATTTCATGGCCGGAGCCTAGCAGGGGCGAATTGACAAGGCAAGTCACGCGCCCTAGGGTGCCCTCGAGCAAAGGAGGATCGCCATGAGGTTCACGGGGAAGGTCGCGCTGATCACGGCCGCGGGCCGCGGCATCGGGCGGGCGACCGCCGAGATCATCGGTCGCGAAGGCGGCACCGTCGTGGCCGTCGAGGTCGACAAGGAGGTTCTGGATCAGGTGGTCGGCGCGATCCGGAGCGCGGGCGGCACCGCCCATGGCCTGGTCGCCGACGCGCTCGACGGCGCGCAGGTGTCGGCGGCGGTCCGGCGGGTGGTCGACGAGCACGGCCGGATCGACATCCTCGTGAACGCCGTCGGCGGCAGCACGATCATTCCAAAGCCGTCGGCCCCGGTCGACGAGCTGACCCTTGACGAGTGGCAGCGAATGCTTCACTTCAACCTGACCGGCACGTTCCTCTTCACCAACGCGGTCGCGCCGGTCATGAAGCGTCAGCGCGGCGGCAAGATCGTCAACATCTCGTCGATCGCCGGCCGGGGCGTGAGCCCCACGAGCAGCAGCGCCTACGCGACCGCCAAGGGCGGGATCATCGCCTTCACGCGCAAGCTCTCGTTCGAGCTCGGCCCCTACGGCGTGACCGTGAACGCCATCGCCCCGAGCCTCACCCTGAGCCCGCGCCTTCGCCCGCGCTGGGATCGGCTATCGCCCGAGGAGCAGGCCCGCGAGAACGCGCGTGTGCCGCTGGGCCGGGTGGCGGTGCCCGAGGATCAGGCGAAGGTCATCTGCTTTCTCGCCTCGAGCGACGCCGACTTCGTCAACGGCGTGACGATCGACGTGAACGGCGGTCAGTAGCCGACGGCCGCCCGCGCGATCTCGGTATCGATGAGCGACTCGAATGGGTGCGGGTTCTTGATGAAGCCCGCGGAGAGCAGGATCTCCTGCAGCGTCTCGTACCCGGCCCGGGTCAGCACCGGATCGGTCGCCCAGGTGGACTGCCTGAGATAACGCTCGATCGCCGCGACCCGGACTGACGGCTCGATGTCAGGGAACGCCGGCGCGACGACCGCGGCGATCTCCTGGGCCGTGCTCGCCGCCATCCAGCGCTGCGCCCGGTAGAGGCCGCGCACGAAGCGGATCAGCACGTCCCGCTGCTTCGTCAGCGTCTCCGGCGTCGCCATGAGCGAGCTGAACGGCACGGGCCCGGTCGCCTCGCCCATCGACGCGACCAGGTGGCCGGTGCCGTCGGCGATGAGCTGGTCGATCACGGGCGGGCCATGCTCGATGAAGTCCCCCTCGCGCGCCCGGAATGCGGCGATCGCGTCCGGCGTCGAGAGATCGCGCCGGAAGGTGACCCGCGCCGGATCGACGCCGTGGCGCCGCAGCACCGCCTGCATGCAGAGCCAGGGTGTCGGCGCGCCGCCGAACGAGATGATGGTCCGCCCGACGACGTCGGGCCACGCGAAGCGGGGCCGCGGCTCGCGGCTCAGCAGGAAGAACCCGTTGCGATCGTTCACCGCTGCGAAGTGAACGAGCCGGGCGCCGCCCCGGTCCACGAGCTGAAAGCTCCGCATGATCCCGGACAGCGAGATGTCGGCGACGCCGCTCTGGAGGGCATCGACGGTGCCCGCGGCGAGCGCCGGCGTCTCCGGATCGACCTCGACCCCTTCGGCGGCGAAATGACCGCCGCGGATCGCCACCGGCAGCGGGGCGTAGAAGATCGAATGGAAGGCTACGACGACCCTGAGCGGGCGGCCCGGCGTCACGGCCACGCAGTATACTCCTAGGCCATGCGCTATCCGTGGCCGGAAGGCAAGCAGTCGGCAGCGGTGCTCTCGTTCGACTTCGACGCCGAGTCGGGCTTCCTGTTCCGCGAGCCCGAGAAGGCCAAGCGGAGCCTCGGCGACCTCGAAGAGCGGCGCTTCGGCCCGCGCGTGGGCGTCGATCGTATCTTGCGCATGCTCGATCGGCTCAAGCTGAAGGCGAGCTTCTTCATCCCGGGCTGGACGGTCGCCAACCACGGGGCGCCCTGCCGGCGCATCCGCGATGCCGGCCACGAGATCGGCGCGCATGGCAACGTCCACGAGGCGGTCGGCATGCTCGACGAGGCGCAGGAGAAGGCGGTGATGGCCGAGCAGCTCCGCATTCTTGCCGACGAGCTGAACGTTCGGCCGTCGGGCTACCGCTCGCCGTCCTGGGACGTGAACGTGTGGACGCCCGGCCTCTTGAAGACGCACGGGTTCCTCTACGACAGCTCGCTGATGGGCAATGACGTGCCCTACGACGTGCCGACGCCCGAGGGGCCGCTGACCGAGGTGCCGGTGCAGTGGATCATGGACGACGCGCCGCTCTTCCGGCACGTGTACGGGGCCAGCAACGCGATCGCCGACCCGGGTCGCGTGCTCCAGATGTGGAGCCGCGAGTTCACCGCGATGCACAAGGAGAACGGCTGCTTCGTCTTGACCTGCCATCCGTTCATCAGCGGTCGCGCCTCGCGCGTGGCCCTTCTCGAAGAGCTGGTGGGCTTCATGCGGCGCCATCGCTCCGTCTGGTTCACGACCTGCGACGAGGTCGCGCGCTGGCACGAACAGCACGGCCGCGCGGGAGCGCCCGCTGCCCGGCGCCCGCGCCGCGCAGGGCGGCGGCGCTTCTAGCGTCAACCGATGAAGCAGCGTCTCCTGAGGTGGCTCCGGTCACGCGGATCGGGGCGGCAATCCGATGCCGGGACGCTGCCAATCAAGACCCTCACGCTTGGCGCACACGTCTTCGCGATCCATGGGATTGCCGTCGATGATCCCTACTTCCGCAGTCTCCGCGACGACTTTGAACCTGATTTCTCGCAGATTTGTCGTCGGTTCGTGCGGGAGGATTCAATTTGTCTCGACGTGGGCGCGAACATCGGGATCAAGACCCTCTCGCTTTCCCGTCATGTCTCGGCAGGCTGCGTCATCGCCATCGAGCCGGCTCCAACTGTCGTGCCTGTCCTCAGGAGGAACATCGAGCTCAACAGGGCTCGCAATGTCGTGATCGAAGCCACGGCGATTGGCGACTTCTCAGGGACCGTGAAATTCGCCGACGCCTCGGCCTATGGTCACGTCGATGTCGATCATGGAGGCGTTGAGGTCCCGATGATGACCCTGCCAGAATTGGTCAAGCGCCTGGGCTTGCCGCGCGTGGACTTCTTGAAGATCGATGTCGAGGGGTTCGAGTTCCCGATCCTACGAAGCTGTCTGGATCTCATCACCGAGCATCGCACACGGGTGCTCTTTGAATTCAACTCATGGTGTCAGGTCGCCTACGGCGACACGAATCCCCGCGTGTTCCTTGAGTGGGTTCTCGCGAACTTCGCCGAGGTCTCCTTGGTGCGGGGCCGGTCGGGCGGGCCCCTCCTCGATCCGGTCGGCCGCGGCCGTCAAGAAATGTTGCGCGTCCTGCACAAGAATTTCGTCCTCGACGGTTGCGTCAACGACGTGTTGGCGTTGCCGCGCCCGCGCAGCTAGGGTCGCAGCGCGACTGTCCCGGCCGGGGCGAGCGACGGCGCACGACACTCCGCACTCCTGATCACCGGCGTTCGGAAGCAGACGTATGTGTACCGCTCGAATGCGTACAGGCGGCCACCACAGGCGAGCGCGACGAGCACAGCGAGTCTCACACCTCGCCCCTCGTTCGGATTAGTGAAGCCGAGAATAATGCACATGTCGCAGTTGCGCGCGCTGTAGGTCCCGAGAATGCGTACTGAAGTTGGTTGTTGATATTGGGCATCGTCATGACCGTATCGAATTGCGCGCCCGAGGGGCTCATCAAGAACTTGATCCGGTGCGCCACCACGCCGCCAGCCAGCCCCGAGGCCGAGGGTGCCGACCTGCACGGCGTCGGCCGACCGTGGCCACGCCAGCCGCCGCCCCCGCCGACAACACTTGTACGTCGGTCTGATACCGTGCCCACGCCCCGCGATAGACCATCGGGCGCAAGTTCCCGCCCGTGATGAGCGCAGCGGCGATATAGGCCCATGCGGTGTAGCCCGCTGGCAGGGGCGGCCCGGTGGCCGCGCGGCTCGCGATCGTCGCCTACGTGTTCGTGGTCGCGTTGGAGATGTAGTATGCGTGCACCCACGACTCGCGCAGGAACGCGGCCGCTTGATCGCGCCCGTTGACGGCGGGCCCCGAAGCCAGTGACGGTAGAGTACCGCCGCCAAGGTTTCGGAAGGCAAGGTGCGCCATGTCACCCACCGGAACCCCGCAACCCCCAACCTCCAAACCGTCGGCCCTCTACGCCCGGGTGTCGAGCGATGCAGCAGGCGCTGACTCCCGCCTTGACCGCCCGAAGAGAACGCGGCTAAGCTCGTACCCTGCTGCGCGGCTTCAGCGAGGTGGAGTTAGAAAGGACACAGACATGGCTCGATTCGTGACGGTGGCGAACGCCAGCAGCATCCAGCCCGGGCAGGTGCTGAAGGTCGAGATCGACAACTTCCCGGTGGCGGTGGCGAACGTCGGCGGCACCTTCCACGCCTTCGACGACACCTGCACGCACGAGGATTGCTCCCTCGCCGACGGCGATCTCGAGCAGCACAAGATCATCTGCCCCTGTCACTTCGCCGAGTTCGACGTGCGCAACGGCGCCGTGCTGACGCCGCCGGCCACCGTGCCCCTCAAGGTCTACCCGGTGCGCGTCCAGGGCAACGACCTGCAAGTGGAGTTCTGATGCCGGCGCGTCAGACCATCGCGATCGTCGGCGCCAGCCTCACCGGCGCCTCGGCGGCGGCGACCTTGCGCGAGGAGGGCTTCGACGGGCGCGTGGTGCTGCTGGGCGCGGAGCCCCAGCTTCCGTACGATCGGCCGCCGCTCTCGAAGGCGTACCTGCGCGGCGCCATGCCCTTCGAGAAGACGCTCCTGCGGCCGCCGGAGTTCTACCGCGAGAAGGACATCGAGCTCGTGCTCTCAACCACGGTGACGCGCGTCGACGCCGAAAAGCGGCGGCTCGAGCTGGCCGGCGGCGAGCGGCTCGACTTCGACAGCGTGCTGATCGCCACCGGCGGGCGAAACCGGCGCTTCCCGATCCCCGGCCTCGACCTGCCCGGGGTCTACGACCTGCGCACGGTGGCCGACGCCGATCGCATCCGCGAGGTGATCGCGCCCGGGCTCCGGGCAGTGGTCGTGGGGCTCGGTTTCATCGGCGCCGAGGTGGCCAGCTCGCTCCGCGAGTGCGGCGTCGAGGTGGTCGCGATCGAGCCGTTCAAGACACCGCTCTTCCGCGCGCTCGGCGAGGAGATCGGCCGGGTGATCGAGGGCCTTCATCGCGACCGCGGCGTCGACATGATCCTGGGCGACGCGGTGTCGGCGTTCGAGGGAAAAGGGCGCGTCGAGCGCGTGGTGACGACGAGCGGCCGACGCATCGAGTGCGACTTCGCGGTGTTCGGGCTGGGTATCGAGCCGGCCGCCGACCTGATGGCCGGCTCCGGCGTGCGCGTCGACAACGGCATCGTCGTGGACGACTTCTGCCGCACGAACGTGCCCGGCATCTTCGCGGCGGGTGACGTCGCCAACCACTACCACCCGGTCTGCGCGCGCCAGATGCGCGTCGAGCACTGGCAGAACGGCGTCAAGCAGGGCGCCGCCGCCGCGCGCAGCATGCTCGGCCGCGGCCAGCCCTACGACGAGGTCCACTGGTTCTGGTCGGATCAATACGACGCGAATATCCAGTACGCGGGATTCCACGCGCCCTGGGACCAGGTGGTCGTGCGCGGCAGCCTGGCCGAGCGGAAGTTCCTGGCGTTCTTCCTGACCGCGGGCCGCGTCGAATCGGCCGTCGCGATCAATCAGGGGCGCGATCTCAGACGGGCGTTTCCGCTGATCCGGGCGCGCGTGCCGGTCGATCCCGCGCGCCTGGCAGACCCGCAGGTCGACCTCCGAACCCTCGTTCCGGCGGAGAAACCCGCATGATCAAGCGCTTCTCGACCCTCTACATCGGGCACATCGAGCTGGAGAACTGCGGTCACGAGGGGACGCCGGCCGACGACCGGCGCTACTCGAACGAGCGGGTGATCGAGGCGTTTGACACCACCCTCGAGCTCGCGCAGACGATGGACGAGCTCGGATACGAGGCCCTCTGGCTGGCCGAGCATCATTTCCAGCACGAGGGCTACGAGTGCATCCCGAACATCCCGCTCCTGGCCGTGCACATCGCCAATCACACGAAGCGGCTCAAGATCGGCTGCGGCTTCAACATCATCCCGACCTGGCATCCGATCCGGCTGGCCGAGGATTACGCGACCGCGGACATCCTGACCAACGGCCGGCTGATCTTCGGCGTGGGCCGCGGCTATCACACGCGCGAGGTCGAGAGCTTCGGCAACCCGATGCTGGACGGCGAGGCGAACCGCGAGCTCTTCGAGGAGCAGCTCGAGATCATCCTGAAGGCGTTCAACCAGGAGTCGTTCTCGCACCAGGGGAAGTACTACACGATCCCGCCGGCGGTGCCGTACCGGGGCTACACGATGAAGGAGATCACGATGGTGCCGCGGCCGCGCCATCTGCCGGTCGAGATCTGGCAGCCGATCGTGAGCGGCAGCGCCCGCGGGCTCGACTTCATGGTGAAGCACGGCATCAAGGGCGTCGTCGCCGCCACCGCCGAGCAGTTCGTCCAGCGCTGGTTCGCCGACTACCAGACCGTCGCCCGCAGCCACGGGCGCGACCTGAAGCTCGGCGAAGACCTGATCCTCGGCTTCCGCATGAGCATCGACGACACGCAGGAGCTCGCGATCAAGAGAGTGAAGCCCTACTTCGAGGAGCATGCCAAGTTCATGGGCCCGCTCGGGATGCTGCGCTATAGCGAGGAGCACGTGAAGGCGGTGGCCGAGCGCCGCGCCCAGTCGCCGACCGCCGCGACGATCGAGAACGGCGTGCAGAACCGCACCTGGCTCTGCGGCCCCGCCGAGGAGTTCATCGGCTACTTGAAGGAAGTCGAGCGGCGCTACCCCGGGCTCGAGCACGTCATGGTCTCGTGCCCGCTGGGCACGCCGCGGAAGATGATGAAGGAGAACCTCACGCGCTTTGCCCGCGAGGTGATGCCCGCGTTCAAGTAGCCGCGCCGCGCCCACCCGGCCCGCATTGACTCGACCGGCGACGCGAGCTACTGTCCGCGCATTGGCCTGACCGGGTCGCCCTTCCGGGCGTGGGAGCAACGATGCGCTTTCGCCCCGCTGTCGCCTGGTTTTCGCGGTTCTTCTTGACCGTCGCCTGCCTGCTCTGCGCCCTGCTCGCCCTTGGTCCTCTCGAGCACGCGGCGGCGCAGTCGAGTCCCGCACCCGCGAAGCCCGAGGGCGAGATGCGCTTTGCGCTCTACGTGACCCTCTCGCCGGTGTGGCTCGACCCTGGTGAGTTCATGGGCCTCACCGCGTTCTGGTTCCTCTACGCGATCCACGACGCGCTCGTGAAGCCCATGCCCGGCAACCTCATGACGCCGAGCCTGGCCGAGTCGTGGACGGTGAGCGCGGATCAGCGGGTCTACGAGTTCAAGCTGCGCGAGGGGCTGAAGTTCCACAACGGCGACGCCTTCACCGCCGAGGACGTGAAGTTCAGCTTCCACCGCGCCAAGGGATCGAAGATCCTGCACGACAAGGTTCGCGAGGTGGCGATCGTCGACCCCTATCGTGTGCGCTTCCACCTGAACGAGCCGTGGCCCGACTTCATGACGTTCTACGGCACGCTCGTGAGCGGCGCGAGCTGGGTCGTGCCGAAGAAGTACGTCGAGCGCGTGGGCGACGACGCCTTCAAGAAGCAGCCGATCGGCCTGGGCCCCTACAAAGTCGTGAGCCAGGCGCCGGGCGTCGAGCTGGTGATGGAGGCTTACGAAGGCTACTGGCGAAAGATTCCCTCGGTGAAGCGGCTGGTCTTCAAGAGCGTCCCCGACTCGACCACGCGCGCGGCGATGCTCAAGCGCGGTGAGGTCGACGTGGCCTATCTCCTGGACGTTCCCCAGGCCCAGGAGGTGAAGCGTGATCCCAACCTGAAGCTCGCGTTCTCCGGGGGAATCGCCACGTTCTTCCTGGACTTCCTGGATCAGTGGGATCCGAAATCGCCCTGGGCCGACCAGCGGGTGCGTCTGGCCGCCAACTATGCGATCGATCGCAAGGCGCTCAGCGAAGCGGAGACGCTCGGTGCGTCCCGGCCCGCCGGCAGCCTCATCCCGCGCACCTTCGAGTTCGCGCTGCCCCTCGAGCCGTATCCCTACGATCCGGCGAAGGCGCGGCAGCTCCTGGCCGAGGCCGGCTATCCCAAGGGCTTCGACGCCGGCGAGCTTCATCAGCTGCCGCCGTACTTCTCGATGGGCGAGTCGATCGTGAGCTACCTCGGCGCTGTCGGCATCCGGTTGAAGATGCGGCCGATGGAGCGGGCGACCTATACCGCGGCGCTCCAGGCGAGGAAGCTGCGCGGGCTCTGTGTCTGCGCCACCGCGACCTACGGCAACGCCGCCTCGCGGATCGCCGAGCACGTCCCGTCCACCGGCACCTACGCCTACGGTGGCTACCCCGACATCGACGCGCTCTACAAGGAGCAGGCGCTCGTCACCGACAAGAAGAAGCGCGAGGCGCTCCTGCACCAGATCCAGCAGCTCGTCCATGAGCGCGTCCGCTTCGGACCGATCTGGGAATACATCTGGCCGAGTGGCGTAGGGCCGCGGGTCGAGGAGCCGGCGCTGATGCTCATCAACCCCTATCCTGGTCGGCGCCGCTCGAAGAAGTGCGTCTTAAGAAAAAATAGAACGTCCACGGAGGG
>DASRIY010000054.1:0-10369 GCA_035649755.1 Candidatus Methylomirabilota bacterium
GATCGACCTGGAGGCGATGCTCGACCAGATCGAGCGGCGCTACCTCCAGATGGCCCTGTCCCGTACCGGCGGAGTGCAAACCCGCGCCGCCGAGCTCCTGCGCGTCAGTTTCCGGCAATTCAGATACAAGCTCCAGAAGCACAGCCAGCGGGGCGCTCCTCAGGCTTGACGCGCCGGCGCCGCGCGCTAAGGGGCCGCCATGACGCTTTCCGTCACTTCCGCTGCCGCGGCCTGTCATGGGTGTCGGATCCAATCCGGAAATTAGTGATCCTAAGTCCCTGAAAATGCGGGCGTCTTTTCGAAAAATCGCGTGGCATCGAAGCTGCACTTAGACCGGGTACAAGAATCGAAAAGGCGATTCACGCAGCGGAAAAAACAAGAGGAGGATCACAATGATTCGGTGGTGGACGAAGAAGCGGCTCACGGTAGCGAATCAGCGAGGCTTCACCCTCATCGAGCTGATGATCGTCGTCGCGATCATCGGCATCCTGGCGGCCATTGCCATCCCGCTCTACGCCAACGTTCAGGCGCGTGCGCGGATTGCCAAGGCCCAGGCCGATGCCCGGGCCCTCGCGTCCTCGGTCTCGATCTACGCCGCCCACATGGGCGTGCTCCCGACGGCCCTCACGGACCTGACCGTGGTGGCCACCAACACCCAGGGCCAGACCGCTGGTCCGTTCATGGCGAACGTTCCTCCGCCTCCGGCTGGCTGGAGCTCGCCGTACGCGTACGCTGCTTCGACCGCGTCGGGTACGTTCAACATCTCGGCGACGGGTGACGCCACGACCGTCAGCCTGCCGTAACGGGCTCAAGGTCACAACAGCGCACGGGAAGGGCTGGGCCCTTCCCGTGCGCACGTCTGTTTCCGGTCTGCGCAGGAGAGGAGCGTCATGTCTCGCATCGAAAGCGTCGAGGTTCCCGTCGGCTCATCCGCGCTGACCGAGCCTCGGGCGATCGTCCGGGCCTGGAGTCCCCGGCTCATCCCGCTGGTCTTGGCCCTGGTCACGTTCCTGGTATTCCTGCCGACACTCTGGAACGAGTTCGTCGAGTGGGACGACCAAGTCAACCTGTACGAGAACCCCGACTACCGCGGGCTCACGTGGCCGCAGATCAGATGGATGTTCAGTACGGTCCTGATGGGCCACTGGATCCCCCTCACCTGGCTCACCTTCGGGCTCGACTACGTCCTCTGGGGCATGAACCCCTTCGGCTATCACCTCACGAGCCTGGTGATCTTCGCGGCGAACGCCGCGGTCCTCTACTTCGTCGCCCTGCGACTGCTCAGGCTGGCGACCGGGTTCGTGGAGGGAACGCTCCGACTCTCAGCGGTCGTCGCGACGCTCTTCTTCGCCATCCACCCGCTGCGGGCTGAATCCGTCGGTTGGGCCACGGAACGGCGCGACGTCCTCTCCGGGCTCTTCTATCTGCTCACGGTCCTCTTGTACCTCAAGGCTCAAGACGGTGGCCCGCGTCGCCGGTGGATGCTCGCCGGATCGGTGGGCATGTTCGCTCTGGCGCTCGTCTCGAAGGCCAGCGTGATGGTGCTGCCGGCCGCGCTCGTCGTGCTGGACATCTACCCGCTTCGCCGCCTTGGCGGCAGCCGTGAGGGATTGATCGGTCGGGCGGCCCGCGCGGTGTGGCTCGAGAAGATTCCGTTCGCGATCCTCGGCCTGGGCGGCGCCATCGTCACGTACTACGCGCAGAAGGTGAACCTGTTCATCACGCCGCTCGAGCGGTATCCCCTGTCCGCGCGGCCGGCCATGGTCTTCTACAGCCTCTGGTTCTATCTGGGAAAGACTGCCGTGCCGCAGGCACTCTCGCCGCTCTACGAGCTGCCCGCGAAGGTGCACCTCTTCGATCGGCAGTTCCTAATTCCTGCGATCGCCGTGACCTGCATCACCGTCACGGTGCTCGCGCTCTGGCGGCGCTGGCCGTCCGGGCTCGCCGTGTGGGCGTATTACGCGATCGCGCTTGGCCCCGTGATCGGCATCATTCATTCGGGCCACCAGCTGACCAACGATCGGTACAGCTATCTGCCGGGGCTCGGCCTGGCCCTCCTGGTCGGGGCCGCCGCCGGCGCCGCAGTCCAGATGGCCTCAGCCGGCTTGATCCGCCCTGCCCTGGCAAAAGCCGTGGCCGTGCTCGGCATTGTGTGGTTCTGCGGTCTGGCCTACCTGACCGCCCATCAGGTGCAGATCTGGCGCGACACCGAGACGCTCTGGAGAAGCTCGCTCGAGTCGGATCCCAGCTGCTCGATCTGTCACGGTAACCTCGGCGTCTTCTTCTCGAATCGCGGTCAGCTCGAGCTGGCCAAGGTCGAGTTCGAGCGCGTGCAGGCGCTCCGGCCCGACAACGTGAAGGTCCATCAGCATCTCGGATACACCTACGCGATGCTCGGCGACTACAAGCGCGCGCTCGGTCATTTCGAGATCTTCTTCGGGCGATATCCGAACGACGTCGAAGGACTCAACAATTACAGCGCGGCGCTGCTGAACGGCGGGCGGCCGACCGAGGCCATCGCGCATCTGGAGCGCGCGATCACGATCAAGCCGACCCACGTCCTGTCGTACGTCAACCTCGGCTTCGCCTACGCCGATCTCGGCCGCCCGACCGAGGCCCTCGCCACGTTTCGCAAGGCGGTCGCGCTCCAGTACGATGCGCCCCAGGCCTGGTTCGGGATCACGCGGGTGTACTTCGAATCCGGACAGACTCGCGCTGCACACACCGCGTGGGGCATCCTCGGACAGATCGACAAGAAGTTCGCCAATCGCATCGGGCCCGCGTTCCTTCAGACCTGGTGAACGTGACGACGCTGCAGGCCATGGCCGAGGCCTGGCCGGCCGGAATGCTCCTGGCGGTCGTCCTCTTCGGGCTCGCCATCGGGAGCTTCCTCAACGTCGTCATCGTGCGTGTGCCGGAGGGACGCAGCCTCTGGCACCCGCGTTCCGCCTGCCCGGGCTGCAGTGCCCAGCTGGCGTGGCATGACAACATTCCAGTACTGTCCTTCTTGTGGCTCCGCGGCCGCTGTCGAAAGTGCGGCATGCGGATCTCGCGACGCTATCCGATCGTCGAGGCTGTCACCGCGGCGGCGCTGGCGGCGGCGTATCTCGCCTTCGGACCGACCGGCGATTTCATCGTCGCAGCGGTGCTGCTCGCGGCGCTCGTAGTCGTCACCGCGATCGACCTCCAGCATCAGCTGATCCCGGACGTCATCACCTTGCCTGGAATCGCGGTGGGACTGGTGGCCAACGTCGCGATCGGACACGTCTCCTGGCTCGACTCGCTAATCGGCATCGTCGTGGGCGGCGGCCTGTTCTTCGTGATCATCCTGGTGACCCCCAACGGCATGGGCGGCGGTGACATGAAGCTCGGGGCCATGCTCGGCGCCTTTCTCGGCTGGAAGGCGCTTCTCTTCGCCCTGTTCTCGGGAATCGTGCTCGGCGGTGTCGTCGCGGTCGCATTCCTCGTCTCCGGTCTGCGCGGCAGGAAGGATCCAATCCCCTTTGGCCCATTTCTTGCGGCTGGTGGCGCCATGGCTCTCTTCTGGGGTGAGCGAATCCTCGATTGGTGGCTGAGCGGCTTCAACTTGTGAACGCCCGCGGGTTCACACTGGCCGAGCTCATGGCGGCCGTGGCGGTCGCCGGCCTCCTCGCTGTCCTCGTCGCCCCGACGCTCGTGAGCTATGCGAGAACGTCGGCGCTCCAGGCCGTCGCGCGTGAGTTGGCGGCGGCGATCAATCTCGGACGCCAGATCGCGATCACGCACAACACGGTGGTGTGCGTGGAAGCGGGCGGCGCGAGCATTCGCCTGCGACGGGGCGGATGCGGCGGCGCCGTGTGGACCGGCCCGGGTACCGATGCTGGCGGCGCGATCCGGATTTCCGGGGCGGGCTCCTTCGTGATCAGCACGACGGCCAACGTCGTCTTCAGCGATCTCGGCGCCGCGAGCCCTGCTGGAACGTACACCGTGACGAATCGGGTGACCGGCGCCACACGGGCCGTGGTGGTCGCCGCCACCGGCCGCGTCAGCGTCCGGTGAATCGCGCGCGGTTCGCGGAGCGAGGGTTCACCCTAGCCGAGGTGCTCGTGGCGACGTTCCTACTCGCGGTCGGGCTCACGGCCGTCATCACCGGCCTTCAATACGCGCGAAGCGGTCTCGAGACGGCCCGGGGCGAAACGACAGCGGCCTTCCTCGCGGAGCAGCGCCTCGAGCATCTCAAGGCGGTCTCGCTGGCGAACTGGCCGGCCGCCGACCTCCGTCCCGGCACGACGGTCGAGGACTATGGCTCGATCGCCGGCGCCCCCGTGTATCGGCGTGTGACGACGATCGCCGACAGCCCGGGCGGTGCTTGCGCAGAGCGCTGCAAGCTTGCGCGGGTCACGGTCTTCTACCGGCCCGTCACGGCGAGCGGCCAGCTGGACCAGGAGCGCCGGCTGGACGTCGTCACCATGCTCGTGTCCCGAATCTAGGCCTCCTCGATGAGGCCACGTCATCACGTCCCGTCCGCCGCGCGGGCCCTTGTCGCCTCGGGGCGGCTCGCCACCGACGAACGCGGCGCGGCGCTCGTGCTGGCTCTGATGATCCTAGTCACCCTGGCCGGTCTCGCGCTTGCGCTTCTCTCGATGAGCGGATTCGAGCCCCAGATCTCGAGCAATCACAGCCGGACGATCCGCGCCCGCTACGTGGCCGAGGCGGGTCTCGAGTACGCCTATCACCTGCTCGCGACCGACCCGGACGCCTGGAACGACTACCTGGCGGGGGCGACGTGCAGCCTCGGAGCGCTCCTCGGCCCACCCGCCCTGAATCTTCCCGGGCTCAGCGGCGCGTATGGAACCTTCTCGGTCAGGATCCGCAACGATTGCGGCCCGGAAGACGCGACAGTGACTGGCGTGAGTCTCGACACCACGCCCGGCCCGTGTGGCGCCGCTACCGGAAGCGCCGCCCAGGACGCGAATTGCCGCGTCGTCGTCGCCGCGACGGGCACCGTCGGCGGCACGACGCGGACGATCACGGCAGTGATGATGAAAACGATCTTCCCCCGGATGACTGCGGCGCTCGCGTTTCCGGGCCGAGAGGCCGGTGTGGATTTTCAGAGCTCGCAATTCTCGATCGACGGCCGCGATAGTCGCCTGTCCGACGGTCTCGGCGTCCCGACGGGCCCAGCTCCGGCCGTCCACGGGATAGTCGTCAACGACGCTCTTCCAGGGCTCGTCGCCGAAGTCCGAGACAGGCTAGCCGGCGGTCCGCAGAACGAGGTCTGGGGGAAGGACGAGAGCGGTCCGGGCATCACGACCGGAGCCGGCACGATTGGTGCCGACGGCGCGCTGACGTCAGCGGGAATCGCCGACTTCGTCGCGCGCGTACGCTCGTCCGCCGACGTCGTCGTCGATGCCACCGGCGCCCGTTCGATCAGCAGCGTCGGGTCCGCGTGCGCGGCCGACAGCGCGAGCTCCGCATGCTGGGGCACGACCGACCGCCCGAAGATCGTCTACGTCGGAGGCTCGCCGTCTCCCGGCAGTCCGCGACCGACGCTCGGCGTCAGCGGCCAGGGCAGCGGCGCCGGCATTCTCGTGGTGGACAGCGCTGCCGTCGAGATCGACGGCAGCTTCAGATGGAACGGGCTCGTCGTCGTCACGGGTCGAGACGCCGCGCTCCGCTACCGAGGCGGCGGAACGCAGGCGGTGTATGGCGGTGTCATCGTCGACGAGCCGACCGCCAACGGAACGACGAGTCTGGCGGGTGGCCTCCGGGACAAAACCCACATTCTATACAGCAGGGAGTCCTTGGACCTCGTTCAACAAGCGCTCAAACGGCGATTCGTGGTGACCTACGGCTGGACTGACCGGTGACCTCCCCCCTCATCGGACCGGCCGACCCGGCCCCTGGCCGGCTGCCAGATAGACATGGTCTGGGGGCCACCCCGGGCCACCCCCCCGAATCTAGTACGTGGGAAAATATTGGCCCCCCCGGCACCCACCGCCCTATACTGTTTACCCATAAGGGAGAAAGGCTTTTAATATGGCGTTCTTCCGAAGGTCTCCGGAAACATTTGGCCTCGACATTGGCTCGAGCGGGGTCAAGGCCGTCAGCGTCAAGGAGTCAGGTGGGTCCTACAGGCTGACCTCTCTGGGGGTGGCCCCCCTCCCCCCCGACGTGATCGCCGACGGCACCATCAAAGACCCGCGCACGGTGGTGGAGGCGATCAAGAGCGCCGTGTCCCGGGCCGGGCTCAAGGGCAGCAGCTGCACGATCGCGGTCTGCGGCCGCGAGCTCATCATCAAGAAAGTGCAAATTCCGGAAGTGCCGGCGAAGGAAGTCGGCGACGTGGTCCAGCTCGAAGCGGAGCATCACGTGCCCTTCGCGATCGACGAGGTCTTCCTCGACTACCAGAGTATCGGACAGCACAACGGGGTGCTCGATCTGATCCTGGTCGCGGTGAAGAAATCGAAGGTTCTCGAGTACGCCGCCGTCGTCGAGGACGCGGGCTTCACGCCCTCGATCGTCGACGTCGACAGCTTTGCGCTCGGCAACCAGTTCGAGCTGAACAATCCGGGCGATCGCGGCGAGACCGTCGCGCTCATCGACATCGGCGCCTCGATCATGAAGACCAACGTCGTGCGAGGCGGCTCGACGATCTTTGCGCGCGACATTCCGTTCGGCGGCAACAACTACACGCAAGCGATCGCCCAACAGCTCAAGATTCCCTTCGAGCAGGCCGAAGCCGCCAAGCTCGGTCGCGACGTCGGCGTGCGGTGGGAGACGGTCGTCCCCGCGCTCGAAGCGGTGTCGCGCGAGCTCTCGCTCGAGGTCCAGCGGACGTTCGACTATTTCGCGTCGACGGCCGAGTCGGAGCGCATCGGGAAGATCGTCCTCGCGGGCGGCTGCGCGCAGCTTCCGGGGCTGAGCGACTACCTGTCGTCGAACTGGGGCATCCCAGTCGAGTTGACGAAGCCGTTCCAGCGCATCGAGATCGATCCGGCCTTCGCGGACGAGGTGCACGCCGCCGGCCCGGCGCTGGCGGTGGCCGTCGGTCTGGCGCTGCGACGGCCGGGGGACAAGCAGAAATGATCAGGATCAACCTCGCGCCCGAACGGGGTCGCCGGCGGGTCGGCGGGGGAGGATTCAGCTTCAGCCTCCCCGCCTTCAACATGGCGTGGCTGTTCGGGGTGGTCTACCTCGGGCTGCTGCTCGTGGTCGGCGGGTACTTCTGGATCCTGATGAGCACCAAGGCGAGCCTCACCGCCGACATCGACCGGGCGCAGCGAGACCTGGCGGCCCTGAAGGCGCAGATCGGGCAGGAGACCAAGGTCAAGGAGCTCGCGAACGAGCTGCGCAAGCGGGTCGAGGTCATCGAGTCGATCACCAAGGCGCAGGGGCGGCCGATTCAGCTCCTGGAGGCCTTCGCCGGCATCATGCCGAGCGATCTCTGGATCACCGGACTCGAGGAGCGAGGCGGACAGCTCAAGGTGGCCGGTTCGGCGTTCTCGGCCACCGCGGTCGCGGACTTCATGTCGAACCTGCGCGCATCGGGAAAGTTCAAGGACGTCGACCTCGTGGTGTCCCGCCGGGATCTGGCCCGGCCATCCCCGCTGGTGACGTTCGAAGTCACCTGCCGGTTCGAGGGCTGACATGCCGCTCCCGCCGATCTTCGACCCCATCGTCAACGCGCCGAGGTCGCAGAAGCTCGTCGCGGGCGCCCTGGGAGCGATCGTCATCGTCGCCGCCGCCTACTTCCTCCTGCTGGCGCCCGCGCAGACCGAGGTGGCGCAGCTGCGCGCGCAGCTGAGCTCGCTGCAGACCGAGATCACCCGCAACCGGGCGATCGTCGCCGATCTCATGAAGTACCGTCGCGAGGCCGCGGAGCTCGAGGCGCGACTCAACGCGCTGAAGGACCGGCTCCCGGGCGAGAAGGAGATTCCCACCCTCTACCGGACAGTCTCCGACGCCGCCACGGCATCGGGGCTAGGCGTCGCGCTCTTCCAGCCTCGCCCGCCGGTCGTCCGCGACTACTACAGCGAGATCCCGATCGCGGTGAACGCGGAGGCTGGCTACCATCAGTTCGGCGAGTTCTTCGAGAGGGTCGCCAAGATGGCTCGCGTCGTGAACATCACGGAGATCAAGCTGAACGGCCTGAATCGCCCTCGGGTCCCGGTTCGCGCCGAGCTGGTGATCGCGACCTACATGTACCGTCCCATCGGAGCGCCGCCGGCGCCGAGGCCGGCGGGGGCGGCCCGGTGAGGCTCCGTATCGTGCGCGCGCATCTGGTCGTGCTCGGCTCGGTCGGGCTGGCCACGGTGCTCGGCGCTTGCGGAGGATCTGCGCCTCCCCCACCGCCACCGCCGCCGCCGAAGCCGGTCGCGGCGCCTCCTCAGATGCCTACCGGCGCGCCTGCGTCCGTGGTCGCGGCGCCCGGCGCCCCGACGCCGGGCGCGCCGACGCCCGCCACCTCGGCGCCCGGGGCTTCGACGCCCGGCGCCATGACACCCGGCGCGCCGACTCCTGGCGCTCCGACACCCGGTGGCGCGCCGACGGTCGCGGGCGAGAATGTTCCGCCCGATCCAAGCGCTGCAGTGCCCAAGTACCAGTCCAGGGGACGTCGCGATCCATTCGAGACCCTCGAGGTGCGCGAGGGCTCCGGAGGACTCACGGTGGCGGCAACCAGACTGACGGGAATCATTCGCAGCAATCGCTCGGCGCTCGCGCTGATCGAAGCGCCGGACGGCATCGGCTACATCCTCAAACCCGGGGACACGCTCGGGGATGGCCGCCTGTTGGAGATCGGCTCCGACAGCGTGGTGTTCGCGGTGGCGGCGAAGGCCGGCGCACCAGGAAACCGCGTGGTTCTCAAACTGGCGACAAACTAAATGAACGCTGAAAGACGGATCCCCAAGGTCCTGATGGTGGTGAGTCTCACGCTGCTCCTGCTGGTCCCGGCGGGAAGCGGGGCCCAGACCGAGCCGGCACGGCTGAGCGACGTGACGGTGACGCCGCAGACGGATTCCGTCACGGTGTTCGTGAAAACGTCGCGGGAGCCGCACTACAAGGCCGACCTCGTGGACTCGCCCACCAGGCTCGTCGTCGATCTCGAGGACACGGTCTACGCGTGGCGCAAGACGCCGCTGAACGTCGGCAAGGAGCCCCTCAGGCAGATCCGCGGCAGTCAGTACCGGCAGGGTGTCGCCCGCGTGGTCCTCGACCTGAGCCGTACCGTAGGCTACGCGATCCGCGAGGAGCCCAACGGTCTGGCGATCGTCATTCCGACCGCCGCTTCCGCCGCGCCCGTGGTCGCGGCGCAGGCAACCACGCCTGAGCCCACGAACGGAGCGGCCAACGGCGCGAAGAATGGCGCCAACGGCGCCAAGAGCGGCCCCAACGGCGCGGCGAACGCCGCCGGGGGCGCCCCCGCGCAGGGCCCGGCCAACGAAGCGGCGAACAGCACCGTGGAGCCGCCGCGGCCCGTCGCGGCGCGGCCGATCCAGATCGCGCAGGCGCCGGCGGCGCCGAGCACCAGCAACGGACAGCGCCTCATCTCGTTCGACTTCAAGGACGCGGACGTCGTGAACCTCCTCCGCATCCTCGCCGCCGAGAGCAACAAGAACGTCGTCATCGGCGACGACGTCAAGGGCAAGATGTCGATCTCGCTGCGCAACGTTCCCTGGGACCTGGCCCTCGACACGATCCTCGAGACGCGGGGCCTCCGGAAGATCGAGAAGGACAATGTGCTCCGCATCGTCTCGATCGAGCAGCTGACCAAGGAGCGTGAGGCCGCGGCCCGCGTCGAAGAGGCGCGGCTCAAGGCCGAGAGCGACGTGCGCGCGAAGGCGGCCGAGGCCCAGCTGAAGGAGCAGGAGGCCATCGACAAGAAGCGCGCGGCCGAGTCGGCGCTCGCCGAGCTCCAGGCCCGCGGGCCCCTGAAGGAAGAGACGATCCGCCTCTCGTACGCCGATCCAGAGGACCTCGCGCGGACCCTGCAGGGCATCCTTGGCATCCCAGCCGAGGGCATCCAGGCTCAGCAGGTGCCCATCGGCGGCGGAATGCCGCTCATCCCCGGACCGCCGTTCTCGGCGCTCTACGGTACCGGGGGACCCCCGCCGGTGGCGCCGGTCCCGTTGTCGCCGTCGGCCGAAGTGCTCGCGAAGGGCATCACCATTCGCGCGCACAAGCCGACCAACTCGCTCTTCATCCGGCACTACGAGAACGACCTGGACAAGCTCAAGAAGCTGATCCGCGAGAGGCTCGACGTCCCGCTGCCGCAGGTCAAGATCGAGGCCCGGATGGAGATCCTCGACCGCGACGACCTCTTCGCCATCGGCGTGCAGTGGGGCGGTGGCGGCGTCCTGCAGTCGAACGCGAACTCGATCGTGGTCGG
>DASRIY010000055.1:0-2531 GCA_035649755.1 Candidatus Methylomirabilota bacterium
GAAGGGCGGGCTCGCCCCGGGGGCGCTCGTCGACCTCCTGAAGGACAGCGCGGGCGCGTCGAAGATGGTCGACGTGCGCGGCCCGCTCATGGTCGAGCGGCGCTTCGAGCCCCAGATGAAGCTCGACCTCTTCCTGAAGGACCTCCGGCTCATGCTCGAGGAAGGGCAGCGGCTCGGCGTGGCGCTGCCGCTCACGAGCCTCACGCAGCAGCTCTGCACGGCCACGGTCGCCGCCGGGCGCGGCGGCGACGATCTCGCGGCCGTGATCACGACGCTCCAGAGGATGGCCGGGCTCGGCACGGACTGACCCGCCGCTCGGCGCTTCCTTCGCGCCGCAACCCTTCAGGTCTTCCCCGGATTGTCTGCGCTGCGATAGTGGATAGACAGGGAAGGGGCCTCGACCATGACGCTTCGCCCGATGGGTTTCACCCTCGTACTGATGCTCGCGGCAGCATCCATCGTCGTCGCCGCGCCCGCCGACGACGGGTACATCGAGGGATACGCCGCGGCAATCTTGAAACACGAGTTCGCGCTGGCCGCGCCGTCCCTCCGCGTTCAGCAGGGCGTCATCACCATCGACGCCGCCGACCTCGCGGGCGTCGACCAGGCTGCGGTCCTGGCCCAGCTCTCGCGAATTCCGGGGGTGGCCCGCGTCGAGGTGCGGCCGGTCGGAGCGCCGCCGCTCGCGGTCGAGTCGCCGCCGGTGGCACAAACGGCGCCGCCGGCCGCGCAGCCTCCGAAGGTACCCCCTGATCAGCAACTCGGTTTCCTCCCCGGCGGCGTGATCTTCAAGCCGCTGATCGCCGACCCCCGCTGGCCGCACTTCTCGGCGGCCTGGCAGCACTACTTTGGCGATCCACAGCTCAAGGATGCGGCTGCCGTCAGCTTCGGCGAGAGCTTCGCCATCTATCGCACCAAGCTGGGCCCGACCTACTGGGAGATCGGCCTCCAGGCGGGCGTCTTCTCCATCTTCGATCTGAACGCCCCCTCCTTCGACCTGGTGAACGCCGACTACATGGTCGGACTCCCGCTGAGCTTCCGGTACGAAGATTTCTCGTCGCAGCTCCGCGTCCTTCATTCGAGCAGCCACCTGGGCGACGAGTTCCTGCTCCGGACCCGGACCAATCGCATCAACCTCAGCTACCAGAAAATCGACCTCAAGGTTTCCTACGAGTTCCGCGAGCTGCTCCGCGTGTACGCCGGCGGCGGCTGGCTCTGGGGCCAGGATCCCTCGACTCTCGATCCGTGGTCGATCCAGTACGGCCTGGAGCTCACGAGCCCCTGGCCGGCCCGGCCGGCCCGCTGGCGCCCGATCGCCGCCGTCGACGTCCAGAATCAGCAGGAAAACAACTGGAGCTCCGACGTCTCGGCCCGTGCCGGTATCGAGATCGACGGCGTGCTGCTCACTCGCAAGCTCCAGTTCCTGCTCGAATACTTCAACGGCCATTCGCCGAACGGGCAGTTCTACAAGGACCGGGTTCAATACTTCGGCCTCGGCGCACACTTCCACTTCTGAGGACCGTCCCGCGGTAGGATCGGAGGCCATGGCCGGCCAGGACCTCCGGAGCTTCGTCGACGCCTACGGGCGGGCTCATCCGAGCGAGGTCATCCGCGTGACCGAGCCGGTCTCGATCGAAGAGGACGTGATGGCGCTCGTCCTCGAGTACGAGCGCCGGCGCCGGTTCCCAATCCTGCTCTTCGAGAAGATCGCCGGCTACGACATCCCGATCGTCTGCAACGCCGTGGCGAGCCGGCGGGCGCTGGCGTTCGCGCTCGGGGTCGACGAGCATGCGCTGGCCGCGGAGTACGCCCGGCGCATCAAGGAGTACGTCAAGCCGGTCGTCGTTCCCAAGGCGCCGTTCGGCCATCGGGTGCTGACCGGCGCCGCGCTCGATCTGGCGAAGCTGCCCATGCCGCTCTACTTTCCCGGCGACGCGGGCCGCTATCTCACCGCCGGCATGCTGGTGGCCCGCGATCCCGAGACCGGCGTGGAAACCGAGGGCTACCACCGCTTCCAGCTCAAGGGGCCCGATCGCATGGGCGTCAGCCTGCACTCGCGCCGGCGCATGTTCGAGTATCAGCGGCGCGCCGAGGCGAAGGGCAAGGCACTGCCCTGCGCCGTCGTCCTCGGGCTCCATCCGCTGGTGTCGATGGGCTCGCTCGCCTATCCCCCGCCCGACGTGGGCAAGTTCGAGGTCGTCGGGGGGCTCCTGGGCGAGCCCCTCGAGGTCGCGCCGTGCTCGACCATCGATCTCCACGTTCCGGCGGCGGCCGAGATCGTCATCGAGGGTGAGATTCTCCCGGGCGTGCGCGAGCCCGAGGGGCCGTTCGGCGAGTTCACCGGCTACTTCTCGCGCCGCTCGACCGAGCACGTGTTCGTCGCGAAGGCCATCGCCATGCGCGAGAAGCCGTGGTTCCAGTCGATCGGCTCGGGGCGCGCCGGCGATCACATCACCACGCTCGGGCTGATCCGCGAGGCCGAGATCACCAACGCGCTCGCCCGGGTCATCCCCAACGTGCGCGGCGTGCAC
>DASRIY010000056.1:0-11202 GCA_035649755.1 Candidatus Methylomirabilota bacterium
GCCGAAGAACCCGAGGAGCGGGTGGTGGGTGCCGCCCATCGCGCGCGCCTCGTCGAGCGTCACCACCATCGAGCGCGGAGTCGCCCACACCATGAACCCGATGGTCAGGATGATGAGCATCGGCGGCACGTACTTGCGGTAGCGCTCGGCGCCGGGGATGCGCTCCATGCCGAGCCACAGATAGTAGTTCGAGCCGAGGAACAGCACGCCGATGAGGATGGCCTGGATGATCCAGAGCCACGACATGAAGCCGCCCATCATCGTGATGCCCATCGTCTGGTTGAACGCGTAGATCTCGCGGCCCAGGTAGTAGCCGGCGAACGGCAGCACGATGAACGCGGAGAGCGCCACGAAGTTGCCGATGTAGCCCATCCAGTCGTAGCGCGCCCGCTCCTCGTCGGTCTTGGCGCCCAGGAAGCGGAACGCCGCGTAGGCGGCGGCGATGGTGCCGCCGAAGACGATGTTCGCGATCAGCCGGTGGATGTTGATCGGCATCCAGGTGAAGTTGTTGATGGCCGCCCACACCGATCCCTTGAGGGCGCCCGAGTCATCGACGCCGGCGGGCGAGATCATGAAGGTGACCCAGGAGTTCGCGACCAGCAGGATCGCGGTGCCGAAGAGGTTGCTGAGCACCCCGAGCCCGACGTGGATGGCCTTGCGGGAACCGCTGAGCCAGTCCCACCCGTAGTACCAGATGTAGACCGTGAAGGTCTCCAGGAAGAACAGGAGCGCGTAGACCCAGTAGGTGGGGAAGAAGATCGACGTCATGTACGCCCAGAACTTCGGGTAATAGCCGACGAACAGGAACAGGAGGAGGGCGCCCAGCAACGCGGTCGTCGAGAACGCGGCGAAGATGAGCTTGACGAACTCGTGGGCCAGCCAGTCGTACCGCGCGTCGCCCGTCCGCCAGCCGATGATCTCGATGATCACGGCGAAGATCGGCACGCCGAGAATGAACGCCGCGAAGTTCAGGTGCAGCTGGGCGATCGCCCACACCGCAAGGCGCGAACCGATCAGCGGGAAGGCGCGGTACGCGGGGTCGCGGGCGGCGTCCTGCGCCAGTGCCGGCAGGGCAGAGAGCGCCGTAAGAAGAGCAACCACGGCCAGAGCCGCCCATGCTCCCCGGCGAACCGCACGGTACTGCCTCACCTCGATCCCCGAACCAGAAACTCGCAGCGGCGTTGGCCGGCCCTCGCGAGAGATGTGCTTGTTCTTAGTTTCACAGGAGCGGTCAGCGCCAACTTTTAGGCCAAAGGGCTTGATGTGTCAAGCAAAAAGACGTCACAAGTTTGACACTCCCCGGTCGCGAAGCTAGCATGACTCAAGGGGATCCCCGATGAAGCCGCGACTCAACCAACGTCTCCAGTTTTCGCTGGCCTACCTGTTGGTTGCGGCCACCGTTCTCCTCGTGCTGCAGGCGTGGCTCCAGGCGCCGCGCACGGTCGAGATTCCGATGTCACGCTTCCTCGATCTCGTTCGCACGGACAAGATCGAGAAGGTCGCCCTCACCGAACGGCAGATCCAGGGCATCGCGAAGCCCGACGCCTTGCCGACGGGGCCGAGCGGCGCCGGCGACCGCCTGCGCCAGTGGCTCACCCAGTCGGCCGAGGTCCGCGTGTTCACGGTGACGCGCATCCCCGGCGTCGAGGAGGCGCCCCTCGTCGCCGAGCTCGAGAAGCACAAGATCGAGTTCACGGGCCGGATCGAGTCCACCTTCGTGCGCGACCTCGTGTTCGGCTGGATCATCCCGCTCGGCATCATGATCGCCATCTGGATGTTCCTCATGCGCCGGGTCGGCGGCGGGCCCACCCAGGCCTTGTCGTTCGGCCGCTCCAAGCACAAGATCTTCGATCGCAAGGAGCTCAAGACCACGTTCGGCGACGTCGCCGGCGTCGACGAGGCGAAGGCGGAGCTCGTCGAGATCGTCGACTTCCTGAAGAATCCGCGGAAGTACCAGCGGCTTGGCGGGCGTATTCCCAAGGGCGTGCTGCTGGTGGGTCCCCCGGGAACCGGAAAGACCTTGCTCGCGCGAGCGGTCGCCGGGGAGGCGGACGTACCGTTCTTCACCCTGTCCGGCTCCGAGTTCGTCGAGATGTTCGTCGGGGTGGGCGCCGCGCGCGTGCGCGACCTGTTCGAGCAGGCGAAGGACAAGGCCCCCTGCATCATCTTCATCGACGAGCTAGACGCGATCGGCAAGTCGCGGGCGGGGAGCACCGGGTTCATCGGCGGCCACGACGAGCGCGAGCAGACGCTGAACCAGCTCCTGGCCGAGATGGACGGCTTCGACTCCTCGAAGGGCGTCATCATCATGGCCGCTACGAACCGGCCCGAGGTGCTCGACCAGGCGCTCTTGCGCCCGGGGCGCTTCGATCGCCAGGTCGTCGTGGACAAGCCCGACCTCCGGGGCCGCGAGGCGATCCTCCGACTGCACGCCCGGTCCGTAGTGCTGGCTTCGGGCGTCGACCTCTCGGTCATCGCCGCGCGGACACCGGGCTTCGCGGGCGCCGACCTCGCCAACATCGTCAACGAGGCGGCGCTCCTGGCCGCCCGCAAGGAGAAGAACGCGGTCGAGATGTCCGACTTCGAGGAGGCGATCGATCGAGTGGTGGCGGGCCTCGAGAAGAAGAGCCGCGTCCTTTCGGAAAAGGAGCGCGACATCGTCGCCCACCACGAGATGGGCCACGCGCTGGTAGCCACCTCGGTCGCGCACGCCGATCCGGTCCACAAGGTGACAATCATCCCGCGCGGGGTCGCCGCGCTTGGGATGACCTACCAGCTGCCGACGGAGGAGCGCTTCCTGATGACCCGGAGCGAGCTGGAGGACCGCATCGCGGTGCTCCTGGGCGGGCGGGTCGCCGAGGAGCTCGTCTACGGCGAGGTCTCGACCGGCGCGCACAACGATCTCGAGCGGGCGACCGAGCTGGCCCGCCTCATGGTGACGAAGTACGGGATGTCGGAGCGCGTCGGCCTCGCCACGTACGGCGAGCGCCAGGGACTGTTCCTCAAGGGCGGCGGAATCGGCGGGGAGCGCGAGTATAGCGAGGCGACCGCCCGTACGATCGACGAGGAAGTGCGGGCGCTCCTCGATCGTACCCACGATCGGGTCCGCGGGATGCTGACGACGAAGAAGGCCGTGCTGGTAGCCGCGGCGCAGGAGCTGAAGCGGACCGAGACTCTCGAGGGCGAGCGCCTGCGCCGGGCTCTGGCCGGGGAGAGCATGACGGAGGGCTCGCGATGATGCAGCTCAAGCGGAAGACGTTTCTCGGAGCGCTGGTGGTCGCGCTGGTGGCGGGGGTCGCCCTCGGCGCGTTCACGGCGTCGCGGGCGGAGCTGCGGCGCATGCCCCTCCTGTCTCAGGCGGCGCAGGGCTCGGTGACCCCGGTCCCCCTGCTCCCGGTGCAGATGCCGCCCCAGGGCGGGACGTTCGCGGCGATCGCCGACGCCATCAAGCCGGCCGTGATCAACATCAATACCGTGTCGCGCGGGACCGGCGGCGGGGGACGCACGCCTTTCGAGGAGTACTTCGGTGAGGAGTTCTTCCGGCGCTTCTTCGGCGAGGCCCCCGAGCGCATCCCGCAGCGAAGCCTCGGCTCCGGCGTCATCGTGGACTCGACGGGTATCGCGCTAACGAACGCTCACGTCGTGGAGAAGGCCACCGAGATCGAGGTGGTGACGCTCGACGGCGGCAAGCACAAGGCCAAGATCGTCGGCCTGGACAAGAAAACCGACCTCGCCGTCCTCAAGCTCGACGACGGCAAAGGCAGCTTCAAATATGCCCGCCTCGGTGACTCCGATCGCATCCAGGTCGGCGACTGGGTCCTCGCGGTGGGCTCACCGTTCGGCCTTCAGGCGACGGTCACGGCCGGCATCATCAGCGCCAAGGCGCGGCAGCTCGACCAGGGCCCGTTCGACGACTTCCTGCAGACCGACGCCGCCATCAATCCCGGCAACTCCGGCGGTCCGCTCGTGAACATGCAGGGCGAGGTGGTCGGCATCAACACGGCAATCGTCGCGGGGGGCTCGGGCATCGGCTTCGCGATCCCCTCGAACATGGCCCGCAAGATCTACACGGAGCTTCGGGACAAGGGCCGCGTGACGCGCGGCTGGCTCGGCGTCTCGATCCAGCCGCTCACCCCCGAGCTGGCTCGCTCGTTCGGCGCCAAGGACCCGAAAGGCGTCCTCATCAACGAGGTGGTGCCGGACAGCCCGGCTGCCAAGTCGGGACTGAAGCCCGGCGACATCCTGCTCGAGTTCGACGGACGCCCGATGGAAGGTCCCGGCGACCTGCAGCGGGCGGTGGGACTCACGTCTCCCGACCGGACGGCGAAGGTGAAGGTGTGGCGGGACCAGAGCGAGAAGATGCTCGAGGTCAAGGTGGGTCAGGCCCCCGACGAGCGCCAGGCCGTGCAGGAGCGGCCCGGCGGGCGCGCGCGCTCGGCGCTCGGGCTCGAGGTCCGTCCCGTGACGCCGGAGATCGCACGCCAGCTCAACCTCCGCTCGACCGACGGGGTCGTTGTGGTCCGCGTCGAGGACGGCGCGGCCGCGTCCGAGGCCGGCGTCCAGCGCGGTGACGTCATCAAGCAGCTGAACGGCCAGCCGGTTCGGACGATGGCGGACTTCGAGCGTCTGACCAAGGACGTGAAGGACGGCGACCCTCTGACGGTCCTCCTCCAGCGGGGATCCATGTCCCTCTACGTGGCTTTCCGGGTGGGCCGAGGATGACGGCCCCGGCAGCGATCGGTAGCTCTTAAAGCTTTTCAATATCTTGGCGTCTTTCCGGAAATGAGTCTAAAAGCCAGTTAGCGTGCAGGACTAAGATTATCTGCTATACTCCATGTAGGCCGACGCGATGGCAGTCGATTTCAAGGACTACTACAAGATTCTCGGGGTCGACCGGAAAGCGGACGACAAGACGATCAAGTCCGCCTATCGCCGGCTCGCGAGGAAGTACCACCCGGACGTCGCGAAGACCAAGGACGCGACCGACCGCTTCAAGGAAGTCAGCGAGGCCTACGAGGTTCTCTCCGACCCCGAGAAGCGCCGCCGCTACGATTCGCTCGGACCGGACTGGCAGCGATACACCCAGGCCCCGCCGACAGGCCCGCCCGGAGGCGGCTTCCGAGTGGAGTACGGCGGAGACCCCGGCAACCTCGGCGACTTCTCCGAGTTCTTCCGCTCGATCTTCGGAGACCTTGGCGCCCACGCCCGGCGCGGCTCCCGCTCCGGAGGCATCCGGTTCGACGAAGGCTTCGACCGGACCCCCCGCGGCGCGGACGTCGAGGCGGGCGTCGAGATCTCGCTCGACGAGGCCTTCCACGGCGCGCGCAAGACGTTCGCGATGGACCTCGAGGAGCCGTGCGCGGTGTGCGGGGGCTCCGGCAACGTTCAGGGAAAGCCGTGCGCCGCGTGCGGCGGCGGCGGGTGGCAGCGCGCGCAGCGCCAGGTCGACGTGAAGATCCCCGCCGGCGTGAAGAGCGGCCAGCGCGTCCGCGTCTCCGGTGAGGGTACCGGCGCGCCCGGCGCGCGCGGCGACCTGTACCTGAGCGTCACCGTCGCCGCGCATCCGTTCTTCGAGCGCAAGGGGGACGACGTCCACCTGACCCTGCCGATCACGGCGCCCGAGGCGGCGCTCGGTACCTCGATCGAGGTTCCGACCCTGCGCGGCAAGGTCTCGATGAAGGTCCCGCCCGCGACCTCGAGCGGACGCGCCTTCCGGCTGCCGGGCTACGGCATGCCGCGGCTCAAGGGCGGCGGCGCGGGCGACCAGTTCGTCACGATCAAGGTCGTCATGCCGAGCGAGCTGACGTCGGAAGAGCGGGAGCTGTACGAGAAGCTGAAGGCGCTCCGGAGCGACAACCCACGGGCGTATCTGGGGTAACGGGAGCCAGATCTCGGCGGCGCGACCGCCGTTAAAACAAGGAAGAGCTGAATCATGAGCATGAGGATGGACAAGTTCACGGTGAAGGCGCAGGAAGCGCTGCAGGCGGCGCAATCGCTGGCCGACCAGCATAACCACCAGGCGATCGAGCCCGAACATCTGCTGCGCGCGCTGCTCGAGCAGCGCGAGGGCGTGGTGGGTCCGGTCCTGGCCAAGCTCGGCGCCCGTCCCGACGCGATCCTTCGCGAGGTGAACGCGACGCTCGAGCGCATGCCGAAGGTACGGGGCGCGAGCGGCCAGTACCTTGGCGAGCGCACGCGACAGATCATCGAGCGGGCGCAGAGCGAGGCGCAGCGGCTCCGCGACGACTATGTCTCCACCGAGCACCTCTTCCTGGCCCTGGCGCAGGAGCGCGACGGCGCCGCCGCCCGTCTCTTGTCGGCCAGCGGCGTCAGCGCCGAGGCGATCTACAAGGCGCTGGTCGAGATTCGCGGCAACCAGCGCGTGACCGATCCGAACCCCGAGGAGAAGTACCAGGCGCTCCAGCGCTACTCCCGCGATCTCACCGATCTCGCGCGCCGCGGCAAGCTCGACCCGGTCATCGGCCGCGACGAGGAGATTCGCCGCGTCATTCAGGTGCTCTCGCGCCGCACCAAGAACAACCCGGTCCTCATCGGCGAGCCCGGCGTCGGCAAGACCGCGATCGTCGAGGGCCTCGCGCAGCGGATCGTCGCCGGCGACGTGCCCGAAGGGCTGAAGGGCAAGCAGCTGGTCGCGCTCGACATCGGCGCGCTGGTGGCCGGCTCGAAGTACCGCGGCGAGTTCGAGGACCGCCTGAAGGCCGTGCTGAAGGAGATCACCGAGTCGGCGGGCCAGATCATCTGCTTCATCGACGAGCTGCACACGCTGGTGGGCGCCGGCGCCGCCGAGGGCGCGGTCGACGCCGCCAACATGCTCAAGCCGGCCCTGGCGCGCGGCGAGCTGCGCTGTGTCGGCGCGACCACGCTCGACGAGTACCGAAAGCACATCGAGAAAGATGCGGCCCTCGAGCGGCGCTTCCAGCCGGTCATGGTCCGCGAGCCCTCGGTCGAGGACACGATCGCGATCCTCCGCGGCCTGAAGGACAAGTACGAGGTTCACCACAAGGTGAAGATCAAGGACACCGCCCTCGTCGCGGCGGCCGTCCTCTCGCACCGTTACATCGCCGACCGCTTCCTGCCCGACAAGGCGATCGACCTGGTCGACGAGGCGGCGGCGCGCATCCGCATGCAGATCGACTCGATGCCGCAGGAGATCGACGAGATCGAGCGCCGGGTCATGCAACTGCAGATCGAGCGCGTCTCGGTGGCCCGCGAGGAAGACGCGGTGTCCCGCGAGCGCCTGGCCAAGATCGACGCCGAGCTGGCCGAGCTCCGCGAGAAGGGCGACGGCCTCAAGGCGAGGTGGCAGGCCGAGAAGGAAGGCATCACGCGCATCGGCAAGATCAAGGAGGAGATCGAGGCGACCCGTCACGCGATGGCCGATGCCGAGCGCCGGGGCGACCTGAACCGCGCCGCCGAGCTCCGCTACGGCACGCTGATGACGCTCGAGAAGCAGCTCGGCGAGCTCGACGCGCAGCTGGCCGACCAGCACGCGCACGGGCGCATGCTCCGCGAGGAGGTCGACGAGGAGGACATCGCGGCCACCGTCGCGAAGTGGACGGGCATCCCGGTCACGCGGCTGCTCGAGGGCGAGATCCAGAAGCTCGTCAACATGGAAGAGCGCCTCGGCCGCCGCGTCGTCGGCCAGGACGAGGCGCTCCGCGCCGTGGCCAACGCGGTCCGGCGCGCGCGGTCCGGTCTCGCCGATCCCAACCGGCCCATCGGCTCGTTCCTGTTCCTCGGGCCCACCGGCGTCGGCAAGACCGAGCTGGCGCGGGCGCTCGCCGAGTTCCTCTTCGACGACGAGCGGGCGATGATCCGCGTCGACATGTCGGAGTACATGGAGAAGCACACGGTGGCCCGGCTGATCGGCGCGCCGCCAGGCTACGTCGGCTACGACGAGGGCGGCCAGCTGACCGAGGCCGTGCGGCGGCGTCCGTACTCGGTGGTGCTCTTCGACGAGATCGAGAAGGCGCACGGCGACGTTTTCAACGTGCTGCTGCAGCTCCTCGACGACGGCCGTCTGACCGATGGCCACGGCCGCACGGTCGACTTCCGGAACACGGTCGTCATCATGACCTCGAACCTCGGAAGCCACATCTTCCGCGAGTACGAGCAGCCGGAGAAGGTGCGCCCGCTCCTGATGCAGGAGCTGCGCAACACGCTGCGGCCGGAGTTCCTCAACCGGATCGACGAGGTGGTCATCTTCGCGCCCCTGGGCCGCGAGGCGCTCGACCGGATCGTCGACATCCAGCTCGGCCACCTGCGCCAGCGTCTGGCGGCCCGGCGCATCGAGCTCACGGTGACCGATGCGGCCCGCGCGCTCCTCGGGCGCGAGGGCTACGACCCGACGTTCGGGGCGCGGCCGCTCAAGCGCACGATCCAGCGGCTGGTCCAGGACCCGCTCTCGCTGAAGCTCCTGCAGCGGGAGTTCGTGGACGGCGACGCGGTGACTGCCGATGCCGAGGGCGACGCGATCGTCTTCAGGCGCACCGCGCCGGCGAGCACCGGGAGCTGAAGCGTCAGGCGGCCCGGGCCACGGGAGTCACGCCGACCCCGGGCCCGGGCCGTTCATTTTCTGACTTCCCCTGAATCCCGGGCGCGCGCCCGGGGCTCTTAAGCCCGTGAGTTCGATCCGGCGGCCGCATCCCGCGTGGATTGTGCTGGCTGCCGTGACCCTCTGCATGCTGGCCGGCACCGGCCTCCGCTCCTCGTTCGGCGTCTACATCAAGCCCATGGAAGCGGAGTTCGGCTGGGGCCGGGGCGCCCTGTCAGGCGTCGCCGCCGTCTCGCTCCTGATCCTGGGCGCGGTCTCGCCCTTCGTCGGGCGGTTCGCCGACCGCTGGGGTCCCCGGCGGGTCGTCATCGTGTCGCTCCTGCTGCTGGGCGTGGGCGCGCTGGGCGCATGCCGTGCGAGCGGCCTCGCGCAGATCTATCTGACGATCGGGCTCCTGATGGCGGTGGGCGCCGGCGGACTCTCGATCGCCACCGGATCCACCGTGGCGGCCCGATGGTTCGAGCAGCGCCGCGGTGTCGCCATCGGCCTGGCGGCGGGCGGCATGTCGGCGGGGCAGCTCGTGGTGATCCCGCTGGCGATGTCGCTCACGCTGTCGTACGGCTGGCGCACGAGCTACTTCTGGCTCGCGGTGGGGCTCCTGGTGCTGATGCTCCCGATCGCGTTCTTCCTCGTTCGCAACGACCCGGCGGAGCGCGGGCTTCGCCCATACGGCGCCACCGGCACCGCGAGCGCCGCGGCCGCGGCGGCGGCGATCGAGAAGTCGCAGCGCGTGGCGGTCCTGGAAGCGATGCGGGTGCCGCAGTTCTGGCTCCTGATGGCGACCTTCTTCGTGTGCGGCTACACCTCGAACGGGATGGTGCTCACGCATTTCATGCCGCACGCGCTCGAGCACAACTTCAGCGAGCTCCAGGCGTCGATAGCGCTGGCGGTGATGGGCGCCATGAACGTGGTGGGCACGATCGCCTCCGGCTGGATCTGCGATCGGTTCGGCCGCCGCGGGCCGCTGGCGTTCTTCTACTTCTTCCGCGGCGTCTCGCTCCTGTTCCTGCTCTACGTCTGGAACGCGCCGTCGCTGCACGTGTGGGCCGCAGTCTTCGGGCTGAACTACATCTCCACGGTGCCGCCCACCACCACGCTGACCGCGAACATCTTCGGCCGGTACTCGGTGGGCGAGCTCTCGGGCTGGATTTTCCTCTCGCATCAGGTGGGCTCGGCGCTCGGAGCGGCGCTCGCCGGCTGGATCTACGAGTGGACCGGCGGCTACGAGATCGCGTTCGTCACGGCCGCGATCATGGGCATCGTCGCCTCGGGCCTGGCGCTCGCGATCCGCGAGGAGCCCGTCACGTCGCGGCCGGCGGCGATCCCCGCGCCCGCCACGTCCTGATCGCCGGACCTACCGAGCGGGTTCCGACGCCGGCGGGCTTCCCGACGCGGGCTTGCCGCCCACGCGGGTCACCGTCCGGAGCACCTGCGTGACGTTGCCCGCCTTGTCGGTCGCGACGATCTCCAGCACGTTGGGCCCCGGCTTGAGCGGCGCGACCGCGCTCAACGGCACGCCCTTTCCCGTGATGCCGACGTCGCGCAACGGCGTCGCCTCGACGCCGTTGACGAGCACCTGGATGTGGACGACGTCGACGTTGTCGGTGACGAGACCCGTGATGAGCACCTGCGCGTCGCTGACCCGCGCGTCCGGCGCCGGCGAGCTGATCGTGATCTTCGGCGCCTGAAGATCGCCCTTCGGCACCGCGGCGACTTGCGGTTGTGCGGCCGGCGGCGGTGGCGCGGCGGGCGGCGGTGGTGAAGGAGCGGGTGCCGGCACGGGAGCCGCGGGCGGCGAAGGCTCCCGATGTCCCGAGGGAGTGGGCGGCGGCGCCTCGCGCCGCGGCGGTTCGGGCGGCCGCGACGCGACGGCGGGCGGAGCGGGCGGCTGCGCGCCGCGGGCCATCTCCCAGCTGAGTCCCTTGAGGTTGCCCTCAGCCTTCACGAAGCGCTGCGCGTCCGGCGCGTACCAGAGGAAGACCTGTCCGAACTGCTGACCGCTCCCCCCGAACCCGGCCGCGACTGTCTCGATCTTCTCGCTGATCCGCAGCGTCTTGAAGGTGCCCGCCGCGGTCGTGAGGTCCTCGGCCAGATCGACCTGCCACGTGACATTGATCGCGCCCGTGAAGCCCAGGAGCGGCCTGGGCGCCGCGTTGCGCCAGAGCGCGCGGCCGACACCCCACTTACCGACCTCGAGGGGCCAGGCGAACTTCGGCGGCGAATCGATATCGAGCTCGGTCCGTCCGTCGAGCACGATCTTCGTGACGCCGAGATCCTTCGTGAGGTGGAATTCCTTGTCCCCGCCCGCCGAGAAGACGTACCCGTCCTTCTCGATGCGCGTGAGCTCCCAAGCGCCGTCGGTGCGGGGCCACTTGTCGCCGACATGATAGACGGGACGCTCCGCGCGAGGGGCATCGGCGGCGCGGAGAGGCGTGGCGTGCGCCGCCACGAGCGCCGCCACGGCGAGAGCGAAGCCGACGTACCGGATCGCCGCGCGGGCGAGGCGCTTCAGGCGCCGCGCCGCGGCGACCGTCTCGGGCTGGGTCGTAGAGCTACCGCGCGATAGCGTGGCAGCCGCGACGCGGATCGGCCCCGGCCCACCGGGTCCCCTCCGCTCCGACCTTGAC
>DASRIY010000057.1:0-15838 GCA_035649755.1 Candidatus Methylomirabilota bacterium
ATCTCGAGCTTCACGACCATGTCGGTGAACGGCAGGAGACTCAGCACGTCGCGCCGGGTCAGAGGGCCGGGCGGCACGGTGCGATTGGTGCGGATGGCGCCGCCGTTGATGACGGCCACGTCGGTGCCCAGACGCTCGCGCAGCGCGTCGGCGACGAAGTCCCCAAGGTTCGTCTCCTCGGTTCTCAGAGTTGCCGAGCGCGCCTCCAGCGGGACGCTGCTCTTGCCGACAACCGCGTCCAGCTCACGATCGAGCCGGCGCGCGTAGTCGCGCACCAGCGCCTCGACCGCCGGGTCGGGCGCGATGCGCCGGCTCACCTCGCGGAAGCGCCACGACCGCTCTACCAGACGGCCCTCGCGCGTGAGCCACACGTCGACCTGGACCAGATAGCGCGCGTCCGACCCTGCCTTGGTGATGAGCGTCTTGCCTTCCTCCGCGACGAGCGGCTCATGTTCGTGCCCGCCCAGGATCACGTCCACGTCGGCCGCCGCGGCGATCGCCTTGTCGTCGGCCATCGTGACGTGGGTCACCGCCACCACGATGCTCGCGCCCTGTGCCCGCAAACGCGCGGCGACGTCCTTCGCCGCCGTCACGGGCTGGGCGAAGGTCACGTCGGGCCCGGGTCGCGAGGTCTGCGCGGCCTGCGCGGTGGTCAGTCCGAAGAGGCCGACCCGGACGCCGCCGAGCGTCACGAGCACCTCGGCCGACGCGCCGCCGAACGCCTGACCGGAGCGACGGTCGACGACGTTGGCGGAGAGCCAGCGAAACTTCGACTCCTTCATGCGCTCCCGCAGAACCTCCGGGCCGAAATCGAACTCGTGATTACCGAACGTGGCAAAGTCCAGGCCGATCGCGTTGAGGGCCGCGACCATCTGCGCCCCTCGCATCAACGCCGACTCGACCGACGGCGAGAGCGTGTCGCCGGCGAGCGCGAAGATCGTGTTCGGGTTCTCGCGCTTGAGGTCGCGGACCAGCGTGGCCAGCCGCGCCATCCCGCCCCGCCGGCCGCCGTCCACCGGCTCGAGCACGTAGTGGTCGTTGATCTGCAGCAGCGTCACGTGAAGGAGATCGGCGTCGAGGGCCCGGCCGCCGAGCGCGGCGCAGGCAGCGAGGGCGGCCGCGATGACGACTGCGATCGCGGCGCCAGCCCAGGAGCGTCTCATGGAGCCCGCATGCTATCGGACAGGAATTCCAGGGCGCGCCGCTCGGCCCACGACCGGACCCGCCAGGGCCAGCCTTCGATGAATCCGGCGTGCCCGCCGTGGGCCGGAAACTCGGCGCGAACCGCCGGCGGCAGGTCGGCGAAGCGCGGCAGCGCGCCGGGCGGCACGATCGGGTCGTCCAGGGCGTTGACCAGCAGCGTCGGCCGGCGGATGCGCGCCAGGTACGGTCCCGACGACGCCCGGCGCCAGTAGTCGTGCTCGTCGGCGAACCCGTTGAGGGGCGCCGTGACCAGGCGATCGTACCGGGCGAACGTCCGCGTGCGCCGGAGCTGGGCGAGATCCACCATGCGAGCCATCTCGGGATCGCGGGCGGCCTTGTCGATCACCTTGGCCCGCATCGTCCGCATGAAGTTGGCCGTGTACACCCAGCAACGCGGCCCCCGGTCGAGCACGCGCGCGCACGACGCGAGATCGAACGGAACGGAGATCGCCACCGCGCCGGCGATCGGCGCCTCGGAGCCGCGCTCGCCCAGCCACTTCAGCAGCACGTTGCCGCCGAGCGACACCCCCACGATCCCGAGCCGCAGCCCGCGCTCGCGACTCGTCAGCAGCGCGACCACCTCGTCGAGGTCGTCGGTGTGGCCGGAGTGATAGAACGGGAGCCGCCGGTTCAGCTCGCCGCTACACGAGCGGAAGTTCAGGGTGACGGCGCGCCAGCCGCGGGCGACGGCCTGACGCATGAGCCCGACGGCATAGTGCGACTGCGAGGAGCCTTCGAGGCCGTGAAGGACGAGGACGAGCGGTGAGCCGGGCGGCGCCTCGTCGGCCCAGTCCAGGTCGACGAAGTCACCGTCGCTGGTGGCGATCCGCTCCCGCCGCGACCGGATGCGGCCGCGGCGGAAGAGCGGACCCCAGATGGTCTGCACGTGCCCGTTCCGGCACCACCACGGGGGCCGGAACGCGGGCGCTATGCCTGACCCTGGAGGAGCAGCTTGACGATCTCGGGCACCATCTCGCGCGCGCGCTGGTCGAGCTCCGCTTCGGTCAGATTAGCGATCGGGTGGGCCATCATCAGGAACTTGTACGTCGGCACGCCCCACTGCTCGGCCATGGCCCGGGCCGTCTTCTCGAACACGTCCGTCACGATCGACGCCGAGGGGACCGCGTTCTTCTCGAGCACGATTCCGTCGAGCACACTGCCCGACGAGCAGGATCCTCAGTCTCCGACCCCTGCGACCATGGCGTCGAATCCCTTGCGCAGCTCCACGATGATCTCCTCGTGGGCCGGGACCGACGCGTTGTGCTTGCGGAACATCCGCGTCTCGGCGACGCCGTACTCCGCCTTGAGGATGGCGCCGATCTTCTCCAGCAGGCGGTCCGAGTTGAACTTCGTGTTGTCGATGAGACCGACGCGCTTGCCTGCCAGCGACGCCGGCCGGTCCACGTACGCGATGCCCTGCGCCGTGACTTCCGCGGTTGGATCGAGAAGCTCGATCATCGCTTGACCTCCTTGGTGACAGCGAGTGAGGAACGGCTACCGCCCCAGCCCGGGATGTGCGCGGCGAAAGGGCCGGCCCGGCCGCCCGCCGCGATGATCAGGAAGTCATCGGGGGACGCGACCAGCGGGCGCATCTTCGTCTCGTCGGCCGGCTGCACGGCGCCGGGCACTCGATTGGTGCGTTTGAGATGGGCGATCGAATTCTGCGTGTGGTCGAACAAGAACTGGCGGATCTCTTTCTTGCCCCAGCCGCCCTGCGCGATCGTCCGCATGTGCTCGCCGGAGATGATGATCGCGTACTGCGGCTGCCGACCCGCGCTACCGCCGAGCCGCATCGAGTCGGCGATCGTCGTGAGGACGCCCTCCGGGGTGTTCGAGAGCTGGTTGTAGCACTGGTGCGGCGACTCGGCCGCCATCACCGTGACCGTGCTCTGCTCGGGCCGGAAACCGCGCTCGACGTGAAGCGGCGTCCACGGGCTCTCGGCTTCGTTCTCCGCGATCACGTACGAGATCTTGCCCGGGTGCCCCAGCGTCCCGCGGTCGAGGAGCCCCGGGCGCGAGCCGCAGACGTTACGCATGACGAGTCGCAGGGCGCGGCCGATGGTCATGCTCGAGCGCCAGCCCGGCCCGAAGAGATTGTCGCCGCAGTTGATGTCCAGCTCGCGAGCGATCGGGCCGTTGACGATCATGAGAACCGCGGCGCCGCCGGTGGACGTCCCCGGCCCGTGATAGCTCCACGCCGGGTCGCCGATCCCCTCGACCGCGGCCACGACCACCGCCATGTACTCCGGCTTGCAGCCGGCCATCACCGCGTTGATCGCGACCTTCTCGGCTGTGATGGACACCGCCCGGTTCGTGATGAATGCGACCTGCTGCTGCGGGGCGAGCCGGGCCGCCTCCAGCATCGCGCCGACCCGCTCCGGCGTGGGCGGCACGACCGGAAGCCCGTCGGTCCAGCCCTGCTGGAAGCAGAACTCGATCGCATCGCCGACATCCTGGACCTGATACCGCTTCGATGTGAGCGTGACCGCCATCTACGCCTCCCTCCGGCCGAGCCTCGCCGGAACCCCCATCAGTAGGCGCGCCTCGGTCGGCGAGGCCCCAGCCCCGCGACGGCCTGCGGCGCGCACATCATGGCCCCGCAGTATAGCGCCCCGGCGGCCTGAGCGGCGAGCGCGCCCGGCCCACCAGGGCGAACACGAGCGCCGCGGCCACGGCGAGCGCGGAAGCCCGCAGCGACTCCTCGAACGCCCCGAGAAAGCCGACCGTGGCGCTGCGGGCCGCGACCAGCTCGCCCAGGAGCGCCACCCCCGCGACGACGCCGAGGGTGCGGGTGAGGAACGCGAGGCCCCCGGCGGCGCCCTGGCGCCCGGCCGGAAACGCCGTCATGATCGTCGTCATGTTCGGAACCTCGAAGAAGCCGAGCCCGAACCCGGCCACGAAGAGGGCCAGCGCGATCAGCCAGAGCGGAGTCGCGCCGTCCACGAAGCCGAGGAAGCCCAGCCCCGCGGTCTGCATGACGAGCCCCGCAACCGCAGGCGCCGACGCCCCGATGCGATCGGCGACGCGGCCTCCGATCGGCGCGGCAGCCGCGGCCCCGAGCGGCGTCAGCATGAAGAAGATGCCGCCCACCGAGGCACCGAGGCCGCGCGTGTCGACGAGATAGAACGGCACGAGGAGCCAGATGGCAAAGATCGCGCCCCGCGCGACGAAGGCGAGCACGCTCGCCCGCAGCACGCCGCCGCGGGCCAGATCGCCGAGTGTGACCGGCCTGCGCTCGCTCACCACGGGTGCGGAGCTCGCGAGCACCGCCCACCCGAGGACGCCGACCGCGAATGGCACGCGGACATGGAAGACCGCGCGCCAACCGAAGCTATCGACCAGAAACCCGGCGACGAGCGGCCCCAAGGCGCCAAGCCCCATCGCCGCGTTGAGGAAGCCCAGGCGCCGGCCGCGAGCCTCGCCCGGCGCCCCGGCGGTCACGAGCGCCGGCGCGGTGCCGAAGACGAGCCCGGCCCCGAGCCCCTGGATGACGCGCGCGACCAGGAGCCAGCCCAGGCCGGCTGCGACGCCGCCCATGATGAACGCGAGCGCGCTGAGCGCCAGGCCGGAGCGAAAGACCAGCGCGTGGCCGAGCCGGTCGGCGGCGGCGCCGCCGGCGAAGGACATGAGGGCGTACGTCAGCACGTAGAAGATGATGATCCACCGCACTCGCTCCGGCGGTACGCCCAGCGCCACAGCGATCGCCGGGAACGCGATGTTCATCATGGAGTCGAGCGACACCACGAGCGCGCCCGCGGCGACGACCCAGCGAGACATTCCGCGTATGATGACACGACATGCCCGATCCGCTCGGCTGGACGGTCCTCGTCGTCGGCGCGCTCGTGGGCTCGCTGGTCGGGGGCGTCGCCGGGTTCGGCACCGGCATCATCATGCTGCCGCTCGTCTCGTGGGCGATCGGCATCCGCTCGGCGGTTCCCGTGCTGACGGTCGCGATGCTGATCGGCAATCTCTCGCGCATCTGGTGGAGCCGAGGCGAGGTCGACCGCGCGGTCGTCGTCCGGTTCACGCTCGGCGCGGTGCCGGCGACCGCGCTCGGCACGGCGTTCTTCGCCGGCGCGCCGGCCGAATGGCTCGGGCGGTTCGTCGGCGTCTTCCTGATCTCGGCGGTTCCGCTACGCCGGCTCCTGGCGACCGATTTCTTCCGGATGCGCCTGCGCTACTTTCCGGCGCTCGGGGCGTTCATCGGCCTGCTCTCCGCCATGGTGGTCACGACCGGTCCGGTGAACACGCCCTTCTTCCTGGCCTACGGGCTTCGGCGCACCGCCTTCGTGGGAACCGAGGCCGTCTGCTCGATGGCCATGCACCTGGCGCGCGGCGCGACCCTCGCCCGCTACTCGCTCCTGACCCGGGAGGCCGTCATCGTGGGTCTCGTGCTGGGTAGCACGATGTTCGCGGGCGCCTGGGCCGCGCGCCGCATGCTCGACCGGATGAGCGACCGCGTGTTCCTCGGCATCATCGAGGCGATGCTGGTCCTGATGGGCTTGCACTCGCTTCTCTTCCCGCGGTAAAAGCGTGCGTCATGGACATCGCACCGGGAGCCACGGCTGAAGTGAGCGAGATCGTCGACGCGGAGCGCACAGCGCACGCCATGGGCAACCGCGGCGTCCACGTGTTCGCCACGCCGTTCCTCATCGGCATGCTCGAGGACGCCGCCGGCGCGGTGTTGCGCCCCCATCTGCCGCCCGGCGCGGGAACGGTCGGCACCATGGTGGAGATGAAGCACCTGGCCGCCACGCCCGTCGGCATGAAGGTGCGGGCGCGCGCCCGGCTCCTCGAGAGCGACGGCAAGCGCTATCTCTTCGCGGTCGAGGCGTGGGACGAGCAGGACAAGATCGCCGAGGGCCGGCACGAGCGCTTCGTGGTCCCGGACATGGAGAAGTTCCTCGCCCGCGCCATGAAGAGGCGGCCGGCCTGATGCCGATCCAGATCAACAAAGGCGTGCTCGGCAAGGAGTACCCGCCCTACGCCATCACCGTCGAGCGGGGGAAGATCAAGGAGTTCGCCAAAGCCATCGGCGACGACAATCCGCTCTACCTCGACGACCGGGTCGGCGCCGCCTCGGAGTGGGGCGACGTCATCGCGCCTCCGACCTTCGCGATCACGCTGCGGGACGAGACGGCCGACACGACCGCGTTCCTGAAGGAGCTCGGCACGGACATCTCACGCCTCCTCCACGGCGAGCAGGAGTTCGAGATCTTCCGCCCGTTGCAGCCGGACCAGACGTACCTGTGCCGTCCGCGCGTCGTCGATATCTACGAGAAGACCGGGCGCAGCGGCCCGATGGCCTTCGTGGTCCGCGAGACGACCATCACCGACAGCACGAACGAGATCGTCGCGACCATGCGCGGCGTCACCATCGTGAGGCTCTAAGTATGAAGTACGCGCGCGTCTACTTCGACGAGGTCAAGGTGGGTGACGAGATTCCCCCGCTCGTCAAGGGGCCGATCAGGCAGATTCAGCTGACGCGCTATGCCGGAGCCTCCGGGGACTTCAATCCCATCCACCAGGACGACGAGTTCGCCCGCGAGGCCGGCATGGGCGGCGTGTTCGCCCACGGCATGCTCTCCATGGGCTTCGTCGGCCAGGTGGTGACGGACTGGGCCGGCGCGGGCGCCGTGCGCAAGCTGGGCGTGCGGTTCGCCGCCCTCGTCAGGCTGAAGGACGTGGTGACCTGCCGCGGCCGCGTGGTCGCCAAGTCATCGGCGGCCGGAGCGCACCTGGTCGATCTCGAGGTGTGGGCCGAAAACCAGCGGGCGGAGAAGGTCGTCACCGGCCGCGCCACGGTCGCGCTGCCGGCGCGCGGTTAGCCGCCGGGCATCTGGCCGAGGGCCGCGACCCACTCGCGCAGCGCTTCGCGCGTCGACTGGAACGCGAGGATGTCCCACGGTATCCGATCGGGCTTCACCCACTCGAGCGCGTCGTTCTCGTCGCACGTCGTGAGGGTGCCGCCGATCACCCGCGCGCGGTAGACGATGATCACCGGCGCGCCCGGGTACGTGTATACGTTGAGGAGCCCGGTCAGGTCCACCTTCAGGCCCGTCTCCTCGAAGGTCTCGCGCATCGCGGCGTCGGTCACGGTCTCGCCGAAGTCGACGAACCCGCCCGGAAACGTCCACAGCCCCCGCCCCGGATCGATCGAGCGCCGCGTGAGGAGCGTCTTGCCGTCCTGCTCGGGAATGGTGGCGGCGACGACCTTCGGGTTCAGATAGAAGACGAAGCGGCACCGCGAGCACACTTGCTGCTCGCGATGATCGGGCGGCACCGGCTCCGGCGCGAGCGGCGCGCCGCAGAGCGGGCAGAAGCGGATCGTGGTGGGGCCGAGAACCGGATTGTTGGGCACGGACCGAGTCTAAACCACGTTGGCTGCCTTGACACTTCGCGCGGGCGGGTGCTACAACCCGACCGTCACGCTCGCCATGCTCCCTCGAGCCAGGAGGCCCTTGATGTCACGCGCCACCCTCACGATCATCGTCGCGACGCTCGCGGTCCTTCTCGGCGGGGGGCCCGGCGCCGTCCGCGGGCAGGCGCCGACCGGCGAGTACAAGATCGGCGTGCTCGAGCCGCTCACCGGCAACCTCGCCTTCGAGGGCAAGCGCCACATGGAAGGCCTCGAGGTCGTGCGCGACCTCATCAACGAGCGTGGCGGCGTCATGGGCAAGAAGCTCGTCTTCGCGGTCGCCGACGCCACCGACCCGACCGCGGCGGCCAGCGAGGCCAACCGGCTGATCACCCGCGAAGGCGTCAAGATCATCACCGGCACCTTCTCGTCGCGCCTGTGCGGCGCGGCCAGCGAGGTCGCGGCGCGCCACAAGGTCATCTACTGGGAATCCTCGTGCGTCGACCCGCGCTTCAACAAGCGCGACCTCAAGTACGTCTACCGCACCGAGATCGACGCCACCGGGTTCGGCTGGTACAACATCGAGTTCATCGCCAAACACCTGGCGCCCCGGTTCAACCTCAGGCCGAATCAGCTGAAGATCGCGTTCCTGTCCGAGGACTCCTCGTACGGCCAGGGCGTGACGGAATCCGCCCGGCAGCGGGCGAAGGCCGAGTTCGGCATGCAAGAGGTGATGCTCGAGTACTACAACTGGACGACGCTCAACGACATGACGCCGACGATTCTCAAGATGAAGCAGCTCAACGCCGACGTCGTCCATCACATTGGCTTCGGTAACGACGCCGTGCTCTTCTGGCGTCAGTCCAAGGAGCAGAACTTCATGTTCAAGGCGCTCGTCCACGCGGGCGCCACCGGCTACGGCGGCGCCGACTTCGGCAAGGCGCTGGGCAACGACGCCAACGGTGTGTTCGCGCTCCTGGAGCCCGGCCCCGGCTTCAAGCTCGAGGCGCTCCGCCCCGAGGGCCAGCAGATCGAGAAGGCCTTCCGCGACGCGATCCAGAAGCGCACCGGCACCTACCCGTTCGGCGCGCACCAGCTCGCGGGCGCCGGCCTCTGGCTTCTCAAGCTCGTCCTCGACCGCGCCCAGACCGACGATCCGGACAAGTTCAACGCCGCCGTCATGTCGCTCGACATGCCGGTGGGCTCGATGATCAACGGCTGGGGCGTCAAGTTCTCCGAGAACGGCCAGAACGCCAACGACCGGGTCCAGCACTACATGCTGCAGTGGCAGAACGGGCAGCTGGTCACCGTCTGGCCGGAAGAGTTCTCGACCCTCCGGGCCAAGTGGATCCCGCTCCCCGCCTGGGACCAGCGCAAATAGACGTTCTCGCCCAGCTCGCGGTCGCGACGGTCCTGCTCGGGGGAATCTATGCCCTGATCGCCGTCGGCCTCACGCTGATCTTCGGCATCATGCGCGTGGTCAACTTCGCGCACGGCGAGTTCCTCATGCTCGGCATGTACCTCGCCTTCTGGGCCTTCACGGTCTACGCCCTCGACCCGTACTTCGTCCTCCTCGTGTCGATTCCCGTCTTCTTCGGGATCGGCCTCGTCACCTACGTGCTCGTCATGCGCGGGGTCATCAAGGCCTCTCACAACGTCCAGATCTTCACGACGGTGGGGCTGTCGGTCGTCTTGCAGAACGTCGCGCTGGTCGCCTGGGCCGGCGACTTCCGGTTCGTCCGGCCCTGGCACCTCTCGACGGTGATCCGCGCCGGCGCGACCACCTTCAACCTCAGCCAGGTGGTCGCATTCCTGATCGCGGTCGGGCTCACCGTCGCGCTCGTCGCGTTCATGAAGTGGACCCACGCCGGGCGCGTCATGCGCGCGACCGCCCAGGACCGTGATGCCGCCACCCTGATGGGAATCGATACCGACCGCGTCTACCGGCTCACTTTCGCGATCGGTATCGCGGCTGTCGGCGCCGCCGGTGTGCTGGTGGCGCCGCTCTACGCCATCTATCCGACCGCCGGGCTCCAGTTCGTACTCCTGTCCTACGTGGTGGTCGTCCTGGGGGGTCTCGGTGACATGTTCGGGGCCATGCTCGGCAGCTTCATCGTGGCCGCGGTCGAGGTCGCGGGCTCGTACCTGTTCGGCACGGCCTGGAAGGAGATCTTCTACTTCATCCTGTTCATCCTGGTCCTCGTGTTCCGCCCGGCCGGCCTTTTCGGCCAGCGCGGCGCGGAAACCCTGGGCGTCTGAGGGTGATCGCCCCCCTGCGCTCACGTCCGGGCGCGGTCGTCCTGTTCGGGGTCGCGGCCCTGACACCGTTGTTCGTCCGCGACGCGTATTTTCTCGATAGTCTCGTGCTGATTCTCCTGTGGGGCGCGCTGTCGGCGGCCTGGAACGTCGCCGGAGGCTACGCCGGCCAGGTCTCGATCGGCCACGCCTCGTTCTTCGGCCTGGGCGCCTACGCCGCGGCGCTGATGGTCACGCGCTTCGGACGCGGCCCGTGGCTCGGCATGCTCGTCGGCGTCCTCCTCTCGCTCGGCGCGGGCTTCATCATCGGCTTTCTGTCCAATCGGCTGAAGGGACCGTACTTCGCGCTTTCGACCATCGCCTTCTCGCAGGTCCTGCTGATCGGCGTGAGCCGCTGGCGGGGCTTTACCGCCGGCGGCGAGGGCATCCCGGTTCCGTTCCGGCCGGGCTTCACGACGCTCGGGCTCGGCCACGTGGCGTGGGTCTACATGGCCCTCGCGGCGGCGCTCTTGTGCTATGCGGTCCAGGTCTACCTGGAGCGCTCGCGGCTCGGCTATCAGCTGGCCGGCGTACGGGAGGACGAAGACGCGGCGGAGGCGCTCGGCATTCCCACCCGGCGGCTCAAGGTGGTTGCGATCGCGCTCAGCGCGGCGCTCACCTCGGTCTGCGGCTCGCTGTGGGCGCAATACGTCGGGTTCGTGGATCCCACCTACGTCTTCTCCGTCGACCTTTCCGTGCGCTTCGCCCTCAACACGATCATCGGCGGAATGGGGACCGCACTCGGGCCCTTCCTCGGCTCGATCCTCATCACCACGCTCGAGACCTATCTGCGCGCGACCTTCTCCGGCGTGAAGACCGGATTCGCCGGCATCTACCTGATCATCTACGGTACCGTCCTGATCCTGGTCGTCCGATTCGTTCCCGACGGCCTGACGGGCTTCGCGTCGCGGTTCCGGACGCGGAGGGCGCAGGCGTGAGCCAGCCTCCGCTCCTCGCGCTCGAGGGCGTCACCAAGCGCTTCGGCGGTCTCACCGCCGTCTCCGACGTGAGCTTCGCGGTCGCGCCGGGCGACCTCGTGGGGATCATCGGGCCGAACGGCGCCGGCAAGACCACGCTGTTCAACGTGATCTCCGGCTACTACCGCGCCGATCGCGGCCGGGTGGTCTTCGCCGGCCAGGACGTGGTCGGGCAGCCCCCGCACGTCATCTGCCGGATGGGCCTCACCCGCACCTTTCAGCTCGTGAAGCCCTTCGGCAATCTCTCGGTCGTCGACAACGTCATGATCGGCGCGCTGACGCGGCTGCCGACGATCCGCGCCGCGCGCGTGGAAGCCGAGCGGGTCATCGCCTCGTGCGGCCTCGGCTCGCACGCGACCGCCCAGGCCCGCACGCTGCCCATCGGCCTGCGCAAGCGGCTCGAGGTCGCCCGCGCTCTCGCGACGCGGCCGCGGCTACTCCTGCTCGACGAGGTGATGGCCGGCCTCAACCCCACCGAGCTCGGCGGCATGATCGAGCTGATCCAGCGGCTGCACGCCGACGGTCTCACCGTGATCGTGATCGAGCACATCATGGCGGCCATGATGCGTCTCGCCCGCCGCATCGTAGTGCTCCACCACGGCGAGCGGATTGCCGAGGGGCCGCCCGCCGCGATCGCCCAGGACCGGCGCGTCGTCGACGCGTACCTCGGCGAGGAGTTCGTCCTTGCTCAGGCTTGAGGGCATCGACGCCTTCTACGGCGATCTCCAGGCCCTCGCCGACGTCTCGCTCGAGGTGCGCGAGCGGGAGATCGTCGCGCTCGTCGGCGCCAACGCCGCCGGCAAGTCCACCACGCTCCGGGTCATCTCCGGCCTCGTTGCTCCGCGCCGGGGCCGGGTGATGCTGGGCAACGACGACCTCACCAGCGTGCCGGCGCACGAGCGCGTCGATCGCGGGCTCGTCCAGGTGCCGGAAGGCCGCCACCTCTTTCCGTTCATGACCGTCGCCGAGAACCTGGCGCTGGGCGCCCATACGCCGCGGGCCCGCCGCGACCGCGAGGGGACGCTCGCCCACGTCTACCGGCTGTTCCCGGTGCTCGACGAGCGGCGTACCCAGCTTGCCGGGTCCCTGTCGGGTGGGGAGCAGCAGATGTGCGCGATCGGCCGCGCCCTGATGGCCCGGCCCAGAGTCCTGATGCTCGACGAGCCGACGCTCGGCCTGGCGCCGGTGCTGGTCGCGAAGATCTTCGACACGGTTCGGGCGATCAACGGCGACGGCGTGACCATTCTCCTGGTCGAGCAGAACGTGCGTCAGGCTCTGACTCTCGCGCACCGCGCGTGCGTGCTCGAGAGCGGGCGGATGGTCCTCGAAGGGCCCGCCCGGGACCTGCTCGGCGACGAGCGCCTGAAGCGCGCATATCTCGGGCTTTAGCGCGGATTCCCGGAGGTAAAGGATGAGGATCGACAAGCGCCGTCTCGAGCAATCGATCGAGGAGCTCGGGCGGATCGGACAGACACCGCGGGGCGGTCTCACGCGCCTGGCGCTGTCGGACGAGGACAAGCGCGGCCGCGACTGGATGGTTGGCCGGATGCGCGAGGCGGGCCTTTCGATCACCGTCGACCAGATGGGCAACATCTTCGGTCAGCGGGCCGGCGATCCGGGCCTCCCGCCCGTCATGATGGGCTCCCACGTCGACTCGGTACCGACCGGCGGCCGCTACGACGGCCAGCTCGGCGTGCTCTGCGGCCTCGAGGTGATCCAGAGCCTCAACGACGCGAAGATCCGGACGCGGCATCCCGTGACCCTGGCGATCTTCACCAACGAGGAAGGCGCCCGCTTCCAGCCGGCGATGATCGCCAGCGGTGTCATGGCCGGCAAGATCGCCCTGGAGGATGCCTACAACGCCCGGGACAAGGACGGGATCCGCCTGGTCGACGAGCTCGAGCGCATCGGCTACCTGGGCGCCGAGCCGTGCGTCGCGCGGCCGTTCCGCGCCTATCTCGAGCTCCACATCGAGCAGGGCCCGTTCCTGGAGGAGGACGGGCTCTCGGTCGGCGTGGTCGAGGGCATCGTCGCCATCGCCTGGTCGCGGCTCACGATCCACGGCGTCCAGGACCACGCGGGCCCGACACCCATGCGCATTCGCCACGACGCGCTCGTCGCGGCCGCCGAGGTGGTCGGCGGCGTGCGGCGCATCGCGCGCGAGATGGGCGGCGAGCTGGTGACGACGGTCGGCAACCTGGTCGTGGCGCCGAACATCGTCAACGCCATCCCCGGACGCGTCACGCTCTCGATCGACATGCGCGATCCGCAGGACGCGGCGCTCGATCGGGCGCGGACGAGGCTGGAGGCGATCGTGCGCGAGGCGTGCGAGCGCGAGGGCGTGCGGTACGAGCTCGAGCACTACTGGCGCGTGCCGTACACGCCGTTCGATCGCGGGGTCGTCGACGCCGTCGAGCGCGCCGCCGGGGGGGCCGGCGCGCGCCACCGGCGCATCCGCTCAGGTGCCGGCCACGACGCCCAATACATGGCCGCGATCGGTCCCGCCGGCATGGTGTTCGTGCCCTCGCACGACGGCCGCAGCCACTGCGAGGAGGAGTTCACGCCGATCGACGACATCGAGCAGGGCGCCACCACCCTGCTCCTGGCGGCGCTCGACCTGGCGGGACGCGCGTGAGCGCCTGAAGCTCGCGGCCGGCTATTCCGGCGGCGGAAGGGCGTCGCCGACCACGTAGGGCGCCACGCGCGGCGGCCGCTGGGCCACACGCAGGCGCGCCACGACCGGCAAGTGGTCCGAGGCGACCCGGGCGAGCCGGCTCCGGTGCACGCTGAACCCCTCACCCTCGATCTCGGAGTCCCAGTAGATCCGGTCCAGCGCGAAGAGCGGGAACATCGCCGGATGCGTACGCCGCCGGCGCATCGGCGACGAGAACTCCCGGCGGAGCCCGCGCGTCACGGGCCCGCGGTGCCACTCGTTGAAATCACCCATCAAGACGCGCGGCCCGGCCAGCCGGTGGGAGGCGCGGATGAACGCCCCCAGCAGGTGGAGCTGCTCGCGCCGCTCGCGCAGCGCCAGCCCGAAGTGACAGTTGAAGACGTGCAGTGGCGTGCCGCGCACGTCGAGATCGACGCGCAGGCACCCACGTGGCTCGCGAAATTCCTGGGTGAGGTCGCACCGGCTCGAGCCCAGCACGCGCAGGCGCGTGAGGACGGCGTTCCCGTACGTCCCGGCTCCGTGGGTCCGCGTCTCGCCCATGACGATCTCGGACATGTCGAGCCGCGCGGCCAGGTAGGCGGCCTGATCGGCGTGCGGCACTCCGTTCTCGCGGATCACCTCCTGCAGGCCCACGACGTCGGGCGAGACCTCGGCGATGACCTCGGCGATCCGATCGAGATCGCGGCGGCGGTCGAGCCCGACGCCGCGGTGGATGTTGTAGCTCACGACGGTGAGGTGCGTCACCGGGCCTCCTGATAGCGCATGAAGTAGGGGTAGAGCTGGGTCGGGTGCGTGATGGGCGACGGGACGGCCGCGCCGCGCGGGTGAATGATGAACGTCTGCATCTCGTCGGGCGAAGGCCCCGCGTGGGCGCCGATCTCGGAGATGAACGACACGTCGCCGCCCTCCGCGGCGGTGCCGTAGATCACGAGGTCTCCGGCCGACCGCATTGCCATGAGATCGCGGATGCCCTCGGCCACTCGCTCGACGTCGGCGCGGTTCGCGAAGGGCCCGGCACGGAGCTCGTCGAGGGCGTAGCGCCGGCCCCGCCAGAAGCAGAGCGGCCCGGAGGCGGACCGAATCAGGACGATGCCGATACCCGGCGCGGCGGAGACGGCCGTGGCCAGGGCCGGAAAGCGCTTCTCGATCTCCTCGAGCGTCAGGGGCTCGGGAGAGTCCAGAAAGTAGACGAACGCGTTGGGCCCGGCCGAGATGACCCGGATCCCGGCGCGCTCGCGCGACTCGGGCGTCTCGCCGAGCAGCCGGGGAAAATCCCGCTCGAGGTAGTTCACGAACCGCTGAAAGAGCCCCGGCGCCCGGTGCGATCGGTACGCCTTCAGCCCGCTCGCGATTCGCTGTCCCCTGCCCTCGACCTCCGCCGGGCGCGGCTCGCTCAACGGGTCGAAGAACTCGTCGAAGAGCGCCTCCTCGAGAGGCGGCCCGCCGGTGATCCGGCGATACGAACGGCACGTCGCCTGGCCGTGGTCGGAGAGCACGTGAAGGTCGTAGCGATACTCCGGCACACGGCGAAGCACTCGCCAGAGCCGAAGGAGCGACGCGTCGACCCGGCGGAGCGCCCGGAGCGCGCGCCGGTGTCGCGGGCCCCACGCGTGGGCGGCGACGTCGTAGTCGAGGTAGTTCACGTAAACCCTGCTGACGCCAGCGTAGAGATCGTGCGCCACCGCCAGCGTGAAGAGCTCGCGGAGCCAGAAGGAGATGACGATCTTGATGGCGAGCCACTTCCAGCCCACCGTCGAGACCGAGAAGGGGTCGGCGGCCGCACGCAGGAGCGCGCGGCTCAGCTCGATCACCGACACGATGCTCCCCTTCAGCAGCACCCACGCCAGTACGAACACCATCGAGATGGTCCGGAGCAAGCCCGCTCCGCTCGGGCGCTTGAGCCTCGCGAACGTCAACAGGTTGCTCGCCGCGCCACCGGTGAAGACGCAGCCGTAGGTGCCGCCGTCGCGCACGATGCCGGTCCGCCCGGCCGCCTGCGTGGCCTCGACGTGCGCGGCGTCGCCGCCCCGCGGGAAGTAGATGTCCGTCCGGCGCCGCTTGTCGTGATAGTGAAAGCCCGGAATGTCCGGCCGCACACCGTACATGGCCGCCATCTGAAAGGCCGGCGTTGAGGTCGGAAGCCCGACGTTCATCGGCGCCATCCGGTAGCCGCGCTGGCGAACGAGCCGCGCCAGGAACGGCGCGCGCCCTTTCGCGATGGCTTCCTCGAGCACGGCCTGCGAGAGACCGTCGATCTGGACGATCAAGAGCCGACGCCGATCGGGCAGCGGCGCCGCGCCGAGACGCAGCCGGCGCACCAGACGATCGAGG
>DASRIY010000058.1:0-6376 GCA_035649755.1 Candidatus Methylomirabilota bacterium
CGGTCGAGCGCGTTTCGGTCGTTCAAAGGCCCAGGTAGGCCTTCTTCACACCCTCGTCGCGCAGGAGATCCTGCGCCTTACCCTGCATCACGAGCTGCCCCGTCTCCAGCACGTAGCCGTACTGGGCGAGCGTGAGCGCCAGCATCGCGTTCTGCTCGACCAGGATGATGGAGACATCGAGCGCGTTGATCTGGCGGATGACCTTGCCGACCTCGGCGGTCATGATGGGCGACAGGCCCATCGAGGGCTCGTCCAGCAGCAAGAGCTTGGGGCGGCTCATCAGGGCGCGCGCGATCGCCAGCATTTGCTGCTCGCCGCCGCTCATGGAGCCGGCGAGCTGACGGCTGCGCTCCTTCAGGATGGGGAAGTGCTCGTAGATCATCGTCAGCGTGGACGCCACGTCCGCGCGCGAGCGCAGATAGGCGCCCATCGTGAGGTTCTCCAGCACCGTCATCTTGGGGAACAACCGGCGACCCTCGGGCACGTGCGCGATGCCGAGGCCCACGACCTGGTGCGGGGCGAGGCCGACCAGCGAGGTGCTCTCGAACCGCAGCTCGCCGCCGCCCGGCCTGACGAGCCCGGTCAGCGCGCGGAGGCTCGTCGTCTTGCCGGCGCCGTTGGCGCCGATCAGGCTGACGATCGACCCGGCGGGGACGCTGAACGACAGGCCCTTCACCGCTTCGACCGTCCCGTAGCGAACCCAGAGATTCTCGACCTCAAGCATGCGTGGCGCCCGTGCCGAGATAGGCCTGGATCACTGCGGGACTGGTGCTCACCTGCGCAGGGGTGCCCTCGGCCAGCTTCTGGCCGAAGTTCAGGACGACGACGCGCTCGCAGGTGCCCATGACAGCCTTCATGTTGTGCTCCACCAGCAGGATGGTCGTGCCGCGGCTGCGGATCGTCTTCACCAGGTCCATCACGCGGCCGCTCTCGTCGAGGTTCATGCCGGTGACGGGCTCGTCGAGCAGCAGGAGCCGTGGCTGCGCCGCCAGGGCCATCGCGATGCCGAGCACCCGCTGATGTCCGTGAGGCAGGTTCCGGGTGAGCTGGTCGGCGTGCGCCGCCAGGCCGGTGAAGTCGAGCACCTCGCGGCTCCGGGCGATTTCGTCGGGTGGAAAACCACGCCGGCTCAGCAGCACCCCGCCCGCGTTCGTGCCGCTGTGCAGGTGCAAGCCCAGCAGCACGTTCTCGAGCGCGGTCATCTCCTGAAAGAGCGTGGTCAGCTGGAAGGTGCGGACGAGCCCGCGCGCGGCGATCTGGTGCGGCTTGAGGCCGGCGATGCTCTCGCCGTCGAAGACGATCGAGCCACGGGTCGGCCGCAGGAAGCCGGTTAGGAGATTAAAGCAGGTCGTCTTGCCGGCGCCGTTGGGGCCGATCAGACCGACGATCTCGCCCTTGTCGACGGTGAGATCCACGTTGTTGACCGCCGCCAGCCCTCCGAAGAGTCGCGTGAGTCCGAGGGTCTCGAGGAGGGCCACGGGATCAGGCCGCCGGGCTCGGGGTCGGCGCCGCCGTGGCTCGCCACGACCTGAGCTCGGCCAGTTTCCCGGGGAGCGTGATGAGGCCGCCCGGCAAGAACAGGATCGTCAGCAGCATGGCGATCGAGAAGAAGATCGTCTCGTAGGCGCTCCCTCGAAACGGCTCGGAGAGGAGCGAGAGAAAGGTCGCGCCCACGATGGGGCCAACGAAGTGGCCTCGCCCGCCGACGAAGTTGTAGACGAGGATGTTGGTCGCCACCAGGAAGCCGAACTCGGGGGGAAACAGGAAACGAATGAAGTGCGCGTAGAAGGCGCCGGCCACCCCCGCGAAGAAGCAGCCGACCGCGAAGGCCAGGAGCTTGTGGGCGGCGATGTTGACCCCGAGCGATTGCGCGAGATTGTCTGCCAGCCCGATGCTCCGCCACGTCAATCCGAGACGGCTCCGCTCGAGCCGCCAGAGAACGAAGAGCGCGATCGCCGTCAGCCCCACCGCCAGGTAGTACTGGCTCGACTTCGACACGAGCGTCATGCCCAGGAGGTTCGGCTTGGGGATGCCGGAGAGCCCGCTGTTGCCCCGGGTCAGCGGCACCCAGATCGCGGCGATGAGGCGGATCACCTCGACGAACGCCACCGTGACCATCGCGAAGTACACGCCCCGCAGCCGGAGCGCCGGATAGCCGACGATGAGACCGACGACGGTGGCCAGCAGGGCGCCGGCCAGCAGCGTCAGCTCGAATGGCAGCGCGTAGTGCTTGGCCAGGAGCGCGGAGGTGTAGGCGCCCACGCACATGAATGCCGAGTGCCCGATGTTGAGCTGGCCGCAGTTGAGGGAAGGGCGCAGGCTGGCCGCGAGGATGATGTTGATGAGCACCAGCGCGAAGACGTGGATGTAGTAGTCGCCGAGCAGCGGCACCAGCAGCGCCAGCGCGGCCAGGACGACCACGATGATCGCGCTACGCATGACCGAAGAGCCCACTGGGCTTGAACAGCAAGAGACCGATGATGAAGACGAAGCTCAGGAGAAACGCCGGCTCGGCTCCCAGCGCGGTGGCCACGATCGAGTCGATGAGCCCGAGCATCAGCCCGCCGAGGATGGCGCCGGGGATGCTGCCGAGGCCCCCCAGAATGATGATGATGAACGCCTTCAGGAGCGGCTGCTCGCCCATCATCGGGTCCAGCTTGAAGATGGGCGCCATGAGCGCGCCGGCGGCGGCGGCCAGCGCGAAGCCGATCGCGAAGGCCATGCCGTTGACCACGTGCACGTTGACGCCCTGCAGCGCCGCGGCTTCCTTGTCCTGCTCGATAGCGCGCATCGCGGCGCCCAGCCGCGTCTTGTTGATGAAGAGATAGAGGCCCACGACCAGCACCGCGGCCACCGGGATGATCATCAGTCGCTCCACGGAGATCATCACGCCCAGGATGTTGCGGGTGCCCGCGAACACCGGAGGCACGTGCTTGTCGAGCTGGCCGAACACCGGATATCCGGCGGCCTGAAGAAACGTCGTCAGCGCCAGCAACGCCACCAGGGTGGGCTCGATGCCGCCCTTGATCGGCCGATAGACGGAGCGCTCGATGAGATAGCCGAACGCCCCGAGCAGGATCATCGCCAGCAACAGCGCAGCGAAATAGGGCGCGCCCGCCTGGAAGAAGACGTAGTAGATGACGAACGCGCCGAGCATGTACACCGCCCCGTGGGCGAAGTTGATGATGTGCATCATGCCGAACATGAGGGTGAGTCCGAGCGCCATCAGGATGTAGATCGAGCCGATCGACACTCCGATGATCGCGCTCTGGAGCAGAAGGGCGGGCGTCATGGGGCCTCGTCACTCGCCCCCGCGCCCGGTGGGGCAGCGGGGGCGAGTCGAAAGACTCTAGTTGTGCGGCGGTGTGAGCTGGACCACGAGGTTCGCCACGCCGTCCCTCACCTCTGAGAAGGGCATCGGATACAGGATCTGATTGCCGATGCCGTAGTACTCCTTGCCGCCGAAGTGGGCCGTACCCCAGAGGTTCTCGAACTCCACGGTCTGCAGCGCCTCGGCGATCTTCTTCTGATCCAGGCTTTGCGCCTTCTTCACGGCCGCCACGAAGGCAAAGGCGGGATTGGCGAAGTCGATGCTGGTGGCGTTCCACTCACCGTACTTCTTGGTGTAGCGCGCCTGCCAGCTCTTGATCTTCTCCGGCAGCGGGTTCTGCACGTACCCGTGCACCCACGTGCCTTCCACGTTGGCCTTGCCCGCGATGTTCGCGACCACGGAAGTGTCGATTTGCCCGATGTGGATGAAGCGCCCCTTGAATCCGAGCTCGCGGGCTTGCTTGATGACCAGGCCGACGCTGCCCGCCGGGGATGCCAGGACGCTGATGATGTCCGGCTTCTGCGCGAGAATGCGCAGCAGCACCGGGTTGAAGTCGGTCATCGTCCGCTCGAAGAACTCCTTCGAGACGACCTCGTAGCCGAGCTTCTGGATATAGGTGGTCTCGACCTTGATCGACCACCAGCCGGTGTCGTCGTTGGGCGAGAGCGTGGCCACTCGCTTGATCTGCGGGTGCTTCTCCTTGATCCACTTCCAGAACGCCGTCGTCTCCGGTGGCGAGGGAAACGCATGGAACGTGAGCGGATTCTTGGGGCTCACCAATCCGTCGGCGTAGGCCAGCGGCAAGTTCAGGACCCGGCTCTCGTTCACCGGCTCCTCGATGGCCTTCACCACCGAGCCGCCGAGGACCGAGATGTACTTCACGCCGTCTTTGGCGATCAGCCGGTTCACCGTGGCCACGCCCTCGGCGATCACGTATTTGTGGTCGTAGGCGACGACCTCGAGCTTGTACTTCTTGCCGCCGACGGCGAGGCCGCCCTGAGCGTTGACCTCCTCGAAGATGAGTTCGGTCGCGTTCTTGTGAGGAATTCCCCAGGGCGCGGCCGGACCGGAGAGAGGTGTCGAGACCCCGAACTTGATGACGTCTTGCGCGCGGGACATCCCCGGCGCGAACACAATCAGCGCGGCGACGGCGAGAAGCGATGCCCAGAGCACGGAGCGCGTCGATCTCATCGCTACCCCTCCTCGAGTCGGTGTTAGGTCAGGGGGCCAGGCGCACGCGGACTATAGAAACCTCGATCAGGCTTGTCAATGGGGGACGGTTGTCAAGGGCGCGAGCTTGATCTCCAGCTGGGCCTCTGGCATCGTGGGCCGTGGCCGGTCAGGCGGCCCACGGTCCGCGTGAAGGGAATGTCCCACCTGTAGCCACTCCAGCGTGAAGCGGCGACTTATCGACCCTTCACCGCCCGAAATGCGGACGCGGGCATGAAGGAGACAGTCGATGAGCGCCCGAGCCATCCCTCCGCGTCCCTCTCTGGAGTTCGACCGCAAGCAGGCCAAGGTCTTGCTGGACGCCGCGCGCGACGGCGACCCGGCCGCGCTGGCCCGCTTCCACGCCCATCACCCGCGCTTCCAAGCCGGCGAGGCGCGCGACGCGGCGCTGCATGACGCACAGCTCGTCATCGCGCGCGAGTACGGCTTCGCGAGCTGGCCCCGCTGGAAGCAGTTCGTCGAGGCCCGCCTTCTCGACGCCGCCGGCCGCGCGGCGGAGCTGGTGAAGGCCGCGGTGACCGGCGACATGCGCAAGGCGTCCACGCTCCTCGGCGCCGAGCCCGCCCTCGGCGACCATGATCTCTATACCGCGTGCGTGACGGGCGCCGTGGCCGCGGCGGAGCGCGCGCTCGTCCTCGACCCGGAGGCGGCCCGTCACCGCGGCGGGCCTCTCGACCGCGAGCCCATCCTCTACGCCTGCTTCTCGCGCTTCCTGCGCACCGACCGCGCCCGCGCCGCCGGAATCGTGGCGATCGTGCGCCGGCTCCTCGATCACGGCGCCGACCCGAACGTCCACTTTCTTCACGAGGAAGACGGCGAGAGCTGGGTGCAAACGCCGATCTATGGAGCGGCGGGCATCGCCAACAATGTGGAGCTCACGCGCATGCTGCTGGCGGCGGGCGCTGACGTGAACGAGGGACGTTCCGAGCGCGGGGACTCCGACGAGACGAACATGGATTCGGCGGGCACCGAGGCGCTCTATCACTCCACCGAATTCGGGGACCTCACGTGCCTGCGCTTGCTGCTGGAGGCGCGTCCCCATCAACGACGGGTGTCGTATGCCCTCGCGCGCATGCTGAACTTCGAGAATCCCGACGGCGTCGCGCTGTTCCTCCAGCACGGGGCCGACCCGAATCTCCGCGTGCCGTGGATGCACCGCCGGACGCACCTCCACCGGGCGATCGTGCAGGGCCGCGGGCTTCCCATCGTCCGGCTCCTGGTCGAGGCCGGCGGCGACGTCAACGCGCGTGACGACCGCGGGATCACGCCGCTCGGCTACGCCGAGCGTCACGGGCGGGACGACGTGGCGGCGCTCTTGGGTGCGGCGGGCGCGGACGAGGCGCTGGTGAGCGAGGAAGACCGCGCCGCCGGGGCCGCCGCGCGGGGGAGTGGGCTGCGCGGAGCCGCCGTAGATCCTGACCTCCTGTGCAATGCCGCCTGCCGCAACGACGCCGAGGAGATCCGGCGGCTCATCGCGGCGGGCGCGAATCCCAACGCCAAGGGAGGGCAAGACGAGACCGCACCGCTCGACTGGGCGTGCTGGCGGGGCCAGTACGAAGCCGCCAAGGCGCTCATCGAGGCCGGCGCCGACATCCATACCCTCAATCGCTACGACGCCGACGCGCTCGACATGGTCACGCACGGGTCGCTCCACTGCCACGATCGCTTCGGCGGCGTGTCCATGAAGCTGCCGGAGGAGATACCAGACGGGGACTACCCGCGCCTCGTCGAGCTCTTGATCGCCTCGGGCGCCGGGCGGCGCAAGCGGCTCTACGGAAGCGAGGCCGTCCAGGAGGTGCAGCGCCGCCACGGCGT
>DASRIY010000059.1:0-6856 GCA_035649755.1 Candidatus Methylomirabilota bacterium
TGGATCTCCTGCACCAGCCACTGGAAGAGCTCGGTCGTCTCCGGGGTCTCCGGCAGGATCCAGCCGGCGCCGCGGAGCCGGACGGCGCCCATGCGCTGGAGCTTTCGCCAGACTCCGACGCGATGCCGCGTGGGCGTGGGCGGCAGGCTCATGAGCAGCGTCAGCCATCGCATGCTGTCAAAGTAACGCTTGCTACTACTCATGTCAATCGTTACACTCCGAGCGAAGAAGGGAGGCCCTCTCATGGCGGACTCCACGATCGCTCGGCGCGTTCCCATCAAGGACCTCGTCCGGTACTACCTCCGGCTCGGCCTCCTCGGCTTCGGCGGTCCGGTCGCGCTCGTCGGTCAGATGGAGCGCGAGCTGGTCGCTGGGAAGGGCTGGGTCACGAAGGAGGAGATGCGGGAAGGTATCGCCGTCTGCCAGTCACTTCCCGGTCCACTCGCCATCCAGGTCGGCATCTGGCTCTCCTATCTGCGCGGCGGCTTCTGGGGCGCATGGGCGGGCGGCTGGGCGTTCATTCTTCCGAACTTCGTCATCGTGGCGACGCTGGGCGCTCTCTACGTGCACTTCGGCGGCCTGCCGTGGGTCACCGCCATCTTCTATGGCGTGAGCCCGGCCGTCATCGCGCTCATCCTGCACTCCGGCTATCGCCTCACGAAGCTCGGCATGGACGACTGGCTCCAGTGGGCGCTCGCCGGGGTCGCCTTCGCCGTCACCGTCGCCGTGCGCGCCGAGGTCGCCTGGATCTTTCTCGCCTCCGGCGTGGTCGGCGTCCTCTATTACGGCTCGCTGCTCCGCGCGCGGGCGGCCACCTCGACGACGTCCTCGTTTCTGATCGGTCTGCCGCTCGTCGCGAGAGGCGCCGACGCGTCGGCCGCCACGAGCACGATGCTCGGCAAGCTCTTCGTCTTCTTCTTGAAGGCCGGCTCGCTCACCTTCGGCAGCGGCCTCGTGATCGTCCCGTTCCTCGAGAAGGGTCTCGTCCAGCAGACCGGGTGGCTGAACGAGCGCGAGTTCCTCGTCGCCGTCGCCATGGGCATGATGAGCCCCGGCCCGGTCGTCATCACGGCGACGTTCGTGGGCTTTCTGGTAGCGGGCTTCTGGGGCGCCCTGACCGCCACGATCGGGATCTTCCTTCCGTCCTTTCTGCTGGTCCTGATCATCGCCCCCGTGCTCATGCGCTATCGCACGAACCCGAACGTGCAGGGATTCATCAAGGGCGCGTACGCGGCGGCGATCGGCACCATCCTCGGTGCCTGCGTCCTGCTCGGCCGGATCGCCATCGGCGACTGGCTCACGGCGCTGGTCGCGCTCGCGAGTCTCGTGGTGCTGTTCCGGTGGAAGGTCAGCAATCCCCTGCTCATCGCTTGTGCGGCGGTGATCGGACTGGTCGCGTATCCGCTGCTCCAGCCAGGCTGGGTCTTCGTGAAGTGAGGAGGCCGACATGAGCGTTCGTCAGCTCGCCGAGAATTGGACCGACATCGCGGCGCAACTTCTCAAGATCGGGGCGACTGCCTACGGTGGACCGGCCATCATGGGCGTCATGCAGGCCGAGCTCCAGGAGAAGCGGCAGTGGGTCTCCAAGGAGCGCTTCATGGACGGATTGTCGCTCGTCAACATGCTGCCGGGAGCAACCGCGGCCCAGCTCAGCATCTTCCTGGGCTACGCGCGGGGCGGCTGGTGGGGCGGGCTCCTCGGCGGGTTGTGCTTCGTGCTCCCGGGCTTCCTGGTGTTGATGGCCCTGACGATGGGCTACGCCGCGCTCGGCGTCACACCGCTCATTCGCGGCGCGCTCTATGGCCTGGGTCCCGTCGTCCTCGGGATTTACGTCGTCGCCGTCTATCGGCTGGGACGGGCCGTTCTGGGCATGCGATCGCAGGTTCTGATCGCGATCGCGGCCGCCGTCGCTGCGCTGGCGACTCCCCTTGGCATTGTCTCGATCCTGCTACTGGCCGGCGGGGTGGGGCTCTGGCTCTTTCATTCGCGCAAGCTCGGCGTGGCCGTCCTCGTGCCGCTGGCGGCGTGTCTGGCCATCTTCCCCATCATCGCGAGGTGGGTGTCGGCCCCGGGAGTGCTTCCGGCCACGGCGACGGCCGACGCGCCGGCCGCGAGCCTCGCGCAGGTCGCTATGTTCCTCCTCAAGGTCGGCGCCTTCACGTTCGGCGGCGGCCTCACGATGATCGCGTTCATCCAGGAGCAGGTGGTGAGCCAATGGAGCTGGCTCACCCCGCAGGAGTTCATCGACGGCCTTGCGCTCGGCCAGCTCACTCCGGGACCCGTCCTGATGGTCGCGGCGTACGTCGGCTACAAGGTGGCCGGGCTCGCCGGCGCGGTCGTCGGCAGTACCGCGGCGTTCCTGCCGTCCTTCGTCATGATGCTGGCCCTCCTTCCCGTATTCGACCGAGCCAGAACGCTGAAATGGACGCGCGCAGCGCTGCGGGGCATCGCGCCCGCCGTGATCGGCGTCCTCGCCGTCTCGCTGGTACGGCTCGCGCCCCACGCAGTACCCGATGTGTTCGCGCTCGCCACGCTCGCAGCGACGGTCGTGATCCTGATGCTGTGGCGGGTGAACACGATCAAGGTCATGCTCGGCGGAGCCGTGCTCGGGATCGCGCGGAGCCGGCTCCTATCGCTTGCGGTGACGAGATCCCTGCTGTCAGCGGTAACGCGCTCGTGAATGGATGGGAGAATCAAGCCATGAGTGCCCGGAATCCGAATGTCCTGTTCGTCTGTCTGCACGGCTCGGCCAAGAGCCTGATCGCCGCTGAGTACTTCAACCGTCTGGCGGCGGCGCGCGGCCTGCCGGCCCGGGCGACATCCGCGGGAACCGAGCCCGACGACGCGATTCCCCCGCGGGTCACGCAGGGGCTCGGCGCCGACGGCATCGACGTCCAGGGCCGTCAGCCGCGCCGGCCCATGCAGGCCGATGTCGACGGTTCCGTCGTCGTCGTCACCTTTGCCTGCGACCTCGGCGACCTGGCCTCGCGCGCGCCGCGTATCGAGCGCTGGGACGACGTGCCCGCGGTCAGCGAGGACTTCAAGCGCGCCCGCGACGTGATCGTCACGCGCGTCACCACGCTCCTCGAGGATCCCGCCATAACGGGATGACGGGCGAAGCTCCTCGCTTCGGCTACCTGTGGGAGATGCGGCCGTACTTCCGGCAGGTGGCCGGCCAGCTCGTTCTTGGATCGATCGCCGGCATCATCATGAACACGGCGGTCGTCCTGCCCGCGATCCTGCTCGGCCGCGCGATCGATCGCGCGCTGGCGCTGGAGCGCGGCCAGGCCACGCCGGGCGACGTCGCCTGGGCGGCGCTGCTCTTCATCGCCGGCACGCTCCTGACCGAGCTGCCGCGCATCGCCAAGCGCTGGTGGCTCATGACCGCCAACGCGCGGATCCGCACGAACCTTCGCGCCGACTGCTTCCGCGGCGTCCTGGCCTGGCCCATGGCCGACGTGCAGCGCACGCCCGTGGGCGACCTGATGGCGCGCGTGATCGGGGACGTCGAGGTGCTGGGCGTCGGCGTCCGCGAGTTCACCATCGAGATCTGGGACACCGTGCTCTTCTCCCTCTCGTTCATCGTGGCGATGCTCGTGTTCGATCCAGGGCTAACCCTCCTGGCGCTCTCACCAGTGCCGATCGCCATGGTTCTCGCCCACGCGACCGGCCGCTGGGTGGCGCGTCGAACCACGACGGCGCGCGAGGCGAACGCCGCCTTGGTCTCCCTGATCCAGGAGTACCTGGTGGGGCTCCGCGTGCTGCGCCTCTTTGGCCGCGCCGGCGCGTCGGTCGAGCGGGTGGCCGAGCTGTCCCGGCGGTTCGCGGCAACGAACCTGAGCCTCGTGCGCCTCAAGGCAGGACTGCAGCCGATCTACACGACGCTGATGACCGCCGGCGTCATCCTGGTCGTCTGGCAGGGTAGCGAGCGGGTCGTCGGTGGAGCGATGACTGTCGGCGCGTTCGTCGCGTACCTCGAGCTGTTTCTACGCTTCGTGAACCGCGGGCACCGCATTCCCCAGCTCGTCAACTCCATCCAGAGCGGCGCGGCCGCTTACGCGCGCTTGCGACCGCTGCTCGCGCGCCCGCTCTCCGTCTCGGGCGAGCCACGCTTCGCGTCGTTCCAGGCCGGACACGTGGCGGGGATCTCACGGTCCCCCGTCTCCCCGGCTCGCGCCACGTCGGGCCCGGCAGCGGTGGACCTCCGCGACGTGACCTTCCGCTATCCGGACAGCGAGCGGCCCGCCCTGCATGCGCTGGATCTCCGGATCCCGGCGGGTTCGCTCGTCGCGGTCACCGGGCCCGTGGGCGCGGGAAAGAGCGCCCTGGCCCGGGCGATCCTCGGAATCCACCCGATCGAGTCGGGAGCGATCCTCATCGACGGACGTCCGCTCCCCGAGCTCACGAACGAGGAGCGGCGTGGGCTGATCGGCTACCTGCCGCAAGACACGCTCCTCTTCTCGGGCTCGGTGCGCGAGAACCTCACGCTGAACCGGCGGGGCGGAGCCCGGGACGATCGCTTCCTGATGGACGCGGTCCGGCTCGCGGCGCTGGACGAAGACATCATGAGCTTTCCGAACGGGCTCGACACCGAGATCGGCGAGCTCGGCCTCCGCATCTCCGGGGGCCAGCGCCAGCGCGTCGGCCTGGCGCGCGCCCTCGCGGCCGCGGCGCCGGGATTCCCCGGCCTTCTCGTGCTGGACGATCCGTTCTCCGCCGTCGACGTCACGACCGAGGCGCGGATCGTCGCCTCACTCAAGCAGGCGTTCGGCGGCGATGCGCCTGCGCATCGCCGGGCGACCATCATTCTGTGCTCGCATCGGCTGGCGGCCTTTCCCCATGCCGATCTGGTGGTGGTACTGCGTGACGGCCGGATCGAGGCGATGGGAACCCACGTCGAGCTGATGGCCGCCGCGGGGCTCTACGCCCGCATCTTCAGCGCCCAGCTCCACGCCGACGCCGTGGTCGAGAACGGAGCTCGGCGATGAGCACGTTGGTCGTCGCCCGCGCCGACGAAGCTCCCGGCACGCGCTCTCTCGCCGGGAACATGGCGAGCCTCCTACGACCCTGGCGCGTCAGGGTCACGGGCGTCGCCCTGTTCGTGCTCGCCGCCGCATCGTTCGAGCTCGTGCCGCCGTTCATCGTGCGCGTCATCGTCGACGACCATCTCGTGGTTGGCCAATCGAAGGGATTGCTCTTCCTCGCCGTCTTGTATCTGGGCGCCAGCGCCGCCGTCCAGGTCATGACGTTCCTCTACAGCTACCTCGCGGCGACGGTCGCGCAGAGCGTGCTGAGCGACCTCCGCGTCCGCGTCTTCGCGCATCTACAGCGCACGTCGATCGGCCGGCTCGACCGGATGCCGACGGGGGACATCATCAGCCGCTGCACCGCCGACGTCGAAACGCTGGACGTCGTCTTCTCGTCGGGCATCGCCGTCCTCGTCGCCAACCTCGTGCGCCTGCTGACCCTCACGATCGGGATGCTCGTCCTCAGTCCTCCCCTCACCCTGGTCGCCGCGCTGGTGGCGCCCCCGCTGGTGATCGCCCTTCGCTTCCTGCAGGTACGTGTCCGCGACGCCGAGCGCGCTACGCGCCTCGCCGTCGCGGCGCTCACGGCCCGCCTGCAGGAGGGGCTGCGCGGCCTCGAGGTCGTGCGCGCCTTCGGACGCGAGCGCGAGGCGGTCGACGGCTTCCGTCAGGTGCTGAGCGGCGCCCTGGCGGCGCTCAATCTGGCGATTCGCTATTCGGCCTTGTACACGCCGGTCACCGCGATCCTCGCGGCGCTGGCCGTCGCCGCCCTCCTCTGGGCCGGCACACGAGAGACCTTCGGCGCCTTCGGCATCTCGATCGGAACCCTGACCGCGTTCCTGATCCTTCTGCAGCGCGTCTTCCAGCCGATCACGGCGCTCGGCGAGGAGTGGCAGACCGTGCAGGGCGCCGTCGCGGGCGCCGAGCGGGTGTTCGCGACGCTGGCACTCGATCCCGGCGACGACCCGCGCGTCGTGGCGCCGACATTGGCCCGCGGCGCGCCGGCGCCAATCCAGCTCGACGACGTCGTGTTCGGCTACGCGGACGGATCGCCCGTACTCCATCGGATCTCGCTGGCCGTTCGCGCCGGCGAGCACGTGGCGCTGGTGGGACGGACGGGCGCCGGCAAGACCAGCGCCCTGCACCTGCTCGCCGGGCTCTACGCGCCCTGGGCCGGCGCGGTGCGCGTCGCGGGTCGCGATCCCACGACGCTGGACGAATCGGAGCGACGCAAGGTCGTCGGCGTGGTGCCCCAGGTGGTCCAGCTCTTCTCGGGAACCGTCCGGGAGAACCTCACCCTCGCCGATTTGTCGGTGCCCGAACCCGCCGTGCTCGAGGCGGCCCGCATCGCGGGTGCTGACGCGTTCGTCCGGGCGCTTCCGATGGGCTACGAGACCCTGCTCAGCAGCCAGAGCGGCGGCCGGGGAACGCAGATCTCGGCCGGACAGCAGCAGCTCCTGGCGCTGGCCCGCGCTATGGTGCACCGGCCGTCCGTGCTCCTTCTGGACGAGGCCACCGCAGCGATCGACAGCGTGAGCGACGCGGCGTTCCGCGTGGCCCTCCGGGAATCGGTGCTGCCGCGAGGCTGCGCCGTACTGACCATCGCGCATCGCCTGTCAACCGCCGCGGAAGCCGACCGGGTGATCGTGCTCGAGGGCGGACGCATTGTCGAGGAAGGCCCGCCCGGCGAGCTGGCCGGCCGCGGGGGACGCTTCGCGGCCCTTCTCGAGCTCGAAGCGGCGGGTTGGGACTGGCGCTCGGGTCCCTAGCGGCGCGATAATGCCGGCCATCCGCATCACCTCAGGGAGGGCGACATGGCCAAGAAGATC
>DASRIY010000060.1:0-50689 GCA_035649755.1 Candidatus Methylomirabilota bacterium
CTCTGCGTGTAGAGATAGCCGAGGACGGCCCCCCCGGCCAGCAACGAGACAACGACGACCGGCACGATGCGTCTCATCACTAGCTTAGACGCCGCCACCGTCCGGCCTGTTTCTCTGCCCTCAGCGGCGGCCGACCGCGCGATCCAGCCGGGCCAGGGAGATCCGATAGTCGGCGAGCGCCTGGCTCTCGGTATTCTGGGCCTGGGTCAGGGCGAGCTGGGCGTCCGTCAATTCGAGAATGGTGCCGACGCCGGCGTCGAACCGGCCCTGCGCGAGGCGGAAGTTCTCCTGGGCGGAAGCGACCAGCGCCTGCGCGGCCAGGATCCGCTCCGCGGCCTCCTCGACCGCGATCTCCGCCTGCTCGACGTTCTGGATGACGTTCAGCTCGGTCGATTTCACGGCGGCCTTGGCGCTTTCGAACAAGGCCTTTGACTCCTGATAGCGCGCGATGCGACCGCCTCCGTCGAACAGGGGCCAGTTCAACGTGACGCCGACCGACCACGCCTCGTTGAGATCCTTCTGGGTGCCGCCGTACGCCCCCTGGCCCGTGACGTCGGGGAAGAAGTCGCGGAAGGCCTTGCGCTCCCTGGCCTCGGCGGCGGCAGCCGTGAGCTTGGCGCTGCGGTACTCCGGTCGCTGGCGGAGCGAATCGGCGCGGAGCTGCTGGCGGTCGAGGCTCACCGGCTGGTAGACGAGGTTGTCCACGATCTGGGTCGGCGAGTCCACGTTGATCGCCATCGCGGTGTTGAGCGCGACGATGGCGGTTCGCAGAGCGTTCTTCGCTCGGATCAGGTCGAGCTTGGCGTTCGCCACGTCGACCTCGGCGCGCGCCACGTCCGATTTCGGGCGCGTGCCGACCTCGAAGAACCCCTTCGCCGAGCGCAGGTTCAGCTCGGCGCGCTCCTGGGCCTGCTCTTGCACCCGAATCAAGCGCTGGCTGAAGAGCGTGTTCGTGTACGCTTCCTTCACCGTGGCCGAGATCAGCTGCCGCTGCAGCTCGACGTTCTCGACCTCGACCTCGGCGAGCTTCCGCCGGCCCTCGGTTTCCGCGAGATTCTTGCCGAAATCGAAGAGGAGCTGAGAGAGCAGGATCTGGGCCGTGAAGGTGTCGCCCCACTGGCGGTCCTGCAGAGTGGGGATGCCGCCGCCGCTGCCGGAGAGCACGGTGTTATGGCTCCGGTTGGCACTGACCTGACCGGTGAACTGAGGCAGGAGCGGCGCGAAGGCCTGATTCACCCGATAACGCGCCGCCGCGTAGTTGGCCAACCGTTCCTGGATCGTCGGCTGCCCCTCGAGCGCGATCGCGATGCACTCTTCGAGCGTCAGAGCGCGGCCGGTGATCTGCGTCGGTTGGCCCGGCGTCTGAGTCTGAGTTGACGGTGTCGGCATCTGCGTGGACGGCGCCGGCGATGCTGGTGATGGCGCAGGAGTGGACGGTTGCGGTGTTTGCGACGGCTGCGGCGGCGGTGGTGGAGTCGTCTGGGCGCGCGCAGCATCGTGAACGAGTGCGAAGACGAGCGCCAGCGCGATCGGCATGATGATCGTAGGACGGGCCATGGCGCACAAGAATACCACGCAGTGCGTGAGCCCCGGGACGCGCGCGCGGTGGACAGACGGTGGACAGGCGGTGGACACATTTTTTCTTGACGCCCGCTAGATTCAGCGTGCTAGATTGCCGCTCACCACTAGATATAGTGAAGTCAGGGGTTCTCTCATTGAAAGAAGCCGGTGACGGGAGGAGGAGCGGAATGCTGTCTGAGACTCGCCCAGCGAAGGTCGGCAAGTGGACCGAACCAGCCCTGCGGATCCTCCGGGAGCGCTACCTCATGCGCCAGGGAGGCGAGGTCGTCGAGACCCCGGAGGAGATGTGCTGGCGGGTGGCACTGACGATCGCGACGGGTGAGGCACGGTACGGCCGAAGCGACGCGGCAGTCCGCGAGGTCGCGGCTGCCTTCTACGACATCATGATCGAGGGCGAATTTCTCCCGAACTCGCCGACCCTGATGAACGCCGGGAAGGGTAACGGCCTGCAGTACTCGGCCTGTTACGTCCTGCCGGTCGGCGACTCGATGGAGGAGATCTTCGACTCGGTGAAGGCCGCCGCGATCATCCACAAGTCGGGCGGCGGGACGGGCTTCGCGTTCTCCCGGCTGCGTCCCAAGGACGACATCGTCGCCTCGACCGGCGGCCGCGCCTCGGGCCCGGTCTCGTTCCTGCGTGTCTTCAACGGGGCGACAGAGGCGGTGAAGCAGGGCGGTACCCGCCGCGGCGCGAACATGGGAATTCTCCGCGTCGACCACCCGGACATCCTGGAGTTCATCGACTGCAAGCTCGACGGCGGCATCACGAACTTCAACATCTCCGTGGCGGCGACCGACAAGTTCATGGACGCCCTGGCCGCCGGCGGCGAGTACGACCTGATCAACCCGCACAGCGGCGCCGTGACGGGACGGCTCTCGGCCAAGGAGGTCTTCGACCGCATGGTCCGGGCCGCGTGGCGGACGGGCGATCCGGGCATGGTCTTCATCGACCGGATCAACGCCAGCCCCGCCAACCCCACGCCCGAGATCGGCGTGGTCGAGGCGACGAACCCGTGCGGCGAGCAGCCGCTCCTGCCCAACGAGGCGTGCAACCTCGGCTCGCTCAACGTGTCGAAGTTCGCGCGCCGGAGCGAGACGGGCGAGTGGTCGGTCGACTGGGACGAGATGGAGCGGGTGGTGCGGCTCTCCGTGCGGTTCCTCGACGACGTCATCGAGATGAACCCGTACCCGCTGCCGCAGATCGACGACACCGTGAAGGCCAACCGCCGCATCGGCCTGGGCATCATGGGCTGGGCCGACCTGCTCTTCACGATGGGTATCCCGTACGACAGCACCCAGGCGATCGAGCTCGCCACGCGGCTCATGGCCTTCGTGAAGGAGAAGTCGCACGATCAGTCGGCGAAGCTCGCCGAGGAGCGCGGGCCGTTCCCGAACTGGGAGCGTTCGATCTACAAGCACGGGCGGCCCATGCGTAACTCGACGGTCACGACGATCGCGCCCACCGGCACGATCTCGATGATCGCCGGCTGCTCCTCGGGCGTCGAGCCGATCTTCGCGCTCGCGTTCGAGCATCGCGTGAAGCAGCCCGACGGCGAGCGCGTCCTGACGTTCGTCAACGAGACGTTCGAGCGGATCGCGAAGGACCAGGGGTTCTACTCGGGTGCCTTGATGCAGGAGATCGTCAAACGGGGCTCGCTGCACGGCATCCCCGGGCTCCCCGAGCGCGCGGCGCAGGTCTTCAAGACTTCGCACGAGATCGGCTTCGAGTGGCACGTGCGCCATCAAGCCGCGTTCCAGCGCTCCACCGACAATGGCGTCTCGAAGACGATCAACCTGCCCAACAGCGCCACCGAGGACGACGTGACGCGCGCCTACAAGCTCGCGTGGGAGCTCGGGTGCATCGGCATCACCGTGTTCCGCGACGGCTGCAAGGGCGAACAGGTCCTGAACATCGGCGTCTCGGCGAAGAAGGACAAGGCCGCGGCGACGACGGCGACGGGCTCGCCCGTCATCAAGCCCCGGCCTCGTAGCCTGAAGGGTTCGACCTACCGTACCCAGACGCCGATCGGCACGGCGTGGATCACCATCACCGAGAACGAGGAGCACGAGCCCTTCGAGGTCTTCGTCCAGGTCGGCAAGGGCGGATCGGACACGATGGCGGTGGCCGAGGCCCTCGGGCGCCTGATTTCGCTCATCCTGAGGCTGCCTTCGCCGCTCTCGGCTCAGCGGCGGCTCGAAGAGGTCATCGGCCAGCTCTCGCGGATTGGCGGCGGTCAGCCGACGGGCTTCGGACCCGCCAAGATCCTCTCGCTGCCCGACGCTCTGTCGCGGACGCTCGCCGAGCACATCGGCGAGGTGAAGCCCGGACCCGAGGCGCTGGTCGCCGCCACCGAGTCGCGAAAGCAGATCGGCGACCTCTGCAAGGAGTGCGGGCAGGCGACCTTCGTGTACGAGGAAGGCTGCAAGAAGTGCCTGTCGTGCGGCTTCAACGAGTGCTGATCCCGATTGAATGACTCCGCTCGGGGGACCGGCCGCGGTTCCCCGAGCCCTCGATTGTCGCCGATCCCGCCGCCCCCGATGTAGAATGCCGGCGTGTTCTCGGGCGGCACGTATCACGAGGTTGCGCGCTGGCTCTGGAACTTCCTGACCGCCCACGCCAAGCGGGTCGACCCGCGCGTCGAAGTCGCGTTCGAGGACGACGACCATCGGGAAGGGAAGTCCTACGGCGCGCGACTGCGGTTCGGCCGCCATCTCGGAGCGCCCATCGAGCTCGCCTTCCGTGAGGTCGCGGACAATCGCGGGAGCCTCGTCTGGTGCAGCCGGCTGGCCGAGCGCACGCGGACGCTGGCCCGCGAGGTCATCGATCAGGGAGTAGCCGACGCCCGATCCGGCTAGCTCGCGCCCGCGCTGGGTGCGAGCCGGGGACCTCAACGGCTTCCTCGGCCTCGCCCTCGACAACGTCACCCAGCTCGTCATCCTCGCGTCCCTTCTGATTGGCGTCTTCAAGTTCCCGGCCGACCTCGTCCTGCAGCGGATGGTTCCCGGCACCGCCCTCGGCGTACTGGCCGGAGACCTCGCTTATACCTGGCTCGCCGTACGGCTCATGCGCCGGACCGGACGCGGGGACGTCACTGCGATGCCGTTCGGCATCGACACGCCGACCTTGTTCGCGATGGTCTTCGGCGTGCTCGGACCGGTGATGCTCGCGACGGGTGATCCGGTCCTGGCATGGCAGGTGGGCATGGCGGCGACGGTCGCAATCGGCGTGGCCAAGCTGGGGCTCGCGTTCGGAGGCGACTGGGCGCGCCGCGTCGTCCCGCGTGCGGCGCTGCTCGGCTCCATCGCCGGAATCGCGATCTTGCTAATCGCGTTCCTCGCGACGCTCAAGATCATGCGCGATCCGCCGGTCGGCCTCGTCGCCCTCATCGTCCTGCTGCTGGCGCTCTTCGGGCGCGTGCGCATGCCGTTCGGACTTCCGGGGGCGCTCGCCTCGGCGCTCGCGGGTACGCTGATCTTCTGGGGCCGCGCCTGGCTCGACCTCGGCCCGGGCGCCATGATCGCCGCCGGACCGCTCCGCGCGGCGCTGCCGTGGCCGACGCTCGGCTGGATTGACGCGCTCTCGGCGACGCTTCCGTATCTGTCGATCGCGCTGCCATTCGCGCTCGTCACGACCATCGGAGGAATCGACAACACCGAGAGCGCGGCGGCGGCCGGCGACGAATATCGCACGCGTGACATCCTGCTGACCGAGGCCGCGGCGACGATCCTCGCCGGATGCTGTGGCGGGGTCGTCCAGAACACGCCCTACATCGGCCACCCCGCGTACAAGGCGATGGGCGCCCGCGCCGGGTACACGCTGGCGACCGGCATCGTGATCGGCGTGGGCGCGGCGGCGGGCGTCCTGTCGGTCCTGGTCGCGGTGCTGCCCGAAGCGGCGATCGCGCCCATTCTGGTCTTCATCGGGCTCGAGATCACGGCTCAGGGATTCCTCGCGACCCCGCAACGGCACGGCGCCGCGGTCGCGCTCACGTTCGTGCCGGTAGCGGCCGCCGTCGTGCTGATCGAAACGGGAACGCTCTTCTCGGCGCTGGGCGCCTCGCCGGCTGCCCTCGGCGGTGAGGCCGCGCTCGGCTACCAGGCCCTCCTCCTCCTCGGCAATGGGTTCATCCTGACCGCGGTTCTCTGGGGATGGGCGCTGGCGTCGATCATCGACGGCCGACTGGGGACGGCCGGGGTCCTCTTCGTTGTTGCGAGCCTCGCCGCGCTCTTCGGCGTGATCCATTCGCCGCTCGCCACGGGCGCGCTCTTCTGGCCGTGGGCGGCGCACTCGGCGATGCCGGCGCGGCTGGCCGGCGCCTACGGGGTCCTGGCCGCGCTCGCGTGGCTCGCCGGAACACGCGCGCGTCGAATAACTGCTTGACCTCGTTCGTCTGAGGAGTGTTAAATGGCTTCGTTATTTGTGAACGACATCACGATGTTCGACCGCGCGAGCCGTAACGCGAGAGGAGGCGTCATGAGCCCGTTCTGGAAGTCGCTGAGCATAGCCGTCACCGCGGTCCCGCTACTCGCTTGGGCCGGCGTGACGGCGGTCTCCGCCCAGGGGCCGTGGGTGGCGCCGGCGGACGCCAAGGCGACGAAGAATCCGGTGAAGGGTATCGGGAACGCAAAGAAGACGGTCGAGACGAACTGCGTCTCGTGCCACGGGGCCTCCGGCAAGGGCGACGGACCCGCGGCGGCGGCGCTGCCTCCGCCGAAGCCGGCCAACTGGACGTCGCCGGCGATCCAAAAGGAGACCGACGGCGAGCTCTTCTGGAAGATCTCGAACGGGCGCGGCGCGATGCCGCCCTGGAAGCACCTGCCAGAGCAGGAACGCTGGGAGGTCGTGAACTACATCCGGACCCTGAAGGGAAAGTAGCCGCTTCGCCTTCTCGACTCAAACGCCCCGCCGGCGTGTCCGGCGGGGCGTTTTCGCGCTGACGCGTGCGGCTCGCCACGATCGACGTCGGTAGCAACACCGTGCGACTGCTGGTCGCCGACGTGCTCCACCCGGCGAGCTGGCGGCTCGTCGACCAGGACCAGACAGTGACCCGCCTCGGCGAGGGCCTGGCCCACTCGGGCCGGCTTGGCGAGGCGCCGATGGCACGCACGCTCGCCGCCGTGCGCGCCTACGTCGAGCGCGGCGCCGGACTCGGCGCGCGCGATGTGCACATCGTAGCGACCAGCGCCGTCCGCGAGGCATCCAACGGCCGCGCGTTCGCAACGGCCATCGAAGCGGCGACCGGCCGGCGGGTCGAGGTCGTGAGCGGCGAGACGGAGGCCCGTCTCACGCTGCGCGGCGTGCAAAGCGCGCTCGGCGAGCTCGCCGGCAGCATGCTCACGTTCGACATCGGCGGCGGCAGCACGGAGTACGTGCTGGCCGAGGGCGACTCGATCCGGTCGATGGCAAGCCTGCGATTGGGCGTCGTGCCGCTGGCGGAACGCTTTCCGTTCCCGGGCCCGGTGGACGCGCCACGCTATCGGGCGCTGTGCGACGAGATCCGCGCCCGCCTCGACGGCGAGCTGCCCGCGGCCATCCGCACCGCCCGCGTCGGCCACCTCGTGGGCACGGCCGGCACGGTGACGACGCTGGCGGCCCTCGACCTGGGCCTCGTCCGCTACGACGGCGCGCGGGTACAGGGCCACGTGCTGAGCCGGGCCGCCGTCGACGGGCTCGCGGCCCGGCTGGGCCGGCTCACCGTCGCCGAGCGCGCCGCGCTTCCGTGTCTGGAGCCGGGCCGGGCGGACCTGATCGTTCCGGGCACCGCGATCGTCACGGTGACCATGGACCTGGCGCGCCTCGAACGCCTGAAGGTAAGTGACTACGGGCTGCGCGAGGGCCTGCTGCTGGAGGCGATAAAGGGCCGATCGTGATTTGACACTCCGGGAGGCGACGACTAGACTAGCTCGGTAAGTATGGATGAAATCGCGGTATTAGTGCTCAACTACACCTTCGAGCCGCTGCATTTCACCAACGCCCGCCGCGCGATCACGCTACTCCTGGCCGGGAAGGCCGAGGCCGTCGAGGCGTCCCCCCGCGTGGTGCGGTCCCCCTCGGTGACGTTCGCGCTCCCGGCGGTAATCCGGCTGGCCATGTACATCCGCAAGCCGTTTCTCGATCGGGTCGCCTTCAACAAGAAGAACATCCTGCGCCGGGACGGCTACACCTGCCAGTACTGCAACCGGCGGGGCGAGCGGCTGACCGTCGATCACGTCGTGCCGCGCTCGCGCGGGGGTGAGACGACCTGGATCAACGTGGTCGCGGCGTGCCTGCGCTGCAACTTGAGAAAGGGGAATCGCCTGCCCGACGAGGTCGGCATGCGCCTCATCCGCGAGCCGATCCATCCGAAGTTCGTGTTCTCCACGCACATGCTGCGCCACCCCCACGCCCACTCGCTGCTCGATTCGTGGCGCAAATACCTGCTGGCGGTTCCGACGCCGTCCTGACGTAGCCCGCTCGTGTTCCAGCTGTCCTCCGAATATTCGCCGCGCGGCGACCAGCCGCAGGCCATCGCCACGCTGACCGACCTCGTCCGCGAGGGCCGGCGCCACATGGTGCTGCGCGGGGTCACCGGCTCGGGCAAGACCTACTCGATCGCCAACGTCGTCGCCAACGTGGACCGGCCGACCCTGGTCATCTCGCCGAACAAGACGCTGGCCGCGCAGCTCTTCAGCGAGTTCCGCGCCTTCTTCCCGTCGAACGCGGTCGAGTACTTCGTGTCGTACTACGACTACTACCAGCCCGAGGCGTACATTCCCCAGTCGGACACCTACATCGAGAAAGACGCGCTCATCAACGACGAGATCGATCGGATGCGCCACTCGGCGACCAAGTCCCTGCTGGAGCGCCGCGACGTGATCGTCGTCGCTTCGGTCTCGTGCATCTACGGCATCGGCGAGCCCGACACCTATCAGGGGCTCCACCTCGAACTGGGCGAGGGCGAGCGCATCGAACGCGACGAGATCATCCGCCGGCTCATCGCGGTGCAGTACGAGCGCAACGACTACGATTTCCACCGTGGCACCTTTCGCGTGCGCGGTGACGTGGTGGAGGTGTTCCCGGCGAACGAGGAGTCGATCGCGCTGCGGATCGAGCTCTTCGGCGACGTCGTCGACGCGATCTCGCGCATCGACCCCCTCCGGGGCGCCGTGCTGGAGCGCGTCGATCGGGTTCACATCTATCCGGCGAGCCACTACGTTACCGAGGCAAGCCAGCTGGCGCGCGCGTTCGAGACCATCCAGGAAGAGCTCGGCGAGCGGCTCGGGTTCCTCCGCCAGAAGAACCGGCTGCTGGAGGCGCAGCGGCTTGAGCAGCGGACCCTCTTCGACATCGAGATGCTCCGCGAGCTCGGCTACTGCCACGGCATCGAGAACTACTCCCGGCACCTGACCGGCCACCGGCCGGGGGAGGCGCCGCCTACCCTGATCGACTACCTGCCGAAGGACGCGCTGATCGTCATCGACGAGAGTCACGTCGCGGTGCCGCAGATCCGGGGTATGTACTACGGGGATCGGTCGCGCAAGGAGGCGCTGGTCGAGTATGGATTCCGGCTGCCCTCCGCGTTCGACAACCGCCCGCTGACATTCGACGAGTTCACCCGGCGGACCGGCCAGACCATCTACGTCTCGGCGACGCCCGCAGCCTACGAGCTCGAGCTCGCCCCCGATGCCCTCGCCGAGCAAGTCATCCGGCCGACCGGGCTGATGGACCCGCGCATCATCGTGCGGCCGGCGAAGGACCAGGTCGACGACCTGCTGGGCGAGCTTCGCGCGCGCGCGGACCGCGACGAGCGGGTGCTGGTGACCACCCTGACCAAGCGCATGGCCGAGGACCTGACCGAGTACTACCAGCAGCTCGGGCTCCGGGTGCGTTACCTGCACTCCGACATCGACACGCTCGATCGAGTCGCGATCATCCGCGATCTGCGGCTGGGCAAGTTCGACGGCCTCATCGGGATCAACCTCCTGCGAGAGGGGCTCGACATCCCGGAGGTGTCGCTGGTGGCCATTCTCGACGCCGACAAGGAGGGCTATCTCCGCTCGGCGACCTCGCTCATCCAGACGGCGGGCCGGGCGGCCCGCAACGTCAACGGCGAGGTCATCATGTACGCTGATCAGATGACCGAGTCGATGTTGGCCACGACCCGGGAGACCGAGCGGCGGCGCGAGCTCCAGGGCGCCTACAACGAGGCCCACGGGATCACGCCGGAATCGATCAAGTCGTCGATCCACGAGCTGCTCCAGACGATCTACGAGCGCGACTACTACACGGTGCCGGTCGAGGAGAAGGCCCCGGAGACGTTCGAGTCGCCGGCGGCCCTGCAGGCGCGCATCGGCGAGCTGGAGACGCGCATGAAGGAGGCGGCCAAGCGCCTCGACTTCGAGCAGGCCGCCGAGCTGCGCGACCGGCTCAAGGCGCTCCGCAAGCAGCAGCTGAAGTGAGTCTCCTCGAAGACAAGCTCGCCCGGGTCCCAGACCAGCCCGGTGTCTACCTGTACCGGGACGGCAAGCAGCAGGTGCTCTACGTTGGCAAGGCCGCCTCCCTGAAGAGCCGCGTGCGCTCGTACTTCCAGGAGTCGCGTCCGCGCGATCCCAAGACCGACGCGCTGGTCCGCCAGGTCCGCGACCTCGAGTACATCGTCACCGACAACGAGCTCGAGGCGCTGATGCTCGAGGCCAACCTGGTGCGGAAGCACCGGCCTCGCTACAACATCATCCTGCGCGACGACAAACACTATCCCTTCCTGAAGCTCACCACCAACGAGCCGTTCCCGCGCCTGGTGGTGGCGCGGCGGGTCCAGCGCGACGGCGCCCAGTACTACGGGCCGTTCTATCCAGCCACCGCGATGCGCGAGACGCTCCGGCTCACGCGCCAGCTCTTCCCCCTCAGGACGTGCTCGATCACGATCGATGGCTCGCTCGAGCGGCCGTGCATCCAGTACGCGATCCATCGCTGCAACGCGCCCTGCACGGGCTGGGAGACCCGCGAGGGCTACGCCAGGACGGTGCAGGACGTCATGCATTTTCTCGAGGGCCGGGACGAGGAGCTGGCGCGCCGCCTCACCAAGGAAATGGAGGAGGCCGCCGCCGAGCTCAAGTTCGAGCGCGCCTCGGTGCTGCGCGATCAGATCCAGTCCCTCAACAAGGTGCGGGAGCGCCAGAAGATCATCTCGACGGAGGACGTGGACCAGGACGTGGTCGGCGTCGTCCGCCAGGGCAGCGACGCCTGCGTCGAGCTGTTCTTCGTGCGCAAGGGCCGGCTGGTCGGGCAGGAGCCGTTCTTCTTCGACCGGGTCGCCGGGTGGAGCGACGGCGAGATCCTCTCCGCGTTCGTCCGCCAGTTCTACGGCAAGACGGTGCCGCCGGCGCCGGAGATCCTGCTCTCCGAGGAGCTGCCGGAGGCCGAGCTGACCGCCGAATGGCTCGCCACCCTCGGCGGCGGCCGCCGCGTCCAGATGCTGGCACCCCAGCGCGGCGCCAAGCGGCAGTTCGTCGCGATGGCCGAGGCCAACGCCGCCATCGCGCTCCAGAACCGCCTGCTCTCGCGCGACAACCGACAGCAGCTCGTCCTCGAGGAGCTCCAGCGCGCGCTCGGCCTGCCGGGGCTGCCCAATCGCATCGAGGGCTACGACATCTCCAACATCCAGGGAACCGAGCAGGTCGGCTCGATGGTCGTCTGGGAGAACGGCGGCCTCAAGAAGGACGACTACAAGCGATTCAAGATCCGCACCGTGGCCGGCGCCGACGACTTCGCCTCGATGAGCGAGGTGCTCACGCGGCGATTCGCGAAGGCGCTCGAGCAGGGGAGCGTGCTGCCTGACCTCGTCCTGATCGACGGTGGACGCGGCCAGCTCAACGTCGCGCTCAAGGTGCTGCAGGACCTCGGACTCGACTACATTCCGGCCGTCGGGCTCGCCAAGCAGGCCGAAGAGGTTTACCAGGCCGACAGCCTGCACCCCCTCGTGCTCGATCAAACTTCGCCCGCGCTCCACACGCTGCAGCGCATCCGCGACGAGGCCCATCGCTTCGCGATCACGTATCACAAGAAGCTCCGCGCGACCCGCACGATCCAGTCGGTGCTCGACACGATTCCGGGCGTGGGGCCGGCGATCCGGACGAGCCTGCTCAAGACCCTCGGCTCCGCGCGGCGCATTCGCGAGACCTCGGTGGCCGAGCTGGCGGCGGTGCCGAAGGTCACCCCGAAGCTCGCTCAGCGGATCTTCGACCACTTCCACCCCCCGGCCAGGGAACCCCAATCCACAGGGGACTGTTACAATGCGGAGAGCCTACCGGCTCAGGAGGGGGGTGACAGCACATGAGAAAGCTCATGGCAGTCACAGCTGTAGCGGTCGCGCTGGCCTTCACCAGCGGCGCCGCGTTCGCGAGCTCGTGTCCCAAGGTCATCAAGGAGACGCGGGATACCGCCGCCAAGATGAAGGCGGACGATCCGAAAGTGAAGAAGGCGGTGGCTCAGCTCGACGAGGCCCAGAAGCTCCACGACTCGGGCAAGCACGCCGAGTCGCTGAAGCTGGCCAACGAAGCTGCTGCATCCCTGAAGTAAGAGCTCGGTTCCGACGTGGCGCGGCCCGAAGAGCGGCCGCGCCACGCCGACCAGCTCCCTCGACCTCGCCCCCGCCAGCACTTTCTTGCCCCGGCCTGCCAAGGATGTTAGAAATTTACGAAACATGGCCGACGACCGCTATCCGTTCCGCGAGATCGAAACGAAGTGGCAGGGGATCTGGGAAGACACCAAGCAATTCCGGGTCCGCGAGGATCCCGGCCGCTCGAAGTACTACTGCCTCGAGATGTTCCCGTACCCGTCCGGCCGCATCCACATGGGTCACGTGCGCGTCTACGCGATCGGCGACCTCCTCGCGCGCTTCAAGTGGATGCGCGGGTACAACGTGCTGCATCCGATGGGCTGGGACGCGTTCGGCCTGCCGGCCGAGAACGCCGCCATCGAGCACGGCGTGCACCCGGTTATCTGGACGTACGAGAACATCGACTACATGCGCAACCAGCTCAAGAAGATGGGCATCTCCTACGACTGGGATCGGGAGGTCGCCACCTGCGATCCGTCCTATTACCGGTGGGAGCAGCTGATCTTCATCAGGATGCTCGAGCGGGGGCTCGCCTACCGGAAGCGCTCGACCGTGAACTGGTGCCCGTCCTGCCAGACGGTGCTCGCCAACGAGCAGGTCGAGGACGGCCGGTGCTGGCGCTGCGACTCCGTGGTGACGCCGCGCGAGATCGACGGCTGGTTCTTCAAGATCACGAGCTACGCCGAGGAATTGCTCGAGTGGTGTGACCGCTTGCCCGGCTGGCCGGAGCGCGTGCTGACCATGCAGCGCAACTGGATCGGCAAGAGCGAGGGCGCCGAGTTCGACCTGCCAGTGGCCGGCGCGCCGGGTCTCTCGATCCGCGTCTTCACCACGCGCCCCGACACGGCCTTCGGGATGACCTACGCGGTGCTGGCCCCGGAGCACCCGCTGGTCGACCGCATCGTGACCGATCCGGCCGAGCGCGCGACGGTCGCGCAGTTCCGCGCCGAGGTCGGGCGCCAGTCCGAGATCGAGCGGACCGCCGCCGACCGGCCCAAGCGCGGCCTGCGTCTGTCGGCTCAGGTCGTGAACCCGTTCAACGGCGCCGCCATCCCGCTGTTCCTCGCCGACTACGTCCTGATGGGCTACGGCACCGGCGCCATCATGGCAGTGCCCGGCGAGGACGAGCGGGACTGGGAGTTCGCCGAGCAGCACGCCCTGCCGATCATCGAGACCGTCAAGCGCCCGGACGGGTGGACGGGCAAGGCGTACGCGGGCGACGGCGTCAAGATCAACTCCGGTTTCCTCGATGGCCTCACCGTCGCCGCCGCCAAGCGCCAGGCGATCGACTGGCTGGTCTCGCGCGGGCTCGGCACCGGCAAGGTGAACTACCGGCTCCGCGACTGGGGCATCAGTCGCCAGCGCTACTGGGGTGCGCCGATTCCAGTGCTCTACTGCGACGTCGACGGCATGGTGCCCGAGGCCGAGGAGAACCTCCCGGTCACGCTGCCGCGCGACGTGCAGCTCTCCGGCAAGGGCGGCTCGCCCTTGGCGAGTGTCGCGAGCTTCGTCAACGCGACCTGTCCCCGGTGCGGCGGGCCGGCGCGGCGCGAGACCGACACGATGGACACCTTCGTGGAGTCCTCGTGGTATTTCCTGCGCTACTGCTCGCCGCGCTACGAGAGCGGAATGTTCGAGCAGAGCGCCGCCGACTACTGGATGCCGGTCGACCAGTACATCGGCGGCATCGAGCACGCCGTGCTCCACCTCCTCTACGCGCGGTTCTACACGAAGGTCCTCCGCGATCTGGGTCTCACGAAGATCGACGAGCCCTTCATGGCGCTGCTCAGCCAGGGCATGGTCATCAAGGACGGCGCGAAGATGTCCAAGTCGAAGGGCAACGTGGTGTCCGACGACTTCGTTCGCGAGAAGTACGGCGCCGACACCGGCCGCCTCTTCGAGCTGTTCGCCGCTCCGCCGGAGAAGGACCTGGAGTGGAACGACCAGGGGATTGAGGGTGCTTCGAGATTTCTCAATAGAGTTTGGCGCTTCGTCCTGGCGCATTTTTCCGAGCTCGGGGGGGTCGAGACGACCCCCCCGAGTGCCCCCCCGGATCGCTCGAGGGCTGTAACGCTTTCGAGCCTGATCAGCGATTCGGGGAAAGCGTTTCGGCGGGTGATTCACGAGACCATCCGGCGCGTCACTGACGACATCGAGCGCGAGCACCACTTCAACACCGCGATCGCCGCGATCATGGAGCTCTTCAACGCGCTGCAGGCCTACGAGCAGGCCTCGGGGGCGGGCGGCGGGGCCAATCCCGAGCGGACCGCACTCCTGCGCGAGGCGACCGAGACGCTGCTCTTGCTGCTTGGCCCGTTCTGTCCGCACGTGACGGAAGAGCTCTGGTCGCGGCTCGGTCACTCGGAAAGCCTCTTCCGGCAGCGCTGGCCGGAGGCAGAATCGGCGGCACTGCAGAAGACCGAGGTCACCGTGGTTGTCCAGGTCGACGGCAAGGTGCGCGGACGGCTGGTCGTCGACGTGGACGCCGCCGAAGAGCGAGTGCGCCAGCTGGCCCTCGCCGACGACCGGGTCAGGCCGTGGCTTGGACAGCGGCGCGTCGAGAAGGTCGTCGTCGTGCCCAACCGCCTCGTCAACATCGTGACGCGGGCGTGAGGGGAGTAGGCCGCGCGCTCGCGCTCGGCCTGCTCGCCGCCGCCGTCGCCGGCTGCGGGTATTCGTTCCGCGGGACCCTTCCGGAGCACATCCAGACCGTCGCGGTGCCGATCTTCGTCAACAAGACCGGGGAGCCCAAGCTCGGGAGCGTGCTGACGAACGGAGTCCTCGAGGCCTTCTCCACCAACGGGCGGCTCCGCGTGGTCAGACGCGAAGACGCCGACGCCGTCCTGGAGGGCGAGGTGATCGGCTACTCCGTCGTGTCGATCTCGTACGACTCGAACGCCAACGTGCGGCAGTACCGCTTGACCGTCACGATGAACCTCAAGCTGCTCGACATGAAGAAGAGCGCCGTGCTGTTCGAAGAGCACGGCCTTAGCGAGAAGGCCGACTTCAACGTCCAGAGCGCCGTGTCGCAGACCATTGCGGTCGAGGAGACGGCTGTGCGCTCGGCCGCCATCGAGATCGGGCGGGCGATCGTGAGCATCACCCTCAGCCGGTTCTGAGCGCGTGGTGGACCACACCGCCTTCGCGAAGAGCGTGGAGCGCGGCGAGGCGCCGGCCGTCGCCTTGCTCCACGGGGACGACGGCCAGCTCCTCGACGACACCCTCGCCGCGGTGACCCGCGCGCTCTTCCCCGATCCCTCGCTGGCCGCGTGGGGGCGCGAGGTCTTCGACGGGCTCGAGCACTCGGTCGACGAGATCGTGCAGTCCGCCATGACGCTCCCGTTCGGCGGCGGTCGGCGACTGGTCGTCGTGCGCCGGGCCCAGGCCCTCAGCGCGAAGACGGCGGAGTCGCTCGCCGTCTATGTCAAGAGCCCGAACCCGGCCACGTGCCTCCTGCTGCTGGCCGACGAGTCGCTCCGCGCAAACCGCGACCGCCGCGACCACTGGCTGCTCGGCGCCGTGCCGGCGGCCGCGATCGTCACGCTGCCCGATCGCGCGCCGCGCGAGCTCGCGGGCTGGCTCCGCCAGCGCGCGGCGCTCGAGGGGCTGACGGTCACCGACGAGGCGGCGCGCCTGCTCGTCGAGCTGACCGGCGAGGACACGGCGACCCTGATGGGCGAGGTGCGCAAGGCGGCGCTGGCCGGCGGACCCGACAATCGCAACGTGGGCGTGCGGGACGTCGGGGCGATCGTCGGCGAGCATCGGCTCAGCGAGCTCTTCGACCTCCCGCGGGCCGTCGAGAAGCGAGACGTGGCGGCTGCCCTCCGGACGCTCGACCGCCTGCTCGCCACCGAGGACGCCCTGCTCCTGCTCGCGGTCCTCGTGCGCAATGTGCGGACCGCGTGGACGGCGGTCGCGGCGCGGCGCCGGGGCCGGTCCGTCGACGAGATCGCCCGCGCGCTCCGCCTGCCACCGGGGGTGATCGCGACGCTCACGAGCGCCGAGCGCCCGGACACCCACTTCGCCCGGCAGATTCGGCGATGCTGGGAGACCGAGCACCGGCTCAAGAGCAGCGGCGAGCCCCGGGCGGAGATGGCGGCGCTGGTGGCCGATCTGTGCGCGGAGCGGTGATCGGCCGCTCGATCCTCGCCGGCCTTCTCCTCGGGCTCACGTCGATCGTCGCCTCCGCCGGCGCGGCCGAGCGCTGCGCCGAGTGCGTGACCGCCGGCGCCGGCTACGCCGCCTTCCGCGTGCCGCCCGGGACGCCGCTGGCCGGCTACGGCGGCCTGCAGCGACGGCTGCTCTTTCCCGATCTCTTCGGCCGTTACCGCTATGCCTTCTGGTTCCGGCCGTCCGCCGGCCAGCACGATCCGGTGGGGGCGCGGGCGCTCGTGCTCGAGAACCCGAAGGCGCGCGTGGCGTGGGTCACGGTCGACCTCATCGCGGTCGATCGCGCCTTCACCACCGCGCTCCAGGAGCGCCTGACCGCGACAAGCTTTCCGCCGGCGACGCTCATCGTGTCGGCTTCCCACACGCACTCCGGCCCCGGCGCCTTCATGGATTCCGAGCTCAGCGGCCTGATCGCCGTCGATCGCATGGACTCGACAGTCCGCTCCGCGCTCATCGAGGGCGTGGCGGCGGCGATCCGTCGGGCCGACGGCGCGCGAGCGCCGGCGCTCTTCGCCGCGACCCGGGTGACAGCGCCGGCCGTCACCTCGAGCCGTATCCGCGAGCCCCTCGATCCGGAGATCGTGGTCCTCAAGATCACGCGCACGGACGGCAAGCCGCTCGCCGTCGTCTGGAACTTCGCGATCCACGGCACGATGTTCCCGGCGGGAAGCCTGCAGCTATCGGGCGACGTGACGGGTGCTGCCTCCGCGATGCTCGAGCAGCGGCTCGGCGTGCCGGCCCTCTTCGTCAACGGAGCCGTGGGCGACGTGAGCCCCGCGGGTCACGGCTTGACCGCGCTGAGCGAGACCGCCGGCGCGCTCGCGGCGGCCGTCGAGACCGGCTGGGCCGAGGCCCGAGCCGTGCCCGCCGTCGGGCTGCGCGTCGCGCGGCAAACCGTCGCGTTGCCGCGGCCGGCGGTATCGCTCAAGCGCTGCGCGGGCGGCTGGGTGCCCGGGTTCTTCGCGCTTCCGCTCTTCGGGCTGGCGGCCGAGACCGAGCTGATCGGCGCGGCGGTCGGCGACACGGCCTGGGTAACGATTCCCGGAGAGCTCCAGACGTCGTTCGGCCTGGCGATCAAGCGCGAGCTGCGCGGGCTCTTCGGCGCGGTCTTCCTGGCGGGCTTATCGAACGACTACCTCGGCTACTTCATGGGGCCCGAGGCGGCCGCGAGCAAGAGCTACGTCGCCTGCGCGACGCTCTACGGGCCGGACACCGCGAGCTGTCTCGCGGACGGCGCGCTCGATGTCTTCTACCGGCTGGCCGAGCGGACGCGTCCGGCGGGCCGCTCGTCGCCTCGGTGCGCCGCGGGTAGGGAAACGCGGTGAGGCCAGCCCGGCGCGAGACGCGGCAGGAACGGGGGCTACGCGGTGGCGAGACGCCGCGCGAGCGCGGACTTCTTACGCGCGGCGGTGTTGCGGTGAAGCACGCCCTTGCTCACAGCCTTGTCGAGAACGCGGATGGCCTCGAGGATGGCCGCCGGGCGCGCGGCGCCCTCGGCAGCGCGCGCCGTCTTCACCGAGCCGCGGATCTTCGAGCGCATCGCCCGGTTGCGCAGACGGCGCCGCTCGTTCTGCCGTATGCGCTTCATCGCCGACTTCGTATTCGCCACGTGAACGCTCCTTCGATTCGCTCGATTCGCCGTCAGGTACGCCGTGCATCATGCCGTACCGACGCTGGAATTTCAAGGTGAGCCGCAGCGAGGGACAGGTCGTCCGGGCCCTCGGCGGCATCGCGGGTGCGACCCTGGTCAGCCGTGTGCTCGGATTCGTGCGCGACATGGTGGTGGCGCGCGCGTTCGGCGCCGGCCCAGTGACCGACGCGTTCTTCGTCGCGTTTCGCATTCCCAACATTCTCCGACGTGTCCTGGCCGAGGGCGCCCTGTCGACCGCGATGATCCCGGTCTTCACCGACTACGTCGCGACCCGGGAGCGGCCCGAGCTCGTCCGGATGCTCCGCGCCGTGCTGGGGCTGGCGCTCATGGCGCTGACCGTCACGACCGTGCTGGGCATCCTCGGCGCTCCCTGGGTCGTTCGCGTCATCGCGCCGGGATTCACGAGCGACCCGGGGCAGGCCGAGCTGGCGGTGCGGCTGACCCGGATCATGTTCCCGTACCTCATCCTGGTCGGCCTGGCGGCGATGGCCACCGGCGTGCTGAACTCCCACGACCGCTTCTTCGCGGGCGCGATCGGCTCGGCCGTGCTGAACGTCGGGATGATCGCCGCCGTCCTGCTGCTCGCGCGTCACGTCGAGCCGCCGATCGTCTCGCTGGCCGTCGGCGTCCTCATCGGCGGGCTCGGCCAGCTGCTCGCCCAGCTCCCGGATCTGTCGGCCTGCCGGCTCCTCATCGCGCCGTCGGCCGAGCTGCGTCATCCGGCGATCGCCCGGATCACGCGCCTGCTGCTGCCGGCCGTCTTCGGGCTGGCGGCGGTGCAGGTGATGGTCTTCGTCAACACCCTGCTGGCCTCGCTCCTGCCGCTCGGATCGATCTCGTACCTGTACTACGCCGACCGGGTCATGGAGTTTCCCCTCGGGGTGTTCGGGATCGCGCTCGCGTCGGCATCGCTGCCCGTCATGTCGCGCCAGGCCGCGACGGGCGATCACCGAGCGCTCGCCGGCACGCTGAACTTCGCGCTGCGGCTGGCGCTCTACGTGTCGCTGCCGGCTACGGTGGGTTTGGTCATGCTCCGGACGCCGATCGTTCGGGTGCTGTTCGAGCGCGGCCGATTCGGCCCGGCCGAGACCGCGGCCACCGCGGAGGCGCTCGCGTGGTACGCGGTCGGGCTCGTCGCCTTTGCCGGCTCGCGCATCGCCGCGCAGGTCTTCTACGCGCTCGGCGAGGCCGGCACCGCCGTGCGGTGGGGCGTCGTGGCGATCGCCGCCAACGTGGTAGCCGCGCTCGCACTGATGTGGCCGTTCGGCTTCGCCGGGCTCGCCGGCGCCTCGTCCGTGGGAGCACTGGTGAACTTGCTCGCGCTCATCGTGATCGCGCGCATCCGGCTCGGCCGGCTCGGCGGCCGCGCGCTCCTGAGCAGCGCTTTTCGCACGGCGCTCGCGTCCTTGCCCCTGGCCGCCGCGTGCTGGCTCGCGCTCGCGCTGTGGCCGCCGAGGCCGACCTTCGCGCTCGACGTCGCCTGGCTCGGGGCCACGATCGCAGTCGGCGGTACGGCCTTCTGGGCGGCCAGCGTCGCGCTCGGCATGTCGGAGCGGACGGTGCTGCTGCGGCTCTACGCGCGGCGCGAACGCGGCGAAGTCGCCGAGATCTGAGCGCCGTCGCGCGTCGACGCGGACGCTTCACCCCCGATGGAGCGTCGTGATATTATCCGACGTGGTCACTCTATGACCGATGTCGTCGTTGAGTATCTCGGCGCCCTCCAGGCTGAGCGGGGGGCAGCCCGGAATACTCTCGACGCGTACCGCAGGGATCTCACCGATTTCACCCGTTTCCTGAGCGATCACCGCCGTGCGCTCGGCCGGGTCGGCCCCGACGACATCGTCGAGTACCTCGAACGCCTGCGAACCCAAGGCCTCCGACCCGCCAGCGTCGCGCGGCGCGTCTCCGCGCTGCGCGGTCTCTACAAGCACCTGGTCCGTGAGGGCGCGCTGCGCCGCGATCCCACCGAGCATCTGGAGGCACCGCGCCGGCCGCGCGCGCTGCCGCGTACGCTCTCGCGGGAGGCGGCCGCCGCTCTCGTCGAGGCGCCCGACGTGAGCGAGCCGCGCGGCATCCGCGATCGGACCGCGCTCGAGCTGCTCTACGCGACGGGGATGCGGGCCTCCGAGTGCCTGGGTCTCACGCTGGACGACGTCAACCTGAGCGCGGGCTACGTGGTGTGCACCGGCAAGGGGCGAAAGCAGCGTCTCGTCCCCGTCGGCGGCGAGGCCGTGCAATGGGTCGCGCGGTATCTGCGCGACGTCCGCCCGGCGTACACGCGGCGGCGAGACTCCGGCCGGCTGTTCGTGAACCCGCGGGGCGGGCGCCTCTCGCGGCAGTCCCTGTGGACGATCGTCCGCCACGCCGCGGCGCGCGCCGGCCTCCGGCAGCGCATCTCGCCCCACGTCCTCCGGCACTCGTTCGCGAGCCATCTCCTGGAGGGCGGCGCCGACCTGCGCTCGATCCAGGCCATGCTCGGTCACGCGGACATCGCGACGACGCAGATCTACACCCACTTGCCCTCAGCGGCGGTCGTGAACATGTACCGCCGCTTCCACCCGCGAGCGTGAGCATGGCGAAGCGGGCTCACGTCTATCCCCAGGTCGAGCTCGCGGCCGCGGACCTCGTCGACGTTCCGGTCGCGTCGGCGCCGGCGGAGATCACCGTGGCCGACGCGCTCGCCCTCGCGCGCAAGCGCAACGCCGGATGGCTCGCGGCGGGCGCCGCGGCCGTGCTGCGTGAGGATCTGGCGCGCGCCGTGGCGCTGGGCCTCGGCGAGCTTTCCGCCGCGGAGATCGCGCGCCCGCTGCCCTCGGTCGACGCGGCCTCCGGCGAGTCGGCGGTGCGCCGCTTGCTCGCCGCGGGCGCGCCCCTCGTCCCCGTGCGCAGTCCGAAGGGGCCGCTCGGCGCGGTCAGCGGTCGCATCGTCGGCGGCGCGCTGGCCCACGCCTCGGCCGCGGGCCGGGTGAATCGAGGCCTCCCGGCCGACGCGCGGGACCTGCTCACGACGATCGGCCGGATCGCGGACGAGCACGACGGCCGCGCGTTCCTCGTGGGCGGGATCGTCCGCGACCTCTGGCGCGGCGCGACCATCGAGCGGCGCGACCTCGACGTCGTGGTCGAGGGCGACGGCCCCACCGTGGCCCGCCGCCTGGCCCGCGCGGTCGGCGGCTCGGTCATCGAGCACCGCCGCTTCCTCACCGCGTCGATCGAGACGCGCGCGTTCGGGCGGATCGACGTGGCCACGTCGCGCTCGGAGCGCTACGAGTCTCCGGGGGCCTTGCCCCGCGTGATGCCCGCGAGCATCGGCGAGGACCTCCGGCGGCGCGACTTTACGGTGAACGCCATGGCGATCGAGCTCGCGTCGGGCGAGTTCGGCCTGATCGATCCGCTCGGCGGACGGCTCGACCTGGCCCGGCGCCGTCTGCGCACGCTTCATCCGCTCTCGTACGTCGAGGACCCGACTCGCATCTTCCGCGCCGCGCGGTACGCGGCCCGCCTCGGGCTCTCGCCGGACCGCGCCACGGCGCGCTCGCAGGCGCTCGCGCTGCGGCTGGCGCCGTACGCCGCGCTGTCGGGCCAGCGAATCGCCGCCGAGATCGAGCACATCCTGAGCGAGACCCGGGCCGCGGACATCCTCACCGGGCTCGGACGCTCCGGCGCTTTTCGCCTCCTCGACCCGCGCTACCGGTTCACCGCGACGAGTCGGCGTCACGTGAAAGAGCTTGCCGGCGCCCTCGCGTGGGCGTACGCACACGCTCTCGACGTCGACGCGGTCGGGCTGGTTGCGCTCGCGCTGGTAGACGGCCAGCCGCCGGTCGTGGCCGACGCGGCGCTGGCACGGCTCGGCTTCTCCGGCGGGCCGCTGGCAGTCCTGAAGCGGGCGCACACGACCGGTCCGGCGCTCGCGACGGAGCTCGCGCGCGCCTCGGCGCCGAGCGAGCGCGCGCGGCAGCTCCGCGGGCGCGCGCCCCTCGAGCTCGCCTGGCTCTGGCTCTCGGACGGGGACGACCTGCGCGCGGCGCTCGACGGGTTCGTCACCATCGACCCGCGCCTCGTGTCGCTGGACGGCGACGACGTGGTCGCCCTCGGCGTTCCGCGAGGTCCGGCCGTCGCGCGCGTGCTGGCCGAGGTGCGGGACGCTCGCCTCGACGGCACCCTGACGAATCGCGCGATGGAAGAGGAGCATGTCCGACAATGGCTAACGAGAGGAGGATGAGTTGGCCCCGAAATACATCTTCGTGACCGGCGGCGTCGTCTCGTCTCTGGGCAAGGGCCTGGCAGCAGCCTCGATCGGGGCGCTCCTGGAGGCGCGCGGGCTCCGCGTGACGCTGCAGAAGATGGATCCGTACATCAACGTCGACGCGGGAACCATGAGCCCGTACCAGCACGGCGAGGTCTTCGTGACCGACGACGGCGGCGAGACCGACCTCGACCTCGGCCACTACGAGCGCTTCACCTCGGGTCGCGTCAGCCGCGAGCACAACGTGACGACGGGCAAGGTCTACTACTCGGTCATCCAGAAGGAGCGTCGGGGCGACTATCTCGGCCGCACCGTCCAGGTCATCCCGCACATCACCGACGAGATCAAGGCCTCGATCCGGAAGGTTGCCCGTGACACCGACATCGTCATCGTCGAGGTCGGCGGCACCGTCGGCGACATCGAGGGGCTGCCTTTCCTGGAAGCGGTCCGCCAGTTCAAGAAGGACGCCGGGCGCGACAACTGCATCTACGTGCACCTGACGCTCGTCCCGTTCATGCAGGCGGCCTCCGAGCTCAAGACCAAGGCCACCCAGCATTCGGTGAAGGAGCTGCGGGCGATCGGGATTCAGCCCGATATCCTGCTCTGCCGCACCGACCGCTACCTGCCGCCCGGGATCAAGTCGAAGATCGCCCTCTTCTGCGACGTCGAGGAGGAGGCGGTCATCACGGCCAAGGACGTCGATTCGATCTACGAAGTCCCGCTCGTGTTCCACCGGGAGGGCCTCGACGAGATCATCGTGAAGCTCCTCGGGCTCGAGCCGCGCCGGATCGATCTCTCGCGGTGGGAGAGCGTCGTGCGCCGGGTCAAGTCACCGCGGGCGGAGACACGCATTGCCGTGGTGGGCAAGTACGTCGAGCTCCGGGATTCCTACAAGAGCCTGGTGGAGGCGATCGCCCACGGCGGCATCGCCAACGAGACGCGCGTGGACGTGCAGTGGGTGGATGCCGAGCACATCGAGCGCGACGGCGCCGAGGCGCAGTTCGCGAGCATCCACGGGATCCTGGTGCCCGGCGGCTTCGGTGACCGCGGGATCCAGGGCAAGATCGAAGCGGTTCGCTTCGCGCGCGAGCGACGCGTGCCGTACCTGGGCATCTGCCTGGGCATGCAGTGCGCGGTCATCGAGTACGCCCGAAACGTCTGCGGCCTCGCCGGCGCGAGCTCGTCCGAGTTCGATCCGGCCTCGCCCCACCTGGTGATCGACCTCCTGCCGGAGCAGCGCGGCGTGGCCGACAAGGGTGGCACCATGCGGCTCGGCCTCTATCCGATCGTGCTCGGCGAGGGCAGCCTGGCCTCGCGCCTGTACGGGCAGGGGATCATCCAGGAACGCCACCGCCACCGCTACGAGGTGAACAACGACTATCTCTCCCGGCTCGAGAAGGCCGGGCTCCGCGTCTCCGGCATCTGGGCGGAAAAGCAGCTCGTCGAGATCATCGAGATCCCCGAGCATCCGTACTTCGTGGCCGGGCAGTTCCACCCGGAGTTCCGCTCGCGGCCGTGGGACCCGCACCCGCTCTTCGCCGGCTTCGTGAGGGCCGCCCTCGAGCACGCCGGCGAGGTGACGTGCACATGACGAGCCCGGCGGCGACCGAGGCCGTCCGCGTCGGCAGTATCGCGATCGGCGGTGGGGCGCCCCTGGTGCTCATCGGCGGACCGTGCGCGATCGAGGACGAGAAACACGCGCTGATGACGGCGGAGCGGCTGGCGAAGATCGCGTCGGACCGGCGCGTGTCGTTCATCTACAAGTCGTCGTACGACAAGGCGAACCGCTTCTCGATCAACAGCTACCGCGGGCCGGGGCTCCGGGAGGGGTTGCGCATTCTGAAAAAGGTCCGCGACACGCTGGGCCTGCCGGTGCTCTCCGACGTCCACCAGGTGGACGAAGTGGCGCCGGCCTCGGAAGTGCTCGACGTCCTGCAGATTCCCGCGTTCCTCTGCCGCCAGACCGACCTCGTCCTGGCGGCGGCGAAGACGGGCAAGCCGGTGAACGTCAAGAAGGGCCAGTTCGTCGCGCCCGGCGACATGAAGAACGTCGTCGACAAGGTCCTCTCGGTGGGAAACCGCTCGATCCTTCTCACCGAGCGCGGCGCCTCCTTCGGCTACCATAACCTGGTGGTCGACATGCGCGGCCTCGCCATCATGCGCGGCTTCGGCTTTCCCGTGATCTTCGACGCGACTCACTCGGTGCAGCTGCCGGGTGGCGCCGGCGATCGGTCGGGCGGCGAGCGCAAGTACGTTCCGGCGCTCGCGCGCGCGGCGGTGGCGTTCGGGATCGACGCCCTCTTCATGGAGATGCACGAGGATCCCGATCGCACGCTGGCCGACGGCCGACCGCTCTCCGACGGCCCGAACATGCTCCGCATCGATGATCTGCCGCCTCTCCTGCAGCAGCTCCAGGCCATCGAGTCGGCGGTCCGCGAGTGAGCGCCGAGCGCGCGCCCGACGTGCGGAAGATCGCCGAGCGCGTGCTCCGTCTCGAGGCCGACGCCATCCTCGGTCTCATCCCGAAGCTCGACGAGGGCTTCGAGCACGCCGTGGAGCTGATCCGCGGCTGCGCAGGGCGCGTGATCGTCACGGGCATGGGCAAGTCCGGCCTGATCGGCCGCAAGATCGCGGCGACCCTGGCGTCGACCGGAACCCCCGCGTACTTCCTGCACCCGGCCGAGGGGGTGCACGGCGATCTCGGCATGGTGGCGCGGGGCGACGTGGTGGTCGTCTTGTCGAACTCCGGCGAGACCGACGAGGTGCTGGCGATCCTGCCGCTCCTCAAGCGGCTCGGAGTGCCAATCGTGCTCCTCACCGGAAATCCCGGTTCCGCGCTCGCCCGGCAGTGCGAGGTCGTACTGGACGTGGGCGTGCCGGAAGAGGCCTGCCCGATGAACCTGGCGCCGACGTCCAGCACGACGGCCGCGCTGGCGGCCGGCGACGCGCTCGCCCTGGCGCTGCTCGAGCTGCGCGGGCTGAGACCGGAGGACTACGCGGCGCTCCACCCGCGCGGGTCGCTCGGCTGGCGCTCCCTGTTCAAGGTGGCCGACCTCATGCTCACCGGCGACGCCATCCCGATCGTGCCCGCCACGACGCCGCTGCGCGGCGTGATGGTGGAGATGACGCAGAAGAAAAAGGGCATGACGACGGTCGTCGACGGCGAGGGGCGGCTCCTCGGCGTCATCACCGACGGCGACCTGCGGCGCCTGCACCTCAGGGGCGGCTCGATCGACGACCTCACGGCCGGGCAGGTGGCCAGCCGAGAGCCCAAGGAGATCCGGTCCGAGGATCTGGCGGCGAAGGCGCTCGAGGTCATGGAGACGTGGCAGATCACGAGTCTGGTCATCCTCGACCAGGGTCGGCGACCCGTCGGGCTCATTCATCTGCACGACGTGCTTCGGGCGAAGATCGTATAGTTTTCAGGGTGTTTCCGCTTCCCTAGGGTTTTCTCTTGTGCTAGCGTGGTACCAAAATTGCAATCCGACGTGACTTTCCCTATAGAATCGACTGAGCGATGAAGAGACATCGACTGGCGACGGGCATTCTCGGAATCGTCGGCGCATTCGTGCTCCTGGTGGCGTGGACCCTCATAGCCAAGAGCCGGACGGCGCCCGTCGAGCCCGTCTCACCCGCCGCCGCGTCGACCGCCGACCTCCGGATCAAGGAAGCCAAGATCGAGGAGGACACGGGCGGGGTACGCTGGCGCCTCACCGCCGACCAGGTGCTGATCTTCGACGCCGAGGGGCGCACCGCACTCCGGAACATCTCGGTACAGGTGTTCGAGCGCGACCGCACCTGGAACATCGTCGGTGAAGAGGGCGACCTCTTCCAGGCCACCAAGAACCTCGAAATCCGGAAGAACGTCGTGATCACATCCAACGACGGCCTCAAGCTGGAGACCAGCGTCCTGCGCTGGCAGGCCGCCGAGAAACGGCTCTGGTCGGACGCGCCCGTGCGGCTCTCGCGCGACGGCGCCACCGCCGAGGGCACCGCGCTCGACGTGCGGACCGCCGACGGCGCCATGACGCTGAGCGGGCGCGTGCGCACGACCTTCAACGGGAGCGGCCAGTGAGGGCGCGGGCGCTGGTCGGCGTCCTGCTCGTCGCGCTCGTCCCCGGGCTCGCGGCCGGCCAGCTCCCGCTCCCCGGCGCGCCGGGCGGGGCGAAGTCGAAGGACGACAAGGCGCAGCCGCTCACGGTGGACGCCGACCGGATGGAGCGCTTCGGCAAGGAGAACCTGGTCATCTTCAGCGGCAACGTCGTGGCGCGACGGGACAACTCCGTGCAGTACGCCGAGCGCGTCGAGGTCTACCTGGACGAGAAGGGCGACCGCGTCCTGCGAACGGTCTCGACCGGCGGCGTGCGCATCATCACCAAGGACTGCCGCACCGGAACCGCGCAGCGCGCGGAGTACTTCGACCTGGAGCAGCGGGTGACGCTCATCGGCAACGCCCGGGTCTGGGAAGAGGACAACGTCGTTTCCGGCGACACGATCACGCTCTACATCTCGCAGGATCGCTCCATCGTGCAGGGCGGTAAGCAGGAGCGCGTCAAGGCCGTCTTCTACGCCAAGGACACCGAAAAGCAGAACGGTGGCGAGGCCGCTCCGAAGCGGACCGCCGAGCCCTGCAAGAACTGATCGATGGAAGGTCTGGTCGCCCAGGGCCTCGCCAAGTGGTTCAAGAGCCGCAAGGTCGTCGACTCCGTTTCCCTCGACATCCAGCGCGGCGAGATCGTCGGGCTGCTCGGCCCCAACGGCGCGGGCAAGACGACGTCGTTCTACATGATGGTCGGCCTGCTCGCGGCCGACGGCGGGCGAATCTTCCTCGAAGGGGAAGAGATCACCAGGCTTCCCATGTACCAGCGATGCCGCAAGGGCGTCGGTTATTTGCCGCAAGAATCCTCTGTATTCAGGAAGCTGACCGTCGAGCAGAACCTGCTCGCCATCCTCGAGACGCTTGATCTCTCGGCGGCCGAGCGCAGGGAGCGCGCCCGCGAGCTCCTGGCCGAGCTCGACCTCACCTCGCTGGCGCGCTATCCGGCCTACACGCTCTCCGGCGGCGAGCGCCGGCGTCTCGAGATCACGCGGGCGCTGGTCACGTCGCCGCAGTACCTGCTCCTGGACGAGCCCTTCACGGGTATCGATCCCATCGCGATCGGCAACATCCAGGAGATCGTCGCCAGGCTTCGCGAACGGGGGATCGGCATTCTGATAACGGACCATAACGTGCGCGAAACCCTCGCCATTACCGACCGCGCGTACATTCTTTACGACGGCAAGATCCTGGTCGCGGGCACCGCGACGGAGATCGCCAACAACTCGGTCGCCCGGGAGATCTACCTGGGCGAGCGGTTCGCCCTCTAGGCGGAGACGAGAGACCACCATGGCCATGGAGGCTCGGCTCTCACTCCGGCAAAGCCAGCGCGTCGTCATGACGCCGCTGTTGCAGCAGGCGATCCAGCTCTTGCAGCTGTCCACCCTCGAGCTCCAGGAAGTCGTCCAGAAGGAGCTCCTCGAGAACCCGATGCTCGAGGAGGTCAACCAGGACACGCCCGAGACCACCGACGGCGCCACCGCCACCACCACGGAAACGCCGGCGCCAACGGTCGAGCCGATCACCGCCGAGACCCCGCCGACGACCGAGCGCCAGACCGACGAGCTGCCGTTCGACTTCAACGCGGTCATGTCGGCGGCCGACGACGACCACGAGGAACGCTCGCTGGTCTCGCAGGAGGACCGCGAGGACCTCCCATTCGAGAACGTCGTCCGAACCCAGGTCTCGCTGGCCGACCACCTCGAAGAGCAGCTCCGGTTCGCGACGGAGGACGTCGCGGTCCGGCGCATCGGCGCCGAGATCATCGGCAACCTCGACGAGGACGGCTATCTGCGCGCCGATCTCGAGGAGATCGGCCAGCGGTGCTCCGTCACCGCCGACGAGGCGGCCAAGGTCCTCGAGCTCGTCCAGGGCTTCGACCCGCCCGGCGTGGCGGCGCGGTCCATTCAGGAGTGCCTCCTGCTCCAGCTCCGGCGCGATCCGCTGCCGGACCCGGTTTCGGTCGAGATCATCGAGGCGCACTTCGACGACCTGAGCCGGCGCCGCTATCAGGACATCGCGCGGGCCATGAAGCTGCCGCTCGATCGCATCATGGAGTCGGTCGAGGAGATCATGGGCCTCGAGCCCAAGCCCGGCCGGCGGTTCGGCGGCAACGACTCGCGTTACATCGTGCCCGACGTCTTCGTCTACAAGCTTGGCAACGAATACACGGTGGTCCTCAACGAGGACGGCATCCCGCGCCTGCGGGTGAACGGGCTCTACCGCTCGCTGCTCAAGACCGCCGGCTCCGGCGACGAGGCCAAGCAGTACGTCGAGCAGAAGCTCCGGTCCGCGCTGTGGCTCATCAAGAGCGTGGACCAGCGCCAGCGGACGCTGCGCAAGGTCACGCAGTCGATCGTCAAGTTCCAGCGCGATTTCCTCGACCGCGGGCTGTCACACCTGCGCCCGCTCTCGCTGCGCGACGTCGGCGAGGACATCGGCATGCACGAGTCGACGATCAGCCGGGTCACCACCAACAAGTACGTCGAGACGCCGCAGGGGCTGTTCGAGCTGAAGTACTTCTTCCACAGCGGCATCGCATCGGGCGACGGCGAGATGGTGTCGTCGGTCTCGGTCAAGAAGATGATCCAGGACATCCTGGCCGCCGAGGACCCCGCGAAGCCGCAGTCGGATCAGGAAGTCGCCCAGGCCCTGCAGAAGCGCGGCCTCACGATCGCGCGGCGAACGGTCGCGAAGTACCGCGAGGAGCTCGGCATCCTGCCCTCGCATCAGCGCCGCCTGGCGCCGCGGAAGCGCTAACGGGGCGGCGTGATGACGGCGCCCCTGTCGTTCGTCGTCATCACCGGGCTCAGCGGCGCGGGCAAGAGCTTCGCCATCAAGTGCTTCGAGGACATGGGGTTCTTCTGCGTCGATAACCTGCCGACCACGCTCATTCCCACGTTCGCCGACCTGATCACGCGCTCCGAGCAGCCCATCCACCGGGTCGCGCTCGGCGTCGACGTGCGCGAGGGCGCGTACCTGTCGAGCCTGCTCGACACGATCCAGGAGCTGAAGAGCCGCGGCCACGCGGTCGAGGTCCTCTTCCTGGAGGCGACCGAGGAGTCGCTGGTGCGCCGCTATCACGAGTCGCGGCGGCGCCACCCGCTGGCCGGTGACGGCAACGCGCTCGACGGCATCCGCGCCGAGCGCAAGGCGCTGTCGAACCTCCGCGAGGTCGCCGACCGGATCCTCGACACGACGGCGCTGACCGTGCACCAGCTCAAGGATCGGCTGGTCGAGCAGTACGTGGCGCCCAAGACGCGCGCCGGCCTGGCGCCCACGCTGGTGTCGTTCGGCTTCAAGCACGGCGTGCCGTTCGACGCCGACCTGGTGTTCGACGTCCGTTTCCTGCCCAATCCGCACTTCGTGGACGCGCTCAGGGCCCTCGACGGTCGTGACGAGCGCGTGCGCACGTTCGTGCTGAGCCATCCGGAGAGCAAGGAGCTCCTGCGGCGGCTCGAGGACTTCTTGAAGTTCGTCCTGCCGCGCTACGAGCGGGAGGGGAAGGCCTACCTCACGGTCGCCATCGGCTGCACCGGCGGCCGGCACCGGTCGGTGACCGTCGCCGAGGAGCTCAAGCGCTCGCTGGCCGGGGTCGGCTACGCGCCGACGGTCGTGCACCGCGACCTGCAGCGAGAGTAGGACCCGCGCCCGCGTGAGTGACCGGCTCGCTTTCTGCCTCGGCGTTCACAATCACCAGCCGATCGGCAACTTCGAACACGTCCTCGTCGAGGCGACGGAGCGCGCCTACCGTCCGTTCCTGGAGCGGCTGGAGGCGCGCCCGGAAGTCCGGGTGAGCGTGCACTGCACGGGCAGCCTGCTCGAGTGGCTGCGCCAGCGCGCGCCGCGCACCTTCGATCTGCTCGGCACCGTCGCGGCGCGAGGCCAGGTCGAGCTCCTGACCGGCGGATTCTACGAGCCGATCCTCGCCGTGCTGCCCGACCACGACAAGCTCGGACAGATCGAGAAGCTGACCGCCTTCCTCAAGACGCATTTCGGCGTCCGGCCCCGCGGGATGTGGCTCGCCGAGCGCGTCTGGGAGCCGCACCTGGCGCGGGTCCTGAGCGAAGCGGGCGTCGAGTACGTGCTGGTGGACGACCACCACTTCGCGCTGGCCGGCCACGACGCCGACGCGCTGAGCGGCTACTACCTGACCGAGGAGCAGGGCGCCGTCCTGCGCGTCTTTCCCATCAACCAGCGCCTGCGCTACCTGATTCCGTTCGCTGACGTCGACCAGACGCTCGCCTATCTGGAAAGCCGGCGCGAGCGGGCGACGGCGATCACCATGGTCGACGACGGCGAGAAATTCGGGGTCTGGCCCGGCACGTACGCCCGTGTGTACGAGGACGGGTGGCTCGATCGCTTCTTCGATCGGCTGCTGTCGACGAGCTGGCTCGAGCTGACGACCCTCGGCGATGTCGTCGAGCGACGGCCGCCGAGCGACCGCGTCTATCTCCCGACCGCGTCCTATGGCGAGATGGGCGAGTGGGCGCTGCCTGTCGAGACGGCGCGCGAGCTCGCACACGCCCGTGAGGCGATCGGCCACCTCGCCGACGGCGAGCGCCTGGCGAGCTTGCTCCGCGGCGGCTTCTGGCGCGCCTTCCTGGTGAAGTACCCCGAGGTGGCCGACACCTACTGGAAGATGCTGCGCCTCTCGAAGGCGCTCCACGCGGCTCTCGGCCGCCGCCCCGACGATGCACACCTCGTGCGAGGCCAGGCCGCGCTCTGGCGCGGACAGGCCAACGACGCGTACTGGCACGGCGTGTTCGGCGGCTGCTACCTGCCGCATCTGCGCCGCGCCGTGAAAGGCGCGCTCCTGCAAGCGGAGCGGTCGCTGGTCGACGCGGGCGCCGCGCCCGCGGTCCTGTGGACGCGCGAGGACGGCAATGGCGACGGTCACGACGAGGTCTTCGTCCGCACGCGCGCGCTGGCCGCCACCGTCGCGCCCGACGCCGGCGGCATGGTCACCGAGCTCGGCTACTATCGGGCGGAGCTCGACCTCGCCGACGTGCTGACGCGACGCCCCGAGGCCTATCACGATCAGGTCCGGGCGCGCGCGGCCGCCGACGCCTTGGGCGCCGCGCGCACGATCCACGACGCGGCCGCGCCCAAGGAAGCGGGACTCGACGCGCTGCTCGCGTACGACGCGCTCCGCCGCGGGTCGCTGATGGAGGGATTCTTCGACGACGGCTCGGTGCCGATCGATCCGGTTGCGCCCTGGGCAACAGCCCGTGACGTGATCGCCTCCTCGCCTCTCGACTGCGCCGTGCGGGAGGTGCCCGACGGCGGCGTCTCGATCGTGCTCAGTCGCTCCGCGGCCGGGGACCGGCCGGTGGCGCTCGAGAAGCGCATGACGATCCGCGACGAGACGCTCGAGGTCGTCTATCACCTGCGCCCGGCGGGCGGCGCACGGCTCAGGGGACGGTGGGCGGTGCAGTGGAACCTCACGCTCACGGCCGGCCACGCCCCCGACCGCTATCTCGATCTCGCCGGGCGTCCCACGCTCGGCAGCACCGGACGCGAGGCCGGCCGCTCGGCGGTGACCATGGTCGACGAGTGGGCTGCCGTGGAGGCACGCCTGCAGTGGAGCCCGGCGGCCGAGCTGGGCTGGGGTCCCGTCGAGACCGTGTCCCTCTCCGAGGGCGGCTTCGAGCGCATCTATCAGGGCACGGCGCTGCTGCTCGTCTGGCGCCTCGACGTCGCGCCCGGCGACGAATGCCATCTGACCGCAAGCCTGAGGCTCGCCCGCCGATGACGCTCGACGATCCAAAGCTCTTCGAGCGCGCCGACCCGCACCGGGCGCGCGACGTACTGACCGAGTTTCCGGCGCAGTGCCGCGCGGCGCTGAAGCTCTCCGCGACGCCCGCACTGTCGATCGCGCGGCCCACGCTCGTGGTGCTCGCGGGCATGGGCGGATCGGCGGCCGGGGCCGAGCTGATCGCGGGCTGCGCCGAGGCGAAGCTCGACGTGCCGATCATCGTCCACCGCGGATACGGGCTGCCGGCGGTCGCCGGCAAGCGCACGCTCGTCATCGCCTCGTCGTATTCCGGAAACACGGAGGAAGTGTTGTCGGCGGCCGAGACGGCACTCGAGCGCGACGTCCCGCTCGTCATGCTCACCGCCGGCGGCCGGCTGGAAGCCCTGGCGGCGGCACGCCGCCTGCCGCAAGTGAAGCTGCCCGACGGGCTCATGCCGCGCATGGCGCTCGGCTACCTGTTCTTCCCGGCGCTCCGCGTCCTGGCCGCCGCCGGGCTCGCCGTGGCGAGCGACGCGGAGATCGCCGAGGCGCTCGAGGTGGTGACCGCGCTCGCGGCCGAGCTGGCGCCGTCGCGAGGGGCGGCGCAGAACGAGGCCAAGCGCCTGGCGCTCGCTATCGGCACGCGGCTGCCGGCGTTCTACGGTGGTCCCTCGACCGGCGGCGTCGCTTACCGCTGGAAGACCGAGGTGGAGGAGAACGCCAAGCGGTTCGCGATCGCCGGCGTGCTACCGGAAATGAACCACAACGAGCTCGAGGCGTGGCGGGCTCCGGCCGTGGCCGAGATGCAGGCGGTCTTCCTCCGGGACGTCGACGAGCCGCCGGCGATCGCCAAGCGCTTCGGGATCCTTCGTGCGCTGATCACGGCCGCCAACGGCGACATCAGCGAGTGCCGGGCGCGCGGCGCGGGGCGGCCGGCGCGGCTGCTCGGCCTGGCCTACCTGGGCGCGTGGACGAGCTACTACCTCGCGGTCAGCCGGGACACCGACCCATGGCCGATTCCGGCGCTCGATGAGATGAAGCGGAGGCTGGGAGCCCCTTAGCCTCGTCCTCGATTCGTGTTAGAGTGACGGGACTTCCATCGCCGGAGGCGATGCGCGGGAGGATGTCGATGGTTCGCGACGAGTATCTGTTCACGTCGGAGTCGGTGACCGAGGGTCACCCCGACAAGATCGCCGATCAAATCTCCGACTCGGTCCTGGACGCGATCATCGCGCAGGATCCGACCGGACGCGTCGCCTGCGAGTCTCTGTTGACTACCGGGCTCGTGGTGGTGGCGGGCGAGATCACGACGTCCTGCTACGTCGACATCCCGCGGATCGCGCGCGATACGATCCGCGAGGTAGGCTACACGCGGGCGAAGTTCGGCTTCGACTACGAGACGTGCGGCGTCATCGCGGCGATCGACGAGCAGTCGTCCGACATCGCGCAGGGCGTAGACAAGCTCGGCGCCGGCGACCAGGGCCTCATGTTCGGGTACGCGTGCAACGAGACGCCCGAGCTGATGCCGATGCCGATCATGCTCGCCCACAAGCTGGTCATGCGGCTCTCGGAGCGGCGCAAGTCGGGCGCGCTCGACTATCTCCGGCCGGACGGCAAGTCCCAGGTGACCATCCGGTACGTCGACGGCATGCCGCGCGCGGTCGAGACCGTCGTGGTCTCCACCCAGCACAGTCCCGACGCCGGTGCCCAGCGCATCCGCGACGACGTCATCGAGCAGGTGATCGCCCCGACGATTCCAGCCGAGCTGATCGATCTCAAGCGCTGCGTCATCCACGTGAACCCGACGGGACGCTTCGTCACCGGCGGGCCGATGGGCGACACCGGTCTCACCGGGCGCAAGATCATCGTCGACACGTACGGCGGCTCATGCCCGCACGGCGGCGGCGCTTTCTCGGGCAAGGACCCGACGAAGGTCGACCGCTCGGCCTGCTACATGGCGCGCCACGTGGCCAAGAACATCGTCGCGGCCGGGCTGGCCCAGCGGGCGCAGGTCCAGGTCGCCTACGCCATCGGCGTCGCCGAGCCGGTCTCGATCATGGTCGACACGTTCGGCACCGGCAAGGCCCCGAACAAGGTCCTCGAGGGGCTGGTGCGGCGGCACTTCGACTTCACGCCGGCCGGCATCATCAAGTACCTCGAGCTGCGCCGCCCGATCTACAAGAAGACCGCGGCGTACGGTCACTTCGGGCGCTCGGAGCCCGAGTTCACGTGGGAGCGGACGAACCGCGTCAAGGATCTGCGCGACGACGCGGGGATGTAGCTCAGCACTCCTATCAAGGCCGCGCCGGTCCGGTCGTCCGCACGAGACGCCGCGCCGGACCGCGGCGCTCTTCTGACGGACGGGAAAGGACGAGGCTCCATGGTCGATCACGACGTCAAGAATCTCTCGCTCGCCGCCGAGGGCCGGCTGCGCATCGAATGGGCCGAGCAGTCGATGCCGGTGCTCCGCCAGGTCCGTGAGCGCTTCACGAAGGAGCAGCCGCTCAAAGGTATGCGCCTGGGCGCGTGCCTGCACGTGACCACCGAGACCGCGGTGCTCATGCTCACCCTCAAGGCGGGTGGCGCGCAGCTCACCCTCTGTGCCTCCAATCCGCTCTCGACCCAGGACGACACCGCGGCCGCGCTGGTGAGCGAGTACGACATCGCCGTGTACGCGCAGAAGGGCGAGGACAACGACCGCTACTACAAGCACATCGCCGCCGTGCTGGCGACGCGTCCGCAACTGACGATGGACGACGGCGCCGACCTCATCTCGCAGATCCACGGCGCGCGCAAGGACCTGATCGGCGACGTCATCGGCGGCACCGAGGAGACGACCACCGGTGTCATCCGGCTCCGGTCGATGGAGCGCGAGGGCGTGCTGGCGTTTCCGGTCATCGCGGTCAACGACGCCGACACCAAGCACCTGTTCGACAACCGCTACGGGACCGGCCAGTCGACGATCGACGGCATCATCCGGGCCACCAACGTGCTCCTGGCCGGCCGCACCGTCGTGGTGGCGGGCTACGGCATGTGCGGCCGGGGCGTCGCGGCGCGCGCCAAGGGCCTCGGCGCGCACGTCATCGTGACTGAGATCGAGCCGCTCCGCGCGCTCGAGGCGGTGATGGACGGGTTCCAGGTGCTGCCGATGACGAAGGCGGCCGCCGTCGGCGACGTGTTCGTGACAGTGACCGGCAACACCTCGGTCATGTCGAGCGACCACTTCGGGCTCCTCAAGGACGGCGCGATCCTGAGCAACTCCGGCCACTTCAACGTCGAGATCGACCTCGACACGCTCGGCGCCATGGCGCGCTCACGGCGCCCGGTGCGGCCGTTCGTCGAGGAATTCGTGCTGGCGAGCGGCCGGCGCGTCTACGTCCTGGGCGAGGGAAGGCTGATCAACCTGGCCGCCGCCGAGGGCCATCCGGCGTCGGTCATGGACATGAGCTTCGCCAACCAGGCGCTCTCCGCCGAGTACGTGGTGAAGAACGGCCGAACCTTGCCCAAGAAGGTGTTCGTGGTGCCGCGCGAGATCGACCTGGAGATCGCCCGGCTCAAGCTCGCCTCGATGGGCGTGGAGATCGACCAGCTCACGAAGGCGCAGCGCGAGTACCTGGCGTCCTGGACGCACGGGACCTGATCACTCGCCGCCGCGCGCCGTGAATCGCCCGCCGCCCGTCCTGCTGCTCCTGCTCGCGCTGCTGGCGCTCGCCATCGTCGCCCAGATCGTGCCGCTGTACACGGACTGGCTCTGGTTCGGCGAGGTCGGCTACACGAGCGTGTTCGTCAAGATCCTCTCGCTCCGGGGCTCGCTCTTCGCGGCCCTGGCCGTCGCCGTGCTCGTCTTCCTCTACGCCAACCTGACCTTCGCCGCCCGTACCGCCGCGCCCGACGTCATCTGGGAGCTGGAGGACCAGCTCGGCCTGCCGAGCCGCGTGGTGATCGAGCCGCTGATCCGCCGCTTCCTGCCGGTCGTGGTGGCGCTGATCGCGCTGGCGTCCGGGATGCGAGCAACCGTGCACTGGGAGACGGTGCTCGGCTACGTCAACGCGGTACAGTTCGGCGCCATCGACCCGCTCTTCGGGCGCGACCTGAGCTTCTTCGTGTTCATCCTGCCGCTGTGGCGGCTCGTGTACGGCTGGGCCATCACCCTCGTCGTGGCGACGATCGTGCTCACGCTGGTCGTCTACGTGCTCCAGCGAAGCCTCGTGCTCACGAGCCGTGGGCCTCGGCTGGCCGCGGGCGCGCGTACGCACTTGTTGGTGCTGGGCGCCATCGCGCTCGCCCTCAAGGCGGTCGGCTTCTGGCTCGACCGGTTCGAGCTGGTTTTCTCGCCTCGCGGCATCGTCTTCGGCGCCGCCTACACCGACATCTACGCGTCGCTGCCCGTCCTGGGCGCCCTCGGGGTATTCGCCGCGCTCTGCGCGGTGGCGTGCCTGGCCCAGATCACGCGGGCGGGGCTCCGGCTGGTGGCCGGTGGCCTGATCGCGCTGGCGCTGGTGTGGGTGCTGGGCCTCGGCATCTACCCGGCGCTGCTCCAACGCCTGCGGGTGACGCCCAACGAGCTCGTCGCCGAGCGGCCGTTCATCGAGCACAACATCCGCATGACGCGCCAGGCCTACGGCCTCGATCGCATCGTCGAGCGCGAGTTCCCGGCCGACGAGGCCCTGGACGCGCGGGCCCTCGAGCGCAATGCGGCGACGATCAAGAACATCCGCCTGTGGGACTACCGGCCGCTCCTGCGCACGTTCGCGCAGCTGCAGGAGATCCGGACCTACTACAAGTTCGTCGACGTGGACAACGACCGCTACGTCGTGAACGGCGAGTACCGCCAGCTCATGCTGTCGCCGCGGGAGCTCTCGTACCAGCACCTGCCGTCCCGCATCTGGATCAACGAGCACCTGACGTTCACGCACGGCTACGGTGCCGTGGTCGGGCCGGTCAACCGCATCACCGCCGAGGGGTTGCCGGAGTTCCTGGTCAAGGACATCCCGCCCCAGTCGACCAGCGGCTTCCCGAAGATCACGCGGCCGCAGATCTACTACGGCGAGGTCGCCAACGAGTACGTGCTGGTTAAGACGAAGTCGCAGGAGCTCGACTATCCCTCCGGCGACCAGAACGTCTACGCGACCTACGCCGGCGCCGGCGGCATCCCGCTCTCGTCGTTCCTCCGCAAGGTGCTCTTCGCCGTGCGATTCGGCGAGATCAAGATGCTCCTGTCCAACGATCTCACCGACCAGAGCCGGATCATGTTCTACCGAGCGGTTCCCGAGCGCGTCCGGCAGATCGCGCCGTTCTTCCGGTTCGACCGCGATCCGTACATGGTCATCGCCGACGACGGGCGCCTGATCTGGATACTGGACGGCTACACCACCACCAGCCGGTATCCCTACGCGGACCCGGTGCCGGGCATGGGCAACTACATCCGCAACTCGGTGAAGGTCACCGTCGACGCCTACGACGGGACCGTGACGTTCTACCTGGCCGACCCGACCGACCCGATCGTCCGGGCGTATGGCGGCGCGTTTCCCGGGCTGCTCCGGCCGCTCGAGCAGATGCCGGAGGGGCTCCGCCGCCACCTTCGCTATCCCGAGGACTTCTTCGCCATCCAGGCGAGGAAGTACGCGAGCTACCACATGCTCGATCCTCAAGTGTTCTACAACAAGGAGGACCTCTGGGCGGTGCCGCGCCGGGCGATCGAGGGGCGCGACCGGGACATGGAGCCCTACTACACGATCATGCGGATGCCGGGTGAGCAGAAGGAGGAGTTCATCCTGCTCACGCTGTTCAACCCGGCTCGGCGCGACAACATGATCGCGTGGATGGCGGCCCGATCCGATCCGCCGCACTACGGCCGCCTGATCGTCTTCAACTTCCCCAAGCAGAAGCTCGTCTACGGCCCGCGGCAGATCGACGCGCGGATCGACCAGGATCCCGTCATCTCGCAGCAGCTCGCCCTCTGGAACCAGCGCGGCTCGACGGTGATCCGCGGCTCCTTGCTGGCGATCCCCATCGACCAGTCCCTGGTCTACGTGCAGCCACTCTACCTGGCCGCTTCCGAGCAGGGGGCCTTGCCCGAGCTCCGCCGCGTGATCGTCGCCTACGGCAACCAGATCGCGATGGAGCCGACGCTCGAGCAGTCGCTCGCCCGCATCTTCGGGGGCCGCGCGGCGCCCGCCGCCCCGGCCGCGGCGGCGACGGACACGGCGACGGCCCCGGCCACGACCGGAACGCGCCCGCTCGCCCAGCGCGCCTGGGAGATCTGGACGCGCGCGCAGGACGCGCTGCGCCGCGGGGACTGGGCCACCTACGGAGCCGAACAGAAGCGGCTGGAAGAGACGCTCCGCACCCTCAACCAGTCCAAGTGAAGCGTCGCCGGGGTCCGATTCGGAAGCGTCCCGGCGCGAGCCGGCTCAATGTCCTCGTCACGGTTCCCTTCGCCGAGCCACAGCTGGAGCGGCTGCGCCGGGTCTCGCCGCGTCTCACGGTGAGGCAGGCGAAGCCCGAGACCGCGGACTACACGACGACCGACGTCCTCTACGCGGTGACGCTCCCGCGCGACCTGAGCCGCGCGCCGAGCCTCTCGTGGGTCCAGGTGCACATGGCCGGAGTCAACACCCTCTACGACCATCCGGTCTACGCGAACGGCGCGATCGCCCTCACGACGGCGAGCGGCGTGCACGCGGCGACTGTCGCCGAATACGCGATGACGACGATCCTGGCGCTGGCGCACCGGGTGCCGCGGATGGTGGAGTGGCAGGGCAAGGGCGTTTGGCCGCCCGACGAGCAGCGCTGGCCGCTCTTCGTGCCGACGCCCCTGCGGGGCGCGACCCTCGGTCTGATCGGCTACGGCAGCATCGGACGCGAGCTGGCGCGCATCGCCAAGACCGCGTTCGCGATGACCGTGCTCGCGTGCAAGCGGGATCCGAAGCGGCGCGCCGATGCCGGCTACTGTCCACCGGGCACGGGCGATCCGTCGGGCGCCCTACCGGACGCGTGGTTCGCTCCCGATCGCCTCGATGATCTGCTTGCCCGCTCGGACGTGGTCGTCATGTGCGCGCCGCTCACGCGCGAAACCCACCACATGATCGGCGCGCGTGAGCTCTCTGCCATGAAGCCCACGGCCTACTTCATCAACGTGGGGCGCGGGGCCAGCGTCGACGAGGACGCACTCGCGCAGGCCCTGAAGGCGCGGTACATCGCCGGAGCCGCGGTCGACGTCTTCGCGCAGGAGCCGCCGCCGGCCGGGCACCCGCTCTACACGGTCGACAACGTCATCGTCTCGCCGCACGTCTCGGGCTTCGTCGCGACCTACGACGACGACTGCTGCCGGCTCTTTGCGGAGAACCTGCGCCGCCGCCTCGCGGGCCGGCCGCTCCTGAATCTGGTCGACCGCGCGAAGGGCTACTAGGCGCGCCCGCCGCGCGCGAGCGGCGGGCGGGGAACCGGGATGGGCGCGCCGCGGTCCCAGAGCTGACGCAAGAGGCTCAGCCGGACCTGCTCGAGCTTCTCGATGGCCTCGACCGCCGACGGCGCCTCGACGCGGCAGCCCGGAAGCTCCGGGTGCTCGGCGCACCTGAGCCACTCGCCCGCGCGCTCGACCGACTCGACCACGAGCAGGTAGGGCACCGCCTCGTAGTACGCGAGGTCCGGAGCGGGCGCGGGCGCCTCTTCGATCACTGGGCGAAGGGCACCCAGGCGATGGGCACGCCCGAGTCGGACTGGCGCGACTTCTCGGTCGCCGAGATCCAGCTGTCACCCTCGGGCAGAAGCACCGAGGCCGGACGGACCCGGCACATGCTCCCGTCATCGACGTTCGCCGGCGCCACACCCTGATCGCGCAGCGCCCGGGCCGCCTCGATCAGCCGGCGCCGGACGTAGATGACCATGGCGTCCGTGGTGCCCAGGTGCTCCTGCGTCCGGTCGTAGATCGGCCCCATGGTCTCGGTCATCGCGCGGTCCTGTAGATTCACCAGGAACGGGATGCCGATCATCAGCTCCTCGCGGGCCAGCCGGCGGTCGACCAGGTAGTCGTTGTGGATGTTGGCCTTCGTGTAGTGGCGCGTGCGCGGATCGCTGGTCGACTCGAGGTAGCCGCCCCAGGCGGTGAACGGGTTCCTCGTCTGCTCCCGCTCCTGGTCGGTGATCGCGCGGTCGAGGCGGCCGCGCATCATGATCTGGAGGTTGTAGTTGTCGTCCAGCGGCACCCAGGCGCGCGCCGAGACGGTGTTGGGATCGCTGGCCGCGATCATCGAGAAGAACGGCATGATGAACTGGGTGATCCGGTGCCAGAAGAGCCCGTCGACGTCCCAGCGCCGCCGGGCGGAGTAACAGGCGCCGTAATCCGTGGGCAGGACCTCGAGCCGCGGCTGCTTGTCCCGGTGGAAGGTGCCGCGCTGCTTGCTGTCGGGCCGGAGCTTGGCGTGCACGTAGTCGATGTGCGACGAGTCGATGTCGCCCTCGAGCGCCTGCACCCAGTTGCACTCCTCCATCATGACGAGCGGCGGGTAGACCTGCTCCGGCGGCAGCGTGTTGATCTCGAACGCGGGAAACGGCGGCGCCGCGTTCCGCGGGCCCATGTAGGTCCAGACGACGCCGTTCACGTCGCGGCACGGATAGGCGCGGGCGCGCACCTTGTCCTTGAAGAGGCTCTCGACGGGCTCGTTCGGCATGTCGACACAGCGGCCGGTCACGTCGAACTTCCAGCCGTGGTAGACGCAGCGAAGCCCGCACTCCTCGTTGCGGCCGAAGAAGAGCGAGGCGCCGCGGTGGGGGCAGTTCTCGCCCATCAGCCCCACGCGGCCCTGGGTGTCGCGAAACGCGACCAGATCCTCGCCGAGGAGGCGCACCTTCTTGGGCGGGCCGTCGGGAGCCGGCAGCTCGCTGGACGGCAGGAAGGGCAGCCAGTACTGGCGGAGCAGCTCGCCCATCGGCGTGCCGCGACCCACGCGGCACAGGAGCTCGTTGTCTTCGCGCGAGAGCATCGTCTTACCCCCTCGTGATTCTGGCTGTCACTGCTTACCGTTCTCGACAGTCGCCCGCTCGATCGCCAGGAGCTTCTCGAGACCGATGACGCCCAGCATGTCCTTCTCGACGGGGCTCCAGTCCGGCTTCGTCCGGGTCCCGGCGCCGAAGCCGTCGGCCAGCTCCTCGTACACCTTCTTCCACGCCGCGTAGGCCGCCAGGAGCGGCGTGGACGGATCGGCGACGATCTTGTAGCCGAGCCCGCCGAGGTCGGCCAGCGTGAGGCCCAGGCCGGCGAGACCGCCGCGGCCCGCGAGGTACATCAGCGGGCCGCCCAGCCGCTCCGCGATCGCTCGCAGCTCTTCGGGCTTGTGCGCCATCGACAGGAGCACGAGGTCGGCGCCGGCCTTCCGGTAGGCGTCGCCGCGGCGGAGCGCGTCGTCCATGTTGCTCGCCCGGATCGCGTTCGTCCGCGCGACGATCAGGAAATCGGGGTTGCGCCGCGCCGCCACCGCCTCCTTCACCTTGGCGGCCATGAGCTCCATCGGGATCATGTGCTCGACGCCAGCGTGATGATGCGCGCGCTTGGGGACCAGCTGGTCCTCGATCTCGATAGCCTGGAAGCCGGCCGCCTCGCTCATGCCGATCGTGCGGTGCATGTGCATCGGGTCGCCGTAGCCGCAGGCGCCGTCGAGGATCAGCGGCAGGGACGAGACCGCGCCGATGTCGACGGCGATCTGGCACATCTCGGTCACGTTCAGGTTGGCCTCGAGGGCGACCTTCTGGTAGCCGGTCGAACCCCCGCCGAGGTAGCCGGCCGGGAAGCCCGCGGCCTCGGCCATACGGGCCATCAGGGGATTCAAGACCAGCGGCGCGGTCACGGGCATCGGCCGCTGGATCAGCTGGCGGAGCGACATGAGCCGTTCCTCCCGGCCGTCATGGTAACACCGAGCCGGCCGGCGAATCAGTCGGGGGCCACGTCGAACTGCTGCAGCGCCGCGAGGCCGCGGTAGATTCCGCCGACGCTCGCGATGAGCTCGCGGTGCCCACCCATCTCCGCGATGCGGCCGCCGTGGATGACGACCACGCGGTCGGCGTGCTTCACGGTCGCCAGGCGGTGAGCGATCACGAGCACGGTCCGGCCCTTCAGAAGCGCCGAGAGCGCGCGCTGCACCAGGGCCTCGCTCTCGGCGTCCAGGTCGGCGGTGGCTTCGTCCAGGATGAGGATCGGGGGATCTTTCAGGAACGCCCGCGCGATGGCCAGCCGCTGCCGCTGGCCGCCGGAGAGCTTGACCCCGCGCTCGCCGACGTGGGCCTCGTAGCCTCCCGGCAGCGCGGTGATGAAGTCGTGGGCCTGGGCCAGCCGTGCGGCCTCCTCGATCTGGGCGCGCGTGGCGTCCGGCCGACCGTAGGCGATGTTGTACTCGATCGTATCGCTGAAAAGGAACGTGTCCTGGGTGACGACGCCGATGAGCGCGCGCAGCGAGTCCACCGTGACGCTCCGGAGGTCGTGGCCGTCGATGGTCACGCGGCCCTCCGAGACGTCGTGGAACCTCGGAAGGAGCTCCATGAGCGTCGACTTTCCGGCACCCGACATGCCTACGAACGCGACCAGCTCCCCCTTGCGGATGGAGAGCGTGATGTCGCGCAGCGCCCATTCCTCGACGCTGGGGTAGCGAAAGCCGACGCCCTCGAACTCGATTCGATCCGAGAAGCCGGCCAGGCGGCTTGCCCCGGCCGCGTCGACGATCGCGGCCGGCGTGTCGAGGATCTCGTAGACCCGCTCGACCGACGCGAGCGCCTGCTGGACGGTATTGAAGGTGCGCAGGAGGTCGCCGAGCGGGCGGTAGAGCAGCGCGACCGCGGCGATGACCGAGAAGAACTCGCCGGGGGTCAGCGTCCCCTGGACGACGCGAAAGCCGCCGTACCAGATGGCGCCGAAGATGCCGAAAGCCGCCACGATCTCCAGCAAGGGCCTGGAGAACTCGTCGACGCGATGGTCACGCACGGCCAGCCGCAGCCGGCGGTCGTTGAGCCGGTCGAAGCGCGACTGCTCCAGATCCTCCCGCCCGAACGCCTTGACGATCTTGCGGCCGGTGAGGGACTCCATCAGCATCACCGCGAGCTGCCCGCTCATGTCCTGGGCGCGGCGGTTGATCTTATAGAGCTGGCGCCCGATCGGCCAGTTCACCAGCGCGGCCACCGGAAGCATCGCCGCCACGAAGAGCGTCAGCGCCCAGTCGCGGGTGAACATGACGACCAGCAGCGACACGATCGTGCCGACCCGGCGGATCGTGCTCACGAGCATGTCGGACGACAGGTTCGCCAGCCGGCTCGTGTCGAGCACGAGCCGCGTCGTGAGCTCGCCGGTGTGCCGCGCGGTGAAGAACGACAGCGGCATGTTCTGCAGGTGCACGTAGAGGTCGTGACGCACCCGCGTGACGACGCGCTCGCCGATCGACTTGCTCAGGTAGGACTCGCCGTAGCTCGCCAGGCCCTTGACGATGTAGACGCCGAGCAGGGCCAGGGGAATGAGCTTGAGCATCAGGAGATCGCGCCGCAGGAAGATGTCGTCCATCGCCGGCTTCACGAGCCACGCGATGAGCCCGCCAGCGCCTGAGGCCACGAGGGCCAGCAGCGCGCTGACCGTGACCGCCTGCCAGTACGGCTTCAGGGAGCGCAGCAAGCGTGCGAGGACGCGGTAGCGCGGGCTCACGAGAGGGAGAGGCGCAGCGAGGGGCGATGAATCTTCGTCGACCCCATTCGAAGCCACGCTAGCAAAGCCAGTTCGGCTTTTCAAGTTACGAGGCTGGCCGCGTGATACCCTGCGCCGCCGAGGGCACGTCAATGTGTGGAATCGCCGGCGTTCTCATGAAGCACGGCCGCCCGGATGAGGGCGCGCTGCGGCGCATGGGCGACGCCCTCGCCCACCGAGGCCCCGACGATCGGGGCGTATTTGTCGCCGGCCCGCTGGGTCTCCTGCAGACCCGCCTGTCGATCATCGACCTGGAGGGCGGCCACCAGCCGATGACCGACGGCCCGCTCACCCTGGTTGCCAACGGCGAGATCTACAACTTCGTGGAGCTCCGGCAGGCGCTCGAGGCTCGGGGCCGCCGCTTCGCGACCCGCTCGGACAGCGAGACGATCCTTCACGCGTACGCGCTCGACGGTCTCGCCGCCCTCCCGTCGCTCAACGGGATGTTCGCCTTCGCGCTGTACGACGCCCGGAGGCGGGAGCTGATACTGGGGCGGGATCGCCTGGGCATCAAACCGCTCTACTACGCCGATCTGCCGGACCGCGTGCTCTTCGCCTCCGAGCTGAAGGCGATCCTGGCCGTCTGGCCGGGCGAGCCGGCGCTCCACCCTGGCGCGCTGGTGCAATACCTGGAAAATCACTTCAACACCGGCGAGCAGAGCCTCGTGCGCGGTATTCGCCGGCTGCCGCCGGGCGCGACGCTGGTGGTGGACGCCGACCTGAAGCTGCGGGAGCGGCGGTACTGGTCGCTCCTCGGCGTACGGCCCCGGCGGCTCGACTTCGACGGGGCCGCCGAAGAATTCGAGCCCCTGTTCCGCCAGGTGATGCTCGAGCACCTTCGCGCCGACGTTCCGTGCGGCCTGTTCCTGTCGAGCGGCGTCGACTCGGGCGTGCTGCTGGCGACGATGAGCGAGCTCACCCGCCGCCCCGTGCGTACCTTCACCATCGGCTATCCCGACGATGGGACCGACAACGAATTGCCCGAGGCCGCGGCGATCGCGCGCCGCTTCGGGGCTGAGCACACCGAGATCGTCCTCGACCGTGACGCCGTGTTCCGCCGGTTGCCGCACACCATCTGGGCCACCGATGATTTGCTGCAGGACTACGCCTGCCTTCCGACGTCGTTCCTGGCCGAGTGCGCCGGGCGCGAGCTGAAGGTGATCTTGACCGGCGAGGGCGGCGACGAGGTCTTCGCCGGCTACGGCCGCTATCGGCGCACACCGCTGCAGCGATGGCTCCAGAACCTCGTCGCGCCCGGCTCGGGCGGCTTCCGCACGCGCGGCCAGTGGGACCGGCGCAGGACGGACCGGGCGTTCGGCACCGAGCTGAAGGCGGCGGCGGACGCGCGACGCGAGCCCTTCATCACGGCGTGGCAAGCGACGCCGGGCGTCTGGAGCAACATCGCGCGCTGTCAGTACGCCGACTTCTGCACCTGGCTCCCGGACGACCTGCTCGTCAAGGCGGACCGCGTCCTGATGGCCTTCGGCGTCGAGGCGCGCGTGCCGTTTCTCGACCATCGCGTGGTCGAATTCGGCCTGGGGCTCGCCGACGGGCTCAAGGTTCGCGGGCGCCAGGGCAAGGTGTTCCTCAAGCGCTGGGCCGAGGGGAGAATCCCGCACGAGCACCTCTGGCGACCGAAGCGCGGCTTCTACGTTCCGGTCCGCCGGTGGCTGAATGGGGCCATCCTCGACGGGCTCGCGGCGCGCCTGCCGGTGCACCCGGTGATCCGTCGCTGGTTCCAGCCCGGCGCCGTGGCCGAGCTGATACGCGAGCAGCAGCGTGGCGGGAACGCGGCGCGCCTCATCTGGGGCTTGATGCAGCTAGCGATCTGGCACGAGATCTTCGTCGAGGGCCGGGTGCCGGACCGCGACGAGGACCCGCTGGCGTGGATCGGGTGAGGCCGCCGGGCGCTCTCAGGTCCGGGCGCGGAGCAGGAGCGAGACGCCGATCCCCATGAAGATGATGTTCGCGGTCCACGCGGCGATCAGGGGCGGCAAGAGGTCGGCCCGCGCGAACGCGAGCGCGACGAAGTGCACGACCAGGTAGCCGGCCATGATGCCGAGCGCGAGCCCGATCCCGAAGAGACGACCACCGCGCGGTGACTGCAAGGCCAGCGGGATCGCGACGAGCACCATGACCAGGTTGACGAGCGGGAAGGACAGCTTGGCGTAGAGCTCGACCAGGTGCTTCCTGATCTGGAAGCCGGCCGCCTCGAGCCGGGCGATGTAGTCCTTGAGCTCGCGGAAGCTCATCGCCGTGACCGGCTTCTGGATGCGGATGAAGTCCTCCATCTCCTCGGACAGCTCCACCGCCGTCGAGCGGAACGCCAGCGTCTGCACGCCGCCGTCGGCGGAGATCTCCCGGTAGGCGCCGTCGCTCAGCTCCCAGCCGGCGGGCGTCCAGTGCGCCTGCCGCGCGTCGAGGCGGCCGGTCAGCCGAAAGTCGCGGTTCAGCTCGAGGATGGTCACGCCGAACATGTCGTTGGTGCCGGGATGGAGCAGCTCGACTCGATAGAAGCGCGCATCGGAGCTGCGCACCCACAAACGGTGACGGAGCTGGAGATGGCGCGGAGCCATGCCGCGGATCTTGACGCGGTCCACCTCCTCGCCGCGCTCGTTGAGGACCGGCAGCGCGAGCTCCTGGAAGAGCCCGGCGCCGATGGCGATGGCGAGCCCTAGCCCGAGGATGGGCAAGCTCACGCGGTAGAGACTGATCCCGGCAGCCTTCAGCGCGGTCAGCTCGTGGTATCGGCTCAGCGTCAGGAACAGGAAGATCGTCGCCACCAGCATGACGACCGGCAGATAGAGGTGCAGCGCCGCCGGCAGCCGGTAGACGAAGTGCTCGAGGATGAACACCAGCGGCGGCTTGAGCCGGAGGTAGCGGTCCAGCGTCTGCAAGAGGTCGATCATCACGAAGAGGGCCGCCGACACCGCGAGCCCCAGCCCCATGAAGGCCAGATACTCGCGCACCAGGTAGCGGTCGATGATGTGCGTCGAGTCGCGCAGATGGGTCGCGTCGCGCTCTGCGCCGACGGCATGGGCCCGCGGCGTCCGCGCCGCGCGGCCCGGCAGGGCGCGCCGGGCGCGCTCGAGCGCGCCCCACACGAGCGGCATCGCCGGCAACCGCCATTCGCGCGCGGTGGCCAGCAGGAGGGCAAAGCCGGTAGTGGCGAACAGGACGTTGGGCGTCCAGATCGCCACGCCCGGCGGAATGCGTCGGCGCAGCGCGAATCCTTCCAGGGACGTGATCAAGAGGTAGTAGATGACCAGGATCACCAGGCTGCCGATGAACGCGATGCTGCGCCCGCCCCGGTGCGACCGGATGGCGAGCGGGAACGCGATGAGGCCGAAGACGAGCGCCGCCGCCGGCAGGGCGAACCGCTTGTGGCGCTCGATCTCGTACGGCACGCGGCTCAAGCGGTCTCGCCGGTACTCGGCGATCTTCTGATTCAGCTCGCCGAGGGTCGCGTCACGCTCCGGCTTGTCGTTGCGCGCCGCCCCGATCAGCGGCGAGCTCATCGAAAAGCTCATGTCATAGGTGTCGAAGCGCGTGTAGCGATAGCGCGGCGCGACGGCCGGGCGCAACGGATCGGCGGCCACTGGCTGCGCGACGCCCGGGATCACGTCGACCTCGTTGACGGCGCCGTCGATCATGCTGAGCGTGATTCGCTGGTTCGCCTCGTCGCTGCGCAGCCGGCCCTCGCGCGCGGTGATGATCCGCGACAGCTTCGGATCGCGCTCGTCCGACACGAGGAGCCCGCGCAGCGCGACCTGGGAAACGCTGACGTCCTCGACGTAGATCGTCACGTCCCCGAAGGTGCCCAGGAAGATGCGCTCCTGGAGCCCGCTCGCCGCCTTCGCCTGGAGAATTCGGAAAAGCTGGCGCTGGAACTCTCGGTTGGCGAGGGGATTCAGGACGAGCGTGAACCAGGCGGTGGCCGCCATGATGACCAGCGAGGTCAAGAGCACGGGGCGGTAGAGCCGCACCGCGCTCACCCCGGCCGCCCGGAAGGCGACGATCTCGAGGTCGCTCGCGAGGCGGCCGCCGGCCAGCAGCACGGCCGACAGGAACGCCATCGGCAGCGTGATCGCGAGGAACGAGGGCAGCATGAACGCCAGGAGCTGGACGACCAGATAGAAGGGCACGCCCTTGGTGATGACGAGGTCGGTCAGGCTGTAAATGCGGTCGATGACGAGGAAGAAAGTGAGAAGCACACAGCCGAATCCGAGCGGTGCCGCCAGCTCTCGTACGATGTACCGATCGAGCACGAGGAGCCGCACGGGTCTGTTGTACCATAGGCTGATGAGCCCATCGAAAAGCCCGACGCGGAAATGGCTCGTCGGGCTCGCGCTGCTCGGCGCGGCAGCCCTCGCGCACGAGCGCCTCGATGCGGCCGGTCCCGTCGACCGTCTCGACCAGTTCCGCCAGCTCGCGATTTCGCACGGCAGCGCGGACGGATCGCCCGACGCGTACCGCGACATGTACGCGCTGCTCGACGAAGAGATCGTCGAAAGCCTCGGCACCGGCGGCCTGTACGCGTCGCCCGCCTTCTTGCAAGATCGGCTCGACGCGTTTGGCGAGGCGTGGGGCGCGACCACTGTCGACGTCTTGCGCGTGGGCCGGCTCCTGGTGGGCGCGTTCCAGATCAGCGACGCGTCGAGCGCCAACACCGTCCGCGTGTACGGCAAGCTGGGGGGCGAGGCCGCCTTGCTGACCACGCTCTCGCGCGAGGGACGCCCGACCGTGTACCCGTGGGTGTCGGGGCCCGCCGGCGCCGCGCAGTTCGTCACGGCCTGGGACGGCCCCGCGACCGGCCAGGGACTGCGACCGCTCCGTCTCGACCTCATTCGCCAGGAAGGCGACGGGGTCCGCGTCGTCTGGTCGACCACCGATGTGTTCCCGGACGGGCTGATGGCGCGCGCCTACCTCGTGCGCGGTGACGAGATCCGCGTTCGCTATGAGCTCCGCTATCCCGGCTGGACCCCGGGATGCGAGGGGCAGACGGAATCCGAGGACCTGTTCCGCGCCGCCCCGGAGACCGGCTCGCTCGTCCGGAAGTCCGGCCGCCAGCTCAACGGCTGGCACCGCGAGCTGCGCGCGACGGTCGCGGAGCTCTTCGCCGCGCTCGCCGCGAAGGACGAGGCGGGCCTGGTCAGGCTGGTGCCGGACTCCCAGCTCCGGCGCCGCCTGCCGGCCACGCTGCGTGCCGAGACCGCGTGCGACGCCACCGACGGCAGCGCCGAGCCGCGTACCGTCTCGATCGCCGCCACCGCCGAGCAGACGCCGTGGGCGCTGACCTTCCAGCGCGGCCCGTCCCGCTGGCGCCTCGCGACCGCCGCGCCGGTCCTCGAGTAGCCGGCCGATGAGCGAGCCGACGTCCCAGATTTCCGACCGGTACGATCCGGCCGCCGTCGAAGAGCGCTGGTATCCACTGTGGGAGGAGCGGGGCTACTTCCGCGCGGATCCCGCCGCCAGGGGCAAGTCGTACTCGATCTCGATGCCGCCGCCCAACGTCACCGGGTCGCTTCACTGGGGTCACGCGCTCACCATGACCCTGCAGGACACCCTGACGCGCATGAAGCGCATGGACGGCTTCAACGCGCTCTGGCTCCCCGGAACCGACCACGCCTCGATCGCGGTGCACGTGATCCTCGAGCGCATGCTGGCCGCCGAGGGCAAGACGAAGGAAGACCTCGGCCGCGACGGGTTCCTCGCGCGCGCCTGGCAGTGGAAGGCAGAGTCCGGGGGCCAGATCGTCCGGCAGCTCCGACGGCTCGGCGCCTCGTGCGACTGGTCGCGCGAGCGCTTCACGATGGACCCGGGGCTCTCGCGCGCGGTCCGCGAGTCGTTCGTGCGGCTCTGGGAAGAGGGGCTGATCTACCGCGACGATCGCATCGTCAACTGGTGCCCGAAGTGCCAGACCGTGCTCTCGGACATCGAGGTCGAGCGCGAGGAGCGCGACGACGACTTCGTCTACATCAAGTACGGGCCAGTCACGCTCGGCACCGTGCGGCCGGAGACGAAGCTCGGCGACACCGGCCTGGCCGTGCATCCCAAGGACAAGCGCTACCGCCACCTCGTGGGCAAGACGCTCGAGGTTCCGTCGGTGGACGGCACGATCACGGTGAGGGTGGTCGCCGACGAGGCCGTCGATCCCAAGTTCGGCACGGGCGTCATCAAGGTCACGCCCGGCCACGATCCGGTCGACTTCGAGATCGGCCGACGGCACAACCTGCCGATCCGGACCGTCATCGGGTTCGACGGCAAGATGACCGCCGAGGCCGGGCGCTATGCCGGGCTCGACCGGTTCGAATGCCGCAAGCGGATCGTCGAGGACATGAAGGCGCTCGGACTGATCGAGAAGATCGAGCCCTACCGCCACGCGGTCGGCATCTGCTACCGCAGCAAGACGATCGTCGAGCCGCTGGTGTCCAAGCAGTGGTGGGTGAACGTGAAGCCGCTGGCCGAGGCCGCGATCAAGGCCGTCCGCGAGCGGCGGATCACGATCTTCCCGCGCAACTGGACGAAGACCTACTACCACTGGATGGAGAGCATCCACCCCTGGTGCATCTCGCGGCAGCTCTGGTGGGGTCATCGCATTCCGGCCTGGCACTGCGACGCCGACGGCTCCGTGCACGTCTCGAAGGAAGATCTCCACGAATGTCCGAAGTGCAGGGGACCGCTGCGCCAGGATCCGGACACGCTCGACACGTGGTTCTCGTCCGGTCTCTGGCCGTTCTCGACCCTCGGCTGGCCGGACGACACGGTCGACCTCCGGACGTACTACCCGACCTCCGTGCTCGTCACGGGACCGGACATCCTCTTCTTCTGGGTCGCGCGCATGGCGATGCTCGGGATCCACTTCATGAAGGACGTCCCGTTCCGCGACGTGTAC
>DASRIY010000061.1:0-4330 GCA_035649755.1 Candidatus Methylomirabilota bacterium
GCGGCTTGCTCAACGGGTCGAAGAACTCGTCGAAGAGCGCCTCCTCGAGAGGCGGCCCGCCGGTGATCCGGCGATACGAACGGCACGTCGCCTGGCCGTGGTCGGAGAGCACGTAGAGGTCGTAGCGATACTCCGGCACGCGACGAAGGACTCGCCAGAGTCGATGGACCGACGCGTCGACGCGGCGGAGCGCCCGGAGCGCGCGCCGGTGACGCGGGCCCCAGGCATGGGCGGCGACGTCGTAGTCGAGATAGTTGACGTAAATCCTGCTGACGCCAGCGTACAGATCGTGCGCCGCCGCCAGCGTGAAGAGCTCGCGGAGCCAGACCGAGATGACGATCTTGATCGCCAGCCACTTCCAGCCCACCGTCGAGACCGAGAACGGATCGGCGGCCGCACGCAAGAGGGCGCGTGTCAGCTCGATCACCGACACGATGCTCCCCTTCAGCAGCACCCACGCCAGCACGAACACCATCGAGATGGTCCGGAGCAATCCCGCTCCGCTCGGGCGCTTGAGCCTCGCGAACGTCAAGAGGTTGCTCGCCGCGCCGCCGGTGAAGACGCAGCCGTAGGTGCCGCCGTCGCGCACGATGCCGGTCCGCCCGGCCGCCTGCGTGGCCTCGACGTGCGCGGCGTCGCCGCCCCGCGGGAAGTAGATGTCCGTCCGGCGCCGCTTGTCGTGATAGTGAAAACCCGGAATGTCGGGCCGCACTCCGTACATGGCTGCCATCTGGAAGGCCGGTGTCGACGTCGGAAGCCCGACGTTCATCGGCGCCATCCGGTAGCCACGCTGGCGGACGAGCCGCGCCAGGAACGGCGCGCGCCGCTTCGCGATGGCTTCATCGAGCACGGCCTGCGAGAGACCGTCGATCTGGACGATCAAGAGCCGACGCCGATCGGGCAGCGGCGCCGCGCCGAGACGCAGCCGGCGCACCAGACGATCGAGGGCGTGCTGAAGACCGAGGACCAAGTGGTCGAGGGGCATGTGCCCTTATTGTAGTATCTGATCGTCCATGGACCATCCGGTGATCGCCGCGGTACGCGAGTTCGTGGACGACGAGGTTCGTCCCGTCGCCGCCTCGCTCGAGCACGCCGATGCGTATCCGCACGCGCTCGTCGCGCGCATGCGCGAGCTCGGCCTCTTCGGCTCGCTCGTTCCCGAGCCGTTCGGTGGTCTCGGCCTCGACGTGACGACGTACGCGCGAGTCATCGAGGAGCTCTGCCGCGGCTGGATGTCGCTCGCCGGCGTCATCAACAGCCACACCATGGCCGCGCTGATCGTCCTCAATCACGGGACCGACGCGCAGCGACAGCGCTTCCTGCCTCGCTTCGCCCGGGGCGACGCGCGCGGTGGGCTCGCCCTCACCGAGCCCCACGCCGGCACCGACGTGCAGGCGATCCGCACGGTCGCGCGGCGCCGCGGCGACGACTACGTCCTCACCGGCACCAAGCTCTTCATCACCAACGGCCGTGAGGGCAACACGCTGGCGCTCCTGGCCCTCACCGACCCGAAGGCCGAGCCCCGCCACCGCGGTATGTCCTGCTTCATGGTCGAGAAGGGCCATCCGGGCTTCCGCGTCGCGAAGTCGATCGCGAAGCTCGGCTACAAGGGCGTGGACACCGCCGAGCTGATCTTCGACGAGTGCGTCGTGCCGGCGGCGAACCTGGTGGGCGGCATCGAGGGACGCGGCTTCAAGCACGTGATGGGCGGTCTGGAGGCCGGGCGTATCAACATCGCCGCGCGGGCGGTCGGCGTCGCCCGCGCGGCCTACGACGACACCGTGAGCCACCTCGCCGCGAGCGGCGACGATCCCCCGCCGGTCCTCGCCGACATGGGCACGAAGCTCCGGGCGGCGCGGCTCCTGACCGGCTGGGCGGCTGCCACGAAAGACCGCGGCGAGCGGTGCGACCTCGAGGCCGGCATGGCGAAGCTCTTCGCCTCCGAATCGGCCCAGGAGATCGCGGTGGAGGCGCTTCGTCTGCACGCCGACGACGGCTGTCTTGCCACCCTGAACGTCGAGCGTTACTACCGCGACACGCCGCTCATGATCATCGGCGAGGGCACGAACGAGATCCAGCGCACGATCATCGCGCGCAATCTCGTCGAGCGGTACGGCGAGCGGATCGGCGCCCTCACCTCGCTCGCGGATGAGCCCGTCGAGCGCCGGCAGATGGTCCTCGCGGTCCGGCAGCTCGTCGACAAGCAGGTCATCCCCGCGGCCGCGGAGCTCGACCTCGCCCACCGCCATCCGGCCGATCTGGTCACGGCGCTCGCCGAGCTCGGCATTCTCGGGACGCTCGCCGGTTCGGAGTGGGGCGGCCTCGGACTCGACGAGAGGACCGCCGCCCTGATCATCGAGGAGATCGCGCGCGGCTCGGCCGTGCTGGCCGCGCTCGTCACCGGCCACCTCGCCGCCGTGCACGCGGTGGCGCAGGCCGGGACCGCGGAGCAACGCGACCGACTGCTCCCGCCGATGACCCGCGGCGAGATCGTCGGCGCCGTGGCCTTCGGCGAGGGCGTCACCGCCGTCGCCGCCGGCAGCGACTGGATCCTCGACGGCGGCCTGCCGCTCGTCGATCACGGAACCCGTGCGGGCTCCATTCTGATCCCCGCCGCCATCGCCGGCGGGACCGCCTGGTTCCTGGTCCGGCCCGATGCCGCCGGCTCGCGAGTCGGACCTGCGCTTCCAACGCTCGGGTTGCGAGGGCTCGATCCGTGCGCCCTCCAGCTCGAGCGCTGTCGTGTCTCCGGGCGCGACCTGCTCGGCGGCGACGTCGGCCGCGGCGAGGCTCAGCGCGCGGCGACGCTGGCGATGGCACGGCTCGGCGTCGCCGCCACCGCGGTCGGGCTGTCGCAGGCCGCGTTCGAAGCGGCGCTTCGTTACGCGCAGCAGCGAACCACGTTCGGCAAGCCGATCGCGCAGCATCAGGCGGTCCAGCTGGCACTCGCCGACATGGCCACGGCCGTGACGGCCGCGCGCCTGCTCACCGCCGACGCCGCCGCCGAGCCCGGCGACGCGATCCGCGGCGCCATGGCCAAGGTCTACGCGTCGGAGACGGCCTACTCCGTCACGCTCGCCTCGATGCGCGTCCACGGCGGCTACGGCTACACGAGCGAGTTTCCGGTCGAGCGCTACTACCGCGACGCGGCGCGGCTCGCTTCGTCTCCCGTACCCAACACCGTCGAACGTCGCCAGCTGGCGCGGGCCCTGGCCATGGCGCCCGGCGCCGCCGGATCGCGAGACACGCGCGGATGATGGCCGAAAGGGTCTCGCCCGAGTCGGACGTCGAGGAGATCGGTCAGGAAGCCGTCGCCCCACCCTGGATGACGGTCTTGCACAACTGCGACTGTCACACGTTCGAGCAGGTCGTGAAGCAGCTCCAGAAGGCGATCGGTTGCTCGGAGGCCGAGGGCTGGGAGATCGCCTGGCAGGTCCACAACACCGGCAAAGCCGTGGTCAAGGTCGGCTCCGAGCCTGAGTGCGTCCGGGTCGGCAACGTCCTCGCCTCCATCGGCCTCGTCGTCACCGTCGTCCAGTCCTAGCTCGTCCCTCGTCCTCGAAGTCGTCCAGGCCGGAAGCTGACGGCTAGAAGCGCGCGCCGAGCGTGAAACCCGGCATGAACGTGGCGCCGCTGCCACGGCCGGTGTCGAGGTCGGTGAAGTTCATCAGGAAGGTGCCGTCGACGCTCAGCCAGCGAGTCACCCGGTAATCGACGGTCAGGCCCACCGGCACGAGCCATGACGTGTCGCCCGAGCGAAAGCTGTTGTGCACGAAGCCGATGCCGGCCTGAGGCGTCACGGTCAATCGCCGGTCCGTCCCGGGAATCGCGAACCAGTATTTCAGCTGCCCCGAGAGCCCGAACTGTGTGGAGTCGCCCGTGAACGCGAGCTGGAACAACGGGCCCACCGAGAAGCCTGGCAGGACGAAGAAGTCGATGTTCGTGTTCGCGGCGAACGCGGTGCCGTCAGGCGTGTTGCCGAGGACACCCAGGCCCGTGCGCACGGTGACGTCGCCGGGATTCATGTCGGCACCCTCGACCAGGCCGGAGAAACGGAGACCGGCCAGCCCCGCAGCGAGCGCGATGCCCGCCAGGCGCGCCGCAGCTCGCCGTCTCACGCTACATGACCGGGCCGATGATCCACGGCGCGAACTCCTCCTCGCCGACCCCGGAAAGCTCGCTCTTGGAGCGCTTGCCCGACGCGACCGCGATGACCTCCTCGAAGATCTGCCGGCCGACCGTCGCGATCGGGGTGCCCTCGAGGACGACGCCGCAGTTGAGGTCCATGTCTTCCGCCATGTGGCGGTACATCAACGAGTTGGTCGCCAGC
>DASRIY010000062.1:0-12874 GCA_035649755.1 Candidatus Methylomirabilota bacterium
TCGTCGCGTTGCCCTGGGGATCCAGGTCGATGAGCAGGGTAGGGCGCTCGGCGAGGGACAGTCCGGCAGCGAGGTTGACGGCTGTCGTGGTCTTGCCGACCCCGCCCTTCTGGTTGACGACCGCGATGACCTTGCCCACTAGCTCGCTTCGGATCGCTCTTCGAAGTGTTCCACGAGCAACACTCTATACTCTACTCATGTTGAGGACCACGGTCGTGTTCCACGTGCAACACTTTCCACATTGGACCCTTCCAGGTCAACATTTTCTGGAAGCGATGACTGCCGGGCTTCAACCTCCGGCGTCTCTGGCCCGATAGACCGCGAATCGCCGGGTGGAGGAGGATCGAAGCCCCCGGACAACCACCCACTCGCCCTGACTCAGCGGCCGCGGCTCGGGGGGACCGGAAGCGATGACCAGGCCCTGAGGCGCTAGCAGCCTCCCCGCCACGGGCATCAACTCGCCGACGTCGCCCGCACATCGCATGACGACCGCGTCGAAGCGCCCCTCCATCTCCGGGAGTCGACTCTGGATCCGGTCGGCCACGACCCGCACCTGGCTCAGGGCGAGCTCCCTCACGACGGCAGAGAGAAACGACGCCCGCCGGCGTCGCGACTCGACCAGGGTGACCTCAACGTCGGTCCGAACGATCTTGATGGGCACTCCGGGCATGCCCGCCCCAGATCCGATGTCGACCAGCGTCCTCGTGGTCGAGGGGAGCAGGCGAAGGAACAGCAGGCTGTCGAGGAAGAGATGTTCCACGATCCACATTTCGTCCGACGAGCCGATGAGACGGTGGCTCCGTTGCCACTTCAGCAGGAGCGCGAGATAGCGAGAGAACAGATCAAGCTCGTGCGAGGTCAGAGGCCTCCCAAGAACCGAAGGGGCTCCCCGAGCCAGAGCCTCTCGAGGCGGCCTCACTTGCCGAGGCAAAAGGAGGAAAAGATCCGATCGAGCACAGCGTCAGAGACGTCGACGCCAAGGATCCGCCCAGCGGAAGCCAGCGCACCGTTCAGATCGACGAGCGCGGCTTCCAGGGGTGCCTCGGCCAGCCCGGTTTCGGCCGCGACCAGCTGCGCTCGGAGCGACTCCAGCAACTCGATCTGCCTGACCGACGCTACGATCCCATCCTCGTCGCCCGACGCTCCAGCCCGACGCTCGACCTCACGAGTGAGGCATTCGCGGAGCGCCTCCATGCCTTCGCCCGTGATCACCGAGACGACCTGAGTCCCGGTCAAGGCCGCCGCGGCGCGGTGAGCCGAGAGATCGCTCTTCGCCAGGATGAGCACGCGCGCCCGGCCCTTGGTCTCGATGAGCACCCGCCGGTCAGGCTCGACGCTCCGGTCGAGGACCACGAGGAGAATCTCGCTCTCGTCCATCGCACGGCGGCTACGCCTGATTCCCTCCGCCTCGATCACGTCTCGAGGCGTTTCGATGCCCGCGGTGTCAAGCAGTCGGACGGGTACGCCGGCGAGCACGATGGCTCCCTCGACGACGTCGCGTGTAGTCCCCGGCACGTCGGAGACGATCGCGCGGTCCTGGCCGACCAGCGCATTCAGGAGGCTCGACTTGCCCGCGTTTGGTGGGCCGACGAGGGCCACCGTGAGGCCACCGTGGACCACGCGGCCCTGACGTGCGCCTTCGATCCATCTCTCGGCTTCCCTCCGGAGTTCGCCGACCGCAATCCGCGCCTCGCCGACGTCGTGGCCCACGCCTTCCTCAGGGAAGTCGAGCGTCACCTCGAGGCCGGCAATGACCTCGACAAGGCGGCCCTGGAGGCTCCGGACCTGGTCAGAGAGCCCACCCGCCAGCGCCCGTGCGGCTAGCGCCACGGCGCGATCTGTCCGCGCGCCGATCATGAGCGCCACGGCCTCGGCCTGCGCGAGGTCGAGCCGGCCGTTGAGGAATGCGCGACGGGTGAATTCGCCGGGTGCGGCCAGACGCGCGCCGCCGGCGACCAGCCAGAGCAGGATCATGCGCAGAAGCGCCGGCGAGCCGTGACACGACAGCTCGACGACGTCCTCGCCGGTGTAGGAGCGCGGCGCGCGCATGACCGCGCAGAGCGCCGTGTCGACGCGCGCGCCACTCTTGGGATCGACGACGCCGACCCGCCGCAGCGCGTGCGACGGAAATGCCGCGAGCGGCGACGCGGCGTCGAGCAGGGGAGCGACGATCGCGACCGCGTCGGCGCCGCTCACACGGATGATCCCGACCGCGCTCTCGCCCATCGCGGTCGCGACGGCGGCGATCGTGTCGTCGGGGCGCGGGCGCTCAGGCCCGGCTGGCGTCCTTGGCCTCGCGCGTCGCGCGGCTGCGCGCCGGTCGGTCCATGAGCTTCTGCTGCGCGATCTGGAGGACGTTCGAGACCGTCCAGTACAGGACGAGGCCTGACGGGAGGTTCAAGAACATAAAGGTGAAAACCACCGGCATGAACAGCATCATCTTCGCCTGGCGAGGATCACCCATAGTTGGTGTTAGCTTCTGCTGCACGAACATGGTGATGCCCATCAGGATCGGCAGCACGTAGGTCGGATCGTGCGCGGCCAGGTCGCAGATCCAGAGGTCGACGCCGAAGAGCTTCCCGAAGCACAGGAACTTCGCGTTCTGCAGCTCGACCGACACCGACAGGGCGAGGTAGAGCGCGTAGAAGATCGGCACCTGGGCGACCATCGGCAGGCAGCCGCCCATCGGATTCACCTTGTTCTTCCGGTAGAGGGCCATCGTCTCGCGCTGGAGCGCCTGCGGGTCCTTCTGGTAGCGGCTGCGCAGCGCGTTCACCTGCGGGGCGAGCGCCTGCATCGCCTTCATCGAGCGCATGCCCTTGACGGTCAGCGGATAGAACAGGATCTTCGAGATCACCGTGAGCAGGATGATCGCGACGCCGTAGTTGCCCACGTGCCTGTACGTCCAGTTCATCAGCAGCAGGATCGGCACGCCGATCCAGCGCATCGGGAGCCCGCCGTAGTACCAGGGAATCGGGAAGCCGCCGAAGTTGAGCGTCTCCTCGAGTTTGAGGGCCTCGAGCAGGCGGTACTCCTTGGGCCCTGCGAACATCGTGACTTCGCCCTCCCAGGCCTTGCCCGGGGCGATCTCCGGTGTCGCGCGCACGCCGATGGCGACGCGGCCGGGCGACGCCTTCCGGCCGTCCTTCGCTTCCTCCGGCTTGTCGACCGACGTGACGAGCTGGAACCCGCCCGTCTTCGGCAGGAGCGCCGCAAGATACCAGACGCTGCCGATGGCGATCCAGTCGCCCTCGCGGCCGAGCTTCGGCTGGTGGTCTACCAGGCCCTCGAGCGTGGGGCTCATCCAGTGGGGCGACCGATCGACGGAGCCGTGAACGGACCAGACGACCTCGATTGGGTGCTGCCCCGGAAACTTCTCCGTCACCCCGGCCCAGGAGATGCGTGACGACCACGGAAGCTCGACGGTCACCTTGCGCGGCGCCGATGTGGGGTTCTCGATGCGGATGCTGACCCCGATCGCATAGGTGGCCGGATCGAAGCGCAGCGACTGGCGGACGCGCAGGCCGCCGGTCTCGCCGGCGAGCGCCAAAGTCTCTGGGTGACCGGGCTCGACAGCTACCTTCTCGGCGCTCACGGCCATCGGTACCGGCGCCGGCGCCGCGCTCGCGTCGGGCGAGACGAGGAGCCCGGCCGGCCCGAGGTCACCGAGGAGGACTATGGGCCGCTCGCCTCGATACTCGAGCGTCAGCTCCTGCAGCTTGCCGCCCTCGCTGCTGACCACCGCCCGGTAGAGCGGGGCATTCACCGTCGTCAGGCGCTGCGGCGGACGGGGAGCCGCTGGAGCACTGACCGGGGGCGCGGCTTTCGGCGCCACAGCCGGAGCCGCGGGCGCGGGCGGCGCTGGTTCGGGGGCACGAGCGGGCTCGGTCTGCGCCGTCTGCGCGGGCGGCTTCTGCTGCGGGGCCTCCGGCGGGTAGAGGACCTGGTAGACGATGAACACCGCCGCCCACAGGACGACTGCGAGGATGACCCGCTTTTCCATCGTCATGACCGTCGCCGCGCTGGGGTCGGCGGCGGATCGTCACCGCCGGGATGGAACGGGTGGCAGCGAAGCAGGCGCCACGCCGCCAGGCCTACGCCCCGCAGTAAGCCCTGCTCCTGGATGGCGAGCCGGGCGTACTCCGAACAGGTCGGCGCGAACCGGCAGGCACCCGGCAGGAGCGGCGAGACCAGCCGCTGGTAGGTCACGACCGCGCCGAGAGCGATCCGCGCGCCGGCCGTCACGGCCGAGGGCCCGGAATGGCCGCGAGCGCGCCGCGCAGTTCGGCGGCGAGGGCCGAGAACGGCTCGCGGAGCGCAGCCGGCCGCCCGATGATCACGAGCGCAGTGTGCGTGGGGGCCGTCTCGCGGGTCGCGCGATACGCCTCGCGTAGCCGGCGACGAGCCCGGTTACGGCGGACCGCGCCTCGGATCTGCCGGCTCACCGCGAAGCCCGCACGCCGCGGCTCGGTCGTCTCGCGCCAGAGCACGATCATCGAAGGCCGGTCGATGCGCTTGCCACGCTGGAAGAGGGCTTGAAAATCAGTGCTGGTGGTCAGCCGGTCTCGCCGCGGGAGCCGGCCCGTCAGACAGTGAGCCGTTTCCGGCCCTTCGCGCGCCGCCGCTTCAATACTTTTCGCCCGCCCTTCGTCTTCATTCGCTCACGAAAGCCGTGCGTTTTCTTCCGCCGGCGCACATTGGGCTGAAACGTCCGCTTCATGAACTGGATTCCCCCTCGATGATCGTCGAACCGACAGTGTAGACATCGACCACAAGCGAGTCAACTCACCGTTCGTTTGCGAAGACGCTTGCGACCCGGTTTGAGCCCATGCTAGAGTCCGCCATCCATCGTGCGACGTACCGGCGTGAGGAGTTTTTCCTGAGGTGCGCGCGTGGCGGCGCGATACTCCAATCGAGCTAGATGTCCCGGGCTATCCACACATGTGGATAACTCTGTGCGTAAGTGAGGGTGACTCCCGTGCTGGATGAACTTTGGGCCCGCCTCCTCGATGTTTTGGCTCGCACGCTCCCTGCTCCGGTCCTCGACAACTGGGTTCGACCGTGCCGCCTCATAGGGGTCGAGGGTGACCACCTGCGAATCGGCGCGCCGAACAAGTTTTCCCGAGACTGGCTCGCGCAGAATTACCTGGACGCGCTCCACCTGGCCGCCCGCGAGTGTCTGGGCGGCCACCCGCGCATCACGCTCGTCATCGTCGACGCGGAAATCCCGGCTGACGTTGCGCCGCCACGACTGGAGCGGCCGGTCGGGAACGGTTCGGTCGAGGGCTTGAATCCGCGCTACACGTTCGACTCGTTCGTTGTCGGCTCGTCGAATCAATTCGCGCAGGCAGCGTGCCAGGCGGTCGCCGAACTGCCCTCACGCGCCTACAATCCGCTCTTCATCTACGGCGGGGTCGGCCTCGGCAAGACACACCTGTTGCACGCGGTCGGGCACCAGAGCGCGCGCCTCTTCCCGGGAATGTCCGTCGCCTACCTGTCCTCGGAGCGGTTCACGAACGAGCTCATCAACGCGATTCGCTACGACCGCACCGCGGAGTTCCGCGCCCGCTACCGGACGATCGATCTCCTGCTCATCGACGACATCCAGTTCATCTCGGGCAAGGAGCGGACCCAGGAAGAGTTCTTCCACACCTTCAACGACCTCTACGAGTCGCGCAAGCAGATCATCGTGTCGAGCGACTCCTCGCCCAAGGACATCCCGGAGCTCGAGGAGCGGCTGCGCTCGCGGTTCGAGTGGGGGTTGATCGCGGACATCCAGCCGCCCGACTTCGAGACGCGCGTGGCGATCATCAAGAAGAAGGCTGCCCTGGAGCGTGTGCGCCTCGCCGACGACGTCGCTTATCTCATCGCGAGCCGGATCAAGTCGAACATCCGCGAGCTCGAGGGCTCGCTCACGCGCATGATCGCGTTCTGCGCGCTGACCAGTCGCGAGATGGGCGTCGACCTCGTGCAAGAAGTGCTCGGCGAGCTGTGGGGCGAAGAAGAGAAGATCATCACCATCGAGCAGATCCAGCGCCGCGCCTGCGACTTCTTCGGCCTGAAGATCTCCGATCTCAAGGCCAAGAATCGCACGAGGGCCATCGCCTTTCCCCGGCAGGTGGCCATGTACCTCGCCCGCCAGATGACGCACTCGTCCTTGTCCGAGATCGGCCGTGCCTTCGGCGGCAAGGATCACACGACGGTCCTCCACGCCGTGGACAAGATCCAGACGCTCCTGCAGGAAGACCCCAAGTTGCGCAAGACGATCGACAGCCTTATCCAGAGCATCAACTTGTGATCCACGCGTCCCGCCGAGATCTCCACACGCTTGTCCCCGCTACTGGGTCAAGCCAAGTCGTGTCGCCGCAGTGCTTTCTTGCTGAATCTTCCTGTCCACACCGCCTAGCGACTACTTCGGCTACGATCTTGTCTTTCTTTCTTCTACAAAGACACTGGAGAACCTTATGGAAGTAGTGCTCGACCGTGATGCGTTCCTCAAAGGCCTCCAGATGGTGCAGAACATCGTGGAGCCGCGGCAGACCCTCCCGATCCTGGCCAACGTCTTGCTCGAGGCGGACGGCGAGGGGATCCGGATGACCGCGACCGATCTCGAGGTCGGCGCGCGAGTGTCGGTGCCGGCGAAGGTGGGCGCGAAGGGATCGATCACGGTGTCGGCGAGGAAGCTCGCGGAGATCGTGAAAGAGCTGCCGGCATCCGCGGTCGAGCTGAAGGTGACGGAGAACGTGACGGTGCGCCTCCGGTGTGGCGGCGCGACGTACCGGCTGGTCGGTCTGGCGCCGGACGATTTTCCGCCGGTCGTTCCGGCCGCGCCGCAGTCATGGGTGACGATCGAGGCGAAGGTGCTGCGCGACATGCTGACGCAGACGGCGTTTGCGGTGTCGCACGACGAGACGCGCTACGCGCTCAACGGTGTCTTGTTCGCGTTCCAGGGTAAAGACGTCCGGATGGTGGCGACGGACGGACATCGCCTGGCCATGTCCACGCGGAGCCTCGGCAAAGCCATCCCGAACGCGACGGGCATCGTGCCCCGGAAGGCCGTCAGCGAGATCATGCGCGTGCTCGGCGCGGGCGAAGAAGTCCAGCTTGCGATCACCGAGAACCAGTTCGTGCTCCAGATGCCAAACTTTGTGATGACCGCGCGGCTCATCGAAGGACAGTTCCCGAACTACGAGGCCGTCATCCCGCGCTCGCATCCGGGAAAACTGGCCGCCGCGAAGAGCGCGCTCACGGCCGCCCTGCGGCGCGTGGCGGTGATGGCCGAGGAACGCAACAAGCCGGTGAAGCTGGCGATCAGTCCGGCATCGCTGAAGGTGACCGCGTCGAGTCAGGAGCTGGGCGAGGCCGAGGAAGTTCTGGACGTCGAGTACGCCGGCGAAGAGATCGTGATCGGCTTCAATTCGCGCTACCTGCTCGAGGCCATGGGCGCCCTGGAAAAGGACAAAGTCGTGTTTGAAATCAAGGACGCGCAGAGCCCAGGAGTGATTAAAAGCGTCGAGGACGAAGGTTACTGCTGTGTTATAATGCCAATGCGGATTTAGATGTTGTTTTCTCCTTTAAAAACAGGAGTTTATAGGTTTGTGGATAGGGTGCGTTCAGTTGTCGGAAGCCCGGAATTACCGCACCCTTTTGTGGCGTCCAGCGCCGCGTCTGAACGTCGTCAGCGGACTCAACGCTCAGGGCAAAACTAACCTCCTCGAGGCGCTCGGTTTCATCGTCACGGGACGGTCGTTCCGGACCTCCCGGCTCGCCGAAATTCCACGCTGGGGCACCGAGGCGACGACCTTCGCAGGCGATCTGGTTCGGGGAGAGGCGCAGCGAACGGTTCGGCGGGCGCTGAACCGGCTCGAGGACGGGACCTGGCAAAGCACGGGTGATGCGGCGCCGGAATGGGCGCGCGTCATCGCGTTCGGCTGGCAAGATCTCGAGATCGTCAACGGCGCCCCTGCGGCGCGGCGCAACTTCATCGACGGGTTCGCCGGGCGGCTTTATCCGAATCACATCGCGACGCTGCTCCGGTTCCGGCAGATTCTCGCGCGGCGAAATCGGCTCCTTCAGCAGGGCACTCACGATGCCGCTCACGCGGCGCGGCTCCAGCCGTGGAACGAGCAGCTCGCCACAGTCGGCATGGAGCTCATCGGACGCCGCCGGAAAGCGGTCGCGTCGCTGCAGACGGAGCTCGCGCGAGTGTACGGAGCCCTCTCGGGCGCGCGGACGAAGGTGGAGATCCGGTACCGGACGTCTCTCGGCGAGGCGACCGACCCAGCCGTGCTCCTGGCGGCGATCGAGCACCGGCAGCGCGAGGAGATGCGCCGGCGCCTGACGCTGGTCGGCCCGCACCGTGACGACCTCGCGATCGAGATCGACGGCGTCGACGCGCGCGCGTTCGGCTCACGCGGCCAGCAGCGGCTCGTCGCGCTGGCGCTGCGCCTGGCCGAGGTCATGCCGGTCACCGAGGCCGCGGGGACTGCGCCGGTTCTACTGCTCGACGATGCGCTCTCGGAGCTCGACGCCACGGTGCGCGGCCACGTGCTCGGCGAGGTACAGTCCGCCGAGCAGGTATTCCTGACGACGCCCGACACGCCGGCGGTCGAGGGCGCGGCGGTCTTTCACGTCGCAGGCGGGAGCGTCGCCCCGGCATGAGCGCCGAGAACTACACCGCCAGCGACATCAAGGTTCTCGAGGGCCTCGAGGCCGTCCGCAAGCGCCCGGCGATGTACATCGGCGACACGGGCACCTACGGGCTGCACCACCTCGTTTACGAGGCGGTTGACAACTCCGTCGACGAGGCGCTGGCTGGCTTCTGCGACCACATCAAGGTCATCCTGCACACCGACGGCTCCTGCTCCGTCGGCGACAACGGCCGCGGCATTCCGGTCGACATCCACCAGGAGAGCGGCAAGTCGGCGGCCGAGGTCGTGCTGACCGTGCTGCACGCCGGCGGCAAGTTCGAGCACTCCGCGTACAAGGTCTCCGGCGGTCTGCACGGGGTCGGCATCTCCGTGGTGAACGCGCTCAGCGAGTGGCTCGAGGTCGAGATTCGCCGCGGCGGCAAGGAGTGGACGCAGCGCTACGAGCACGGCGTGCCGACCGCGCCGCTGACCGCGACCGGGACGACCAAGAAGACCGGCACCATCGTCCGCTTCAAGCCCGACGCGAAGATCTTCGAGGACACCGCGTTCTCGTTCGACACGCTGAGCAACCGCCTGCGCGAGCTGGCGTTCCTGAACCGGGGCCTGAAGATCGTCATCGAGGACGAGCGCGACGGGCGTGCGCACACGTTCCTCTACAAGGGCGGCATCATCGAGTTCATCAAGCACCTGAACCAGAACAAGACGCCGCTCCACCCGAAGGTGCTGTTCTTCGAAGGCAGAAAGGGCGACATCGAGGTCGAGGCCGCGTTGCAGTACAACGACGGCTATCAGGAGAGCGTGTTCTCGTTCGCGAACAACATCAACACGCGCGAGGGCGGCACGCACCTGACCGGCTTCCGGGCGGCGCTGACCAGCACTCTGTCGAACTACGCGCAGGCCAACGGCTTCCTCAAGACTTTCAAGGGCGGCATCAGCGGCGACGACGTCCGCGAAGGGCTGACGGCGGTGGTCTCGGTGCGGCTGCCGGAGCCCCAGTTCGAGGGGCAGACCAAGGCCAAGCTCGGCAACAGCGACATCAAGGGGCTCGTGCAGCAGGTGGTCAACGACAAGCTCGCGGAGGCCTTCGAGGAAGACCCGACCACCGCCCGGAAGATCGTCGACAAGTGCGTGCGGGCAGCGCAGGCGCGCGAGGCGGCCCGTAAGGCGCGCGAGTTGACGCGCAAGAAGGGCGTCGACGACGAGGGCCTCGCCGCCAAGCTGGCCGAGTGCTCGGAGCGCGATCCGCAGTACCGTGAGCTGTTCCTGGTCGAGGGCGCCTCGGCCGGCGGCTCGGCGAAGGAAGGCCGTGACCGTCGCACGCAGGCGGTGCTGCCGCTGCGGGGCAAGATCATCAACGCGGAGAAGGCGCGCTACGACAAGGTCCTGTCCCACAACGAAATCCGGCTGCTCATCTCCGCGCTCGGCACCGGGATCGGACCCGAAGACTTCGACGTCACCAAGCTCCGGTATCACAAGATCATCCTCATGACCGACGCCGATGTCGACGGCGCGCACATCCGGACGTTACTGCTGACCTTTTTCTTCCGGCACATGGTCTCGGTGATCGAGTCGGGGTACCTCTACATCGCGCAGCCGCCGCTGTTCAAGGTGAAGAAGGGCAAGGTCGAGAAGTACGTCATGTCCGAGCGGGAGTTCGAGGACTTCTTCCTCGACACCTGGGTGGCCAATGCCGGCGTGAAAGTGCCGGGGACCAAGGCGGCGGTCACCGGCGAGGCGCTCCGCGATCTCCTGCGCGCGGTGTCCGAGGTCCAGACTCTGATCACGAAGTTCCGGAAGCGCGGCGTGCCGGAGCCGCTGCTACTCGAGCTCCTGCGCACGAAATTCCGGGGCACCAAGCGCGGAATCGGCCACGCCGAGATCGTGGAGGCGGTGGTGCAAGCGGCGGCGGCGGTCGACGGCTACAACATCAGCGCGCAGGCCGGCGAGGGCAGCGAGGGCCACACCGTGACGATCGCCGGCACGCCGCCGCTCTCGTTCAGCACCGATCTCTTCAAGTCGCCGGACTACGCGACCCTCGGCGAGCTGTGGGAGAAAGTGGCGCCGGCGGCGAAGGGCCCGACGACGGTCATCGAGGACGAGCGGGAGACGCCGGTGGCGTCGCTGGCCGCGCTGCACCGCGTGGCCCTCGAGCACGCGAAGGCCGGCGCGACCTTCCAGCGCTACAAGGGTCTCGGCGAGATGAACGCGGAGGAGCTCGCGGACACGACTATGAAGGCCGACTCGCGCACGCTCCTCAAGGTCACGATGGAAGACGCCGTCGGCGCCGATCAGATGTTCACGGTGCTGATGGGCGACGCCGTCGAGCCGCGCCGGGAGTTCATCGAGAAGTACGCCCTGGACGTCGCGAACCTCGATATCTAAGTTTCGAGTGAGTGAACGGCGCCGGGAGGCCCGCCCGACGGGCTCCGCGCGCCTTGACCATAGGCAGGTGTGACATGCCCAACGAGCGCCAGGTTCCCGTCCCCATCGAAGAGGAAATGCGGAAGTCCTATCTGGACTACGCCATGTCCGTCATCGTCGGCCGGGCGCTGCCGGACATCCGCGACGGGCTCAAGCCGGTGCACCGCCGCGTCCTCTACACGATGCAGGGGCTCGGGCTCAACTGGAACCGGGCGTACAAGAAGGCCGCGCGGGTCATCGGCGACTGCATGGGCAAGTACCACCCGCACGGCGACGCGCCGATCTACGAGGCGCTCGTGCGCATGGTGCAAGAGTTCTCGCTCCGCTATCCGCTGGTCGACGGGCAAGGGAACTATGGGTCGGTCGACGGCGACCCGCCGGCGGCGATGCGCTACACCGAGGCGCGGCTGGCCAAGATCGCCCACGAGATGCTGGCCGACATCGACAAGGACACCGTCGACTTCGTCCCGAACTTTGACGAGTCGGAGCAGGAGCCGGTCGTGCTCCCGACGCGGATCCCGAACCTCTTGATCAACGGGTCGGCGGGGATCGCGGTCGGCATGGCCACCAACATCCCGCCCCACAACCTCACGGAAGTGATCGACGGGCTGGTGATGCTGGTCGACAACGCGGAGACGCCGATCGAGCACCTCCTGAAGGTCGTCAAGGGGCCCGACTTCCCGACGCGCGGCTACATCTACGGCGCCGGCGGGATCCGCGAGGCGTACACGACCGGCCGCGGAACCATCACGCTGCGCGCGAAGGCGCACGCCGAGAAGATGCGGGGCGGACGCGAGGCGATCATCATCACGGAGCTCCCGTACCAGGTGAACAAGGCGACGCTCATCGAGAAGATCTCGGAGCTGTCCACCGACAAGCGGATCGCCGGCATCTCGGAGATTCGCGACGAGTCGAACCGCGAGGGCATCCGGGTGGTGCTGGAGCTGGGCCGCGGCGAGATTCCTCAGATCGTGATGAACCAGCTCTACAAGCACACGCAGATGCAGACCACGTTCGGCATCATCATGCTGGCGCTGGTCGATCGGCGGCCGCAGATCGTCAACCTCAAGGAGATGCTGGAGGCGTTCGTACGCTTCCGCCGCGAGATCGTCACGCGTCGCACGCGCTACGACCTGGCCCGGGCCGAGGAACGGGCGCACGTCCTGGCCGGGCTCCGGAAGGCGGTCGAGCAGCTCGATCTGGTCATCCGCCTCATCCGGCAGGCCGAGAGCCCCGATGCCGCGCGCGAGGCCCTGATGAGGCAGCTCGAGCTGTCCGAGATCCAGGCGCGCGCCATCCTGGACATGCGGCTGCAGCGCCTGACCCAGCTCGAGCGGCACAAGGTGGTCGAGGAGCACGAGCAGACGCTGGCCCTGATCGAAGAGCTGAAGGGCATCCTCGCCTCGGACACGAAGCTGATGGCGATCATCCGGGAGGAGCTCCTGGCGATCAAGGAGGAGTACGGCGACGCCCGGCGCACGGAGATCCTCACCGAGACCACCGAGCTGACCATCGAGGATCTGCTGGCCGACGAGGAGATGGTGGTGACCATCTCGAAGGCCGGTTATATCAAGCGTACGCACGTCGAGGCGTACCGGAGCCAGCGCCGGGGTGGCAAGGGCGTCACTGGCATGGAGACGAAAGAGGAAGACATCGTCGAAGACCTCTTCGTCGCCTCGACGCACTCGTATCTGCTCTTCTTCACGAACCGCGGCAAGGTGCACTGGCTGAAGGTGCACGAGATCCCGGAGGGCGGGCGCCAGGCGAAGGGCAAGGCCATGGTGAACCTGCTCTCGCTCGGC
>DASRIY010000063.1:0-9261 GCA_035649755.1 Candidatus Methylomirabilota bacterium
GTGGGCGAGCGCGCCGGAAAGCTCACCGACGACCGCGACCCGGCTCAGGTGGGTCAGGAGCTGGCGCTGCTCCTGAGCCTCGCGCTCGCCGCGCCGGCGCTCCGTCACGTCCCGGATCGTGGTGACGAAGCAGGCGTGGCCGCCCATCTCGATGGCCTCGGTGGCGATGACGGCCTCGCGGTGCTCGCCCTCCAGCGTGCGGAGCCGTAGCTCGATGTCGCGCACGGGCGGCGACGACTCGGCCCAGCGCCGGAGCGCTTCCCGGTCCGCCACGCCGGCGCCGATCAGGAACTCGCCGAGCATCCGTTCCACCGCGAGACCGCGGTCGATGCCGAACATCGTCGCCCAGCGGGCGTTGACGTCGATGATGCGCCCGTCGGACTGACGGCTGATCACCATCGCGTCCGGGCTGCCGCGGAAGGCCTTGGCGAAGAGCTCCTCGGACGCCCGCAGGGCCTCGCCGGCCCGCTTGCGGTCGGTGATGTCGACGTTGACGCCGAGCAGTCGCACCGGTATTCCCGCCTCGTCGCGCAGGACCTCGCCCTTGCCCATCACCCAGCGCACGCTGCCGTCGGGATGCGCGACGCGAAACTCGACGTCCCAGGCGGCGCCCTTCTCGATCGCGGCGGTGACGGCCTCGGCGACCATCGCGCGGTCGTCGGGATGGACCACGCGGAGGATCAGGCCGAACGGGACGCGGCTTGTCTCGCGCGGCCACGTGGCGTCGTTGCCGGTGATGCTCCAGTCCCAGATGCTCATCTGCGCGGCGTCGAGCGCGAGCTTCAAGCTCTCCTCGTTCAGGAGCGCCGCGCGCTCGGCCTTCCGGCGCTCCTGGACGAAGGCGCTCAGGAGCATGAGCGGGATGGAGATGAAGATGAGGAACAGCTGGATCGACATCGCGTTGTCGCGCGGCACGCTGCCCACGAAGGGACCGAGCCGATGCATCGCGCCCCAGATGGCGAGCAGCGCGACGGTCAGGGTCGCGGTGCTGGCTCCCCGCGCGCCGAAGCGCACGGCGGCCCAGACCAGGAACGGCAGCGGGGCGTAGAGCAGGGCCGCGATGCTCTCCGGTCCGGTCTTCTGCCAGTTGAAGACCGGAATGCTGACCGCAAGGAGCGCGATCATCAGCGCCCCGAGCTCGGCGAGGCGCGCGGGCGTGAGGCGGCGCAGGGCCTCGCGGTCGGTCCGGACCCACGCGACGATCATCGGCACCAGCGTCAGCTCGGCGAGCAGGTTCGAGAAGAAGCGCGAGGTCCAGAGGCCCCAGTAGGTCCCCTCGCCCCAGCCGACGAGCGTGACGAAGCCCGCGTCGAGGAAGCACGACAGGCTCACGCCGAGGGTGCTGGCGAGCACGAAGACGCCGACGTGGCGCGAGTCGTCGAACCGCAGCGGTCCGCTGGTGAGCCGTCGAACGAGCGTGGCGCCGATCAGCGCTTCCGAGCAGTTACTGACGAACCAGCCGAGCAGCATCGGGACCGGCACGCCGTTCGCGAGCTGGATGGCCACGTGGGCGGGTAGCGCGGCCAGTAGCAGGATCCACCACATCCGAGTCGGCGCCAGGAGCAGCGCCGCCAGGAGGATGGAATTGGGGGGCCACATCGTCGAGATCGGGTAGGGGTGGAGCTTGAGGGCAAACCCGAGCTTGGCGCCGAGGAAGTAGGCGACGCAGACGATCAGCGGGGCGAGCAACATCGGAAGGCGGTCACGGGTGATCCGCTTCATCTGAGGCCTTGTCCTCTACGTCCGCGACATTGTGTCACGTCTCGTCGCGCCGGGTAAAGCGCGTCGGTGGGCGGCGCTCGCGCGCACCTGTTCTGGCCCAAGGTCCAGTTTTCCGGCTCCGGCGCCCGCGGTATCGAGAACGTGCACGGTGAGCCCTATGCTTCGATTTTCCGCGCTGGTGTTCTGCCTTGCCCTTTCGGCATGCCAGACTGCGGTGCCTTGGGGCGCGGCTCGCGGTCCGGCCGACTCGCCCGCGCCCCTAGGTGGGACGTCGTGGCTTACCGAGGACATCGACGGGGCCGGCGTGCTCGAGTCCTCCCAGTCGACGCTCACCTTCGAGAGCGAAGAGCGCATCGTCGGCTCGACCGGGTGTAACAACTACTTCGCGCCAGTCCAGCTGTCGGGTGCGACGCTGCGCGCCGGAGCGATCGGGAGCACCCGGCGGGCCTGTCCGCCTGCCGTGATGAGCCAGGAGCGCGTGTTCCTGAGTGCCCTGGCCGCCGTGACCGCGTTCCGCCAGGAGGGTCGCACGCTCTTGCTGGTCGACGCGACCGATCGCGTGCGGGTTCGACTGACCCGCGCGGCCGAGCGCGCCGAGATGGCGCGCGCGTTCGACTGCGAAGAGGGGCCGGCCTTCGTGCTGGTCCCGGTGCTCGGCGGCGATGCCGCGCTCGAGCTGGACCGCGACGTCCTGCGCCTCACGCGCCAGGTCACGGCCTCGGGAGCCCGCTACTCGGATGGCAAAGTGACGGTCTGGAACCAGGGCCGTGAGGCGCTGCTCGAGCTCGGCGCGCTGAAGTACCGGTGCGTCGAAAGCCGGCCCCGCTCGATCCGCGCCGACGCCCGTCTGCGCGGCGTCGATTTCCGGGCCACCGGCAACGAGCCCGGTTGGTCCCTCGAGATGCTCCAGGATCGGATCCTGTTTCTCGATCAGGAAGGTGCGCGCGTGACGACGCCCCGCCCGGCGCCGCAGGTCGACCCGGCGAGCGGTGAGACCGTCTACGCCGCGGAGACCGACGCGCATCGGATCCGCGTGCTCATTCGCGAGAGCGAATGCGTCGACACGATGAGCGGAGAACGCTCCGAGTCGATCGTCGCGGTAGAGATCGATGGCCGAGCCTATCGCGGCTGCGGCTACACCCTGCCGTAAGCCAGGCGGCTTTCTGCGCTCAGCGCTGAGGACGAAGACGTAACGTGTACGCTCGCCCGTCCGAGGCCGTTCCGTTCACGACGAGCATGCGCTCGTCGGGCGGTGGCTGTTTGTAAAGCGTCGCGGTTCCGTGGCCGCCGCTGTCGCCCTTGATGAGTAGTCGGCCGCCGCTGGCGGTCACGGTGCCCTTGGTGTCCAGCACGCCGATGGTCCGCGCCGCCGAGGCGCGGTAGGCGCCGTCGCCGTCGACGATGACCTCGACGTAGTCTTCACGGTCGCGGCTTCCCGTGATCGAGAGCAGGCCGGCCCACCGGCCGGCGACGCTCGAGACGTCGGTGACGGTGATCGGCGCCGTCGAGCTCGCGGCGCCGTTGCTCGCACAGCCGGCAAGGCCGAGCAGGAGCGCGAGACCGAGCGCCGTCCACGTGCGGTACAGGTCACTTTGCATTGCGCTCCTCCACGGTCGAGGCGTGAAGCGTCAGGATTCGCAGGACCTCCTCGATGCCCTGGGGCGTCTCCTGCGAGGAGTGGCCGGAGTGGACGACCAGGGTCGACTCCGCGCCGTCGATATACGCGCTCTTGTACGCCACCACGCCGTCGTCCTCCTTCTCGAGAGGGCCATTGCCCTGCACGGCGATGATGGAGTGCACGTGCACCCGCGGCACCACCGGAATCTCCGCCAGCGCGCGTATGAAGGGCCGCAGCGGATTCATGTTGTCCAGGCTCGTGATGTCGCCCGAGACCGGGACGCGGAAGGCGTCCCGGTTGCCGGTGACCAGGTCCTTGCCGGTCTTCGCGACGCCGACCGGCAGCGTGACGATGCGCCGGAAGAGATCGGCGACCACGTTGCGGGCCTGAAAGCTTCCGCGATGGGGCGTCGACATGAACACGACCCGCTCCACGAACGGCAGCGGCTCGAAGAACATCATCGTTCGCAGATCCTCGCGACTGGCCGCGCTGAGCTTCAGGTTGTCGAGCCGCTCCCGGGCGACGCCGTCCCAGAGCTTCGATCCGGTCGAGATCGCAGTCATCTTCACCAGCAGTCCGCCCTGGCTGTGGCCGATCAGCACCATGTGCTTGAGTGCCTCGTCGCGGCCCTCGGGATCGAGCGACCGCACCGCCTCCTGGAGGGAATCGCGGAGCACGCGGGCCGAATACGGGATGGGCGCGCCGGTATCGTAGGCAAAGAACCAGAACTGGTAGCGGCCCGCGATGCGCGTGCTGTTCGCCAGCCGGTTGTACATCTGCGCCCAGCGCGCCGGGCTCGAGGCAGTGCCGTGTACGAATACGACCGGCATGAGGCCGGGACTGTATGCGGTGACCGCGCCGAGCTGGGCCCGGGCACCCGGCTTCGGGATCAGGCTCTTGAAGAAGCCGCCGAGCTCCCTCGACCAGAGTGGTGAATCGGAGAGCGCGTAGGCGAGGGTCGCCGTGGGCTCGTTCGCGAGCGGAATCGTGCGGCCATCCACGCTCACCGCGTCGACGTCGCTCGAGACGTACAGAGTCAGGACGCCGTGCAGTCGCGGGTTGTCGAGATGGTCGGTCCCGCGGGGCAGCCTCAGGAGGGCGGTGACCGGAACCTTCACGTTCGGCCCGAGCAGGTCGTACTTGAGATGCTGCGGATCGATCGGCTTGACGCCGGCGGCCAGCGGCGCCCCGAGCCCGGACTCGCGATAGCGTGCGCGCAGGCCGCGCACCTCGAGCTCGGCCACCGAGACGAACGGCCCGAGCTCCCGCCCGCGCCACACGAGCATCGAGGGATCGAACGTCACCTCGATCTCGCCGAACGGCAGCGAAAAAACTCCGGCCCGCAGTTCGACGGTGGCGCGATCGTCCGACTTGAACGCCTCGGCGAGGCCGTGGTTGTAGAGGTCGGCGGCCTCGCGCAGGCGTCGATCGAACCGGTCCGGCTCGTCCTGCGGGTTCTGCGGAAAGAGAAACGCCCACGCGTAGACGGCGGAGCCGAGGTAGTAGCGCCGGTCGCCGGTCTCGACGGCGTGGATGTACGACATCTCGGCCAGCGCGAACAGCGCGCGAGCTCTGCGTCGCCCCGACACGACCGCCGAGTGGAGCTTCTCGAGCGTGCCTGCCGGGTCGTCCTCGAAGCGCCCGATGAGCCCTTCCTCCTCGAGGACGGTCCGGGTCGCGTCGCTGGGCTCACCATTCGCGACCGCGCTCGTGGCGAGCTCGCGCTGGATGATTGCGGGGTCGACCTTGGTGACGCTGATCGGTGTCGAGCACGCGCAGGTCGCGAGGGACAACCAGGCGGCGAGCACCGCGACTCCTCTGGTGCGACACCGGGCGGACACCCCGCTCAGGAGCCGTAACCCCCCAGAAGTAAAGCCACTTCGGCCGAGCCGCGGCCGTGTGCGAGGCCTCTCATGAGCGCGGTGTCCACGGCGCTGCATTCTACCTGACTGCGCCAGGTGCCCTCGACTTCGAATCGGACCTTGGTCCAATAGGTGCTGTTCAGGGATGTTTTGGAGCGCGAGACGTGAGAATATCCATATCCGACCAACGTCTCATTGAGGGCACGAATCGGGCCGCGTACTGTCACGGACGATCGACCCTCGAACAACTGCCTGCGTGGGAGGCCCAATCGTGCGCACGATGCCCGTTCTACCGGTGCTCGCTTCGATGACTGTCGCGCTCGTCCTGCTCGCTGGCTGTGCGAAGCGACCAGTCGCCACCGTCAGCCAGAGGCCGGCTCCTGCTCCCGCGCCCGCGGCTCCGGCTCCAGCCCCTCCACCAGCACCCGCCCCGGCTCCGCCGCCTCCGGTGGCTGCCCCGGCTCCGCCGCCCCCGGCGCCGGCTCCCGAGCCTGCGCGCCCGGCGCCGCCCAAGGAGTATCGGGCCAACGACGCGCTCAATCCGATCTACTTCGCCTTCGACCAGGCGACGGTGCGTCCGGGCGACGCGAAGATCCTGGACGCGAGCGCGCAGTGGCTCAACTCCAATGCGAACTATCTGCTCCTCATCGAGGGGCACTGCGACGAGCGCGGGACGAACGACTACAACCTCGCTCTCGGTGACCGCCGCGCCAAGGCCGCCATGAACTACCTGGTGGCCCAGGGCGTGAAGAGCGACCGGATCACCATCGTCTCGTACGGCGAGGAGCGTCCGGTCTGCACCGAGCACAACGAGGCGTGCTGGGCCAAGAACCGCCGCTCTCAGTTCCTCATCAAGGAGCGCTAGAGCATTAGCGTTCGCTGAAGCGGGCGGGCATTCCCTCGCGGATCCGCCTGGAGAAGTCCGGGTCGCGCTCCGCCGCCCGGGCCCGGTCGTTGACGTGGCCCCGGGCGCGGAGCTCCGCGAGGGGCAGATCGTGGCGTACAGCCCCGATCGCGTAGAGGAGCTCGTCCAGCTTCCCGTTGAGTAAGATCTTCCAGCTCCACACGGCGTCTTTCACGTACGGCACCATGTGGCCCCGGACGGCGGTCGTGCAGTTGTGGGTGAGCGCGTTGTACCACTGGGGCTGCTCGCCGAGGTTGTTGACCGTCTTCAGGTAGTCGAGCAGCACCTCCCGCGCGAAGGCGGGCGTCGCGACGAGCTGGAAGAGGTAGACGTCCTCCCCGCGGTAGCTCGTTCGGAGCCGCACCACGTCCCGCTCGTCGGCGACCACGTAGAAGAGCTCGTACTGACGGAAGAACCCCCGCACCGCCGAGTACGCCTCGTCGCCGTTCTTCCGCGTCTCGATCGAGACGGCCAGATAGCGGTCGCCGTCGAAGACGAAGCTCAGGATGGTGTGGGCGATGAGGGGCGAGCCCCAGTAGACCAGATACAGGTCCAGGCTCCGCAGGGCCTGCAGGTCGTAGGTCCGCGTCTCGTAGCGCGGCGTGTAGTCGGTCTCGCTGCGGTACTCGTTGTTGCGGACGTTCTCGATGGTGACGCGGTCGCCGTCGACGCGCGCGCGGGCCAGGACGGCGACGTCCTTCTGCCAGTCGCGGTCGTTCGACGGCGGGATCAGGAAGAACCAGACGAGGATCACGAGAAACCCCGACAGCACCACGATCGCCCCGCGGCGCAGGGGCCGGACCGCCGCGAGCGCCGCCAGCGCGAAAACCACGAAGGCGCCGCTGGCGACGCGCCGCGCCAGCGGCCAGGGAAGGTTCGAATAGTAGATAGCCAGCGCGCTCCAGCCGACGATACCGGCCAGAACGAGCAAGATGACGCCGCGAGCGACCCAGACGCCGACGGACTTCACGAGCGGCTACGGCATCGTACACGCTCCGAAGATCGAGAACGTGAAATAGTCCTCGACCACCGCAGCCGCCAGCTGGCCGGATTCTTCGTTGATTGTCGCGCTCCAGCCCCGGCCGTTCTCGCCGCCCTGGAGGATCAGGCGGCCGTCGAGCCGCTGCGACCGGAATGCCGTGAGGCGGTTGGCGCCGGCCGTGAGCACGTGCGTTCCCATTGACCGGAGCCGTCGCACTCCATGATCGTCGTCATCGCGCAGAGGAACGGCCCGGAAAGTGCAGATGCGTCATGATGACGCCCGTATCTATCGCGCCACGCTGTCGGCGGTGGCGCCTTCATTCAGGACCACGACCTCGACGCGCCGGTTCTGCTGACGGCCCGACGCCGTGTCGTTCGCGACGACCGGGTACTTGGGCCCGTAGCCCTTGGTGGTGATCCGGTCGGCGGGGACGCCCCGCGACACGAGCTGATCCCGGACCGCCTCGGCGCGCTGCTGCGAGAGCTTCTGGTTGAAGTCTTCGGGGCCGGTGTTGTCGGTGTGGCCCTCGATCAGCAGATTGCGCGTCGGGTTCTTCTTGAGCCACTCCGCCAGCTTGTCGATGCTGCGCATACCGCCGGCGGCCACCTCGGCCTTGCCGGTGGCAAAGAGCACGTCGCCCACCGTGAGGACGAGGCCGCGGTTGGTCTGCTGCCCCTTGAGGTCCGACAGCTCCTTCAGGAGCGCGGCGTTCTTGGCCTGCTCGGCGTCCGCCTGTGCGCGGGCGGTCTCGGCCGCCACGCGGGCCTGCTCGGCCTGTGTTCGCGCCTGCTCGGCCTCGCGGGCCTTTGCCTCCGCGTCACGCGCACGCGCCTCGGCCGCGGCCCGCGCCTGGTCCGCGTCGGCCCGCGCCGCCTTCAGCTCGCGATCCCGCTTCTGCAGGAGGATGTCCTGCGTTTCCCTGCCCATCATCTGCGTGTCCTGCTCGATCTTGCGGATCGCGCCGATGACCGACGCGGTCTGGGCCTTCTTTTCAGCCACGTAACCGAGCTGCTGCATGTCCTCCGGATTCGTCGCCTGCTCTGCCGCCTGGACGGCCTTCTGTGCGTCGGCGAGCTGCAGCTGGGCATGCGCCTGCACGTTCGGGTCGGACTGCGCCTGGCGATAGGCGGTCTGTGCCTTCGCGAGCTGGGCCTTGGCGGCCTGCTCCAGGCCAGACGATGCGCAGCCGGCCAGGACCGCCAGCGGGAGGAGTCCTGCGACCAACCGTCTCAGGTGGCTTGGAACAAGAGTCATGATCGTTCACCTCTCGCAAGCTGACTTCGCTACTGGGGAAGGCGCTCGAGCTCCTGGCGGAGCGTCTGGATGTTCGCGCGCATCTCGTCGGCCATCTTCTTGACGCGCTCGTTGACGGCCCGGGCGCGCGCGTAGTCCGCGTCGACGGAGGCCTGCTCGGCGACCTTGATCGCCTGGTCGTAGTCTTTGTTGGCCATCGCCGCTCGCGCGGCCTTCAGCTTGTCCTCGGCGGTCCGGAGCTCGACCGGAACGCTGACGGCCGCGCCGGCCTGCTGCGCCTCGTCCACCGCGCGCTCTGCCTGCGCGAGCTTGGTGCTCGCCAGCGGGCCGTTGCTCGAGCAGCCGGCGGCCAGCGGCGCCGCGACCGCAATCCAGACGAGCCCACTTCCAAGTCGTTGAATTGTCTGTTTCACGGTAGGGCCTCCCCCTGTTCGAGAATCCACCGCGGCGAGACTAGTGCGGCGAGCCACCGGACGCCATCGGACGTTGGTCCTAGGCGCGCGCGAGGACGGAGCCGGGAAGGATTGCGCGCAGCAGACCGTCGCGGGGCTGGGGCCCCGCCGGTCGAGGTGCGGCTATCAAGAATCAGACCTGACCGAGGGCGCGGTTGATTCCGGCGATCAGGGACTCGTCGTCGAAGGGCTTGCGGAGGTACTCGACGGCGCCGGCGCGGCGCGCGCGATCCTGCGTCGCCGCGTCGTCGTGAGCGGTGATGAACACCACCGGAATGCGCCGGCCGGCGGCGACGAGGCGCTCGTGCAGCTCGAACCCGCTGAGTCCACCGAGGTGAACGTCGAGGACGAGGCAGCCGGGTGTCCGGGGGCTCGAGCACTCCAGGAAGTCCTCCGCCGACGAGAAGGTCTTGACCTGGAAGCCGCCGGCGGCGAGGAGGCGCCGAAGGGCCCTGAGCAGCGAGACG